>NZ_JASJCS010000187.1 GCF_030065885.1 Ilumatobacter sp. | reverse complement strand
ACGATCCAGAACTGGTCGCCGAACGTCTACAACCTGGTCACCAAGCGGGCCCGGGTCGAGGCCGGCGGCCACATGGAGTGGATCGACGGCAACATCGGCTCGAAGCTCACGATGAAGTACCCGTCGGTGTACCTCGTCGGCGAGGGAGCGACCGGCGAGGTGCTCTCGGTCGCCTACGCCGGCGAGGGCCAACACCAGGACGCCGGCGCCAAGATGGTGCACGCCGCCCCGAACACCTCGTCGAAGATCGTCTCGAAGTCGATCAGCAAGGACGGCGGCATCACCACCTACCGCGGCCTCGTGCGGGTCGACGAGGGTGCCGAGGGCTGCAAGAGCCACGTCCAGTGCGACGCGCTGATCCTCGACGAGGACTCGGTCTCGAAGACCCTGCCCTACATGGAGGTCGGAGAGCGCGATGCCCAGATCGGTCACGAGGCCACGGTCTCGAAGATCGCCGACGAGCAGATCTTCTACCTGATGAGCCGCGGCCTCTCCGAAGAGCAGGCGATGGGCATGGTCGTCAACGGCTTCATCGAGCCGATCACGCGGACGTTGCCGATGGAGTACGCGGTCGAGTGGAGCCGCCTGATCGAGCTCCAGATGGAGGGCTCGGTCGGCTGAGTCGATCGGGCTTCGCCGGACCGACCGACCAAGTCGGATCCGGCTGGGTCTGCCGACGGTTCCTCCGGGAATCGCTGGTCAAGGAGGGTTCGATCGATGCCGATGATCTGCGCATGGATGCCGCTGCCGCACGCGCGCGCCCACTCCTCCGGCGGGGGTCGCCCCGTCGCATCACCGCCGCGCTCGTCGCGCTGTGCTCTGCGTTCGCGGTGGTCCCCGCATCGACGTCCTCCGGCGCAGGATCGAGCAACGACCCTGCCGCGTTCCGTTCCGTCGAGCCGTGCCGGTTGTTCGACTCGCGCGACGCCGCGCGACGGCTCCGTGCCGACAGCACTGTCGAGATCGACGTCGCCGGCCGCTGCGGTGTCGGCGAGGATGCGGTCGCTGCCGCCCTGACCGTCACCGCGGTCGAGCCGCAGGGATTCGGTTTCGTGTCCGCCTACCCGGCCGGGACGGCCAGGCCGACTGCGTCGACGGTCAACCACCGACCTGGGCAGGTCATCGCCAACGGTCAGCTCACGCGCCTCGGCCACGACGGCGCCGTGGCCCTCTACACCCTGGCCAACACCCATCTCGTGGTCGACGTCAGCGGCTACTTCGTGGCAGCGCCCGAGGAGGGCTCGGCCGCAGGCCGGTTCGTGCCCGTCGACATCCACCGGCTCGTCGACACTCGCGAGACCCACCGGCCCGCGCCGCGGAGCTCGGTGCGCGTGGTGCCCGACGTCCCGGCCGACGCGGTCGCCGTTGCGGTGAACATCACGACCACGGCGACCAACGGGCCCGACTTCTTCACCACCTATCCGGCCGGCGGGACCCGACCCCTCGCCTCGGTCCTGAACGCCGATGCCGCCAACCAGACGCGCGCGGCCTCGGTGATCGCGCCGGTTAGCCAGGACGGGTTCGACGTGTTCACCCTGAAGGGCAACCACGTGATCGTCGACATCACGGGCTACTTCACCGGGCCGACGGCGCCGGTCTCGACCGACGGCCTCTTCGTCGGAGCGGCACCGACCCGGCTGGTCGACACGCGCCTGTCGCACGGACCGTCCGGCGGCCCGCGCCTGTGGGACGGCGGAACGAGGGAGTTCGACGTCGCCGCGATCACCGGCGGCCCGGTGGGCTCGATCGCTGCCAACGTCACGGTCACCCAGACCGAGGCACCGGGCTTCGTCACGATGTACCCGGCGCGGACGAGAGCGCCGGCGTCGTCGACGGTCAACTACGACGCGGGCCTCCGCACGGTCGCCAACTCGTCGATCGCCCAGGTCAGCGAGGCCGGCATCGCCATCGCGGCGTCGGAGGCGACCCACCTGGTCGTCGACGTGACCGGCTGGTTCACCGGAACGCCGGTCGCTGCCACCAGGCGTGCCGCGGCGAACTGGCCGCCGCTCCCGCGTCGGGTCACGATCATCAGCGACTCGGCGATGGCCGGCGTGCGGTGGAACGGCGCGCTCGGGGGGCTGCAGGGGTTCGAACCAATCGCCAAGCTCGAATCGTGCCGGCGGCTGGTGCAGGCGTCGTGCCGTGGCCGTGAGGGGTACGCCCCGCTCACCGCGCAGCAGGAGATCCTCGCGCTGCCGAGCGCCGGGCCCGAGGAGCTCCTCGTCGTCGCGGTCGGCTACAACGACTGGCACGCCCGTTTCTCCTCGGACTTCGATCTCGTCGTCGGTGCGGCTCGTGCGAAGGGCTTCCGCCACATCATGTGGGTCACGTACCGGTCGCAGGTCGGGTACACCCTCCCCGGCAGCGGCGGGACGCTCTCGAACTACGGCGAGATGAACCGCGTGCTCCGCGAGAAGGTGGCGTCCGACGCCTACCCCGAAGTGCGCCTCTGGGACCTCGACGCGTACACGCGCTCGTCGGTGGGGTGGTTCACCGCGGACGGGGTGCACGAGACGCAGCTCGGCTCGTGGGGTGTCGCCGACTGGCTCTCGCGTCACGTCCGCGCGTTCGACGACAAGCCCTGCGTGCAACCGTGGACCGCCGGTGGCGCACCAGAGGCCGTCTGCCCGAATCCCGACCCGATGCCCTCGTGGGCGGGTCTCCCGGATGTTGCCGGCATCTACGGGCTGTGACTCACGGCTGCCAGCGTACGCGCCCCGCCCACGACCCTGCGTCGATCCACCGCTTCCGGTGCTCCCAGTGGAATGCCGCCCAGACGCAGCTCAGCGAGATGCCGACCCCGGCGACGACGTCGAGCACGAAGTGGTTGGCGGTGACGATCACGGTCGGTGCGAGCACCAGCGCAGGGAGCAGGATCGCAGCTCGCGCCCAACGTGACGAGAACGTCGTTGCGGCGTACAAGGTGACCGCCAGCGGCCATCCGACGTGGTAGCTGGGCATCGCCGCGTACACGTTGGAACCCCCCGGTGGTCGGAGATCGGCGTCGAGCCCACCGCCGTACACGGTGTCGACGTAACCGTCGAGCGTTCGTGGCGGCGCCACCGGGAACCGCCAGAACACCAGGATGCCGATGGCTGCCGCGAGGATCAGGCCGTTGCGGAGCACGCGATACGCGGGTCGGTCGCGCCACCACACCGTCGCGAGCCCGGTTGCGATGACCGTCCAGTGCAGCCAGACGTAGGAGGCGTCGAACGCCGCCTCCAACCACGGTCGATCGCTCACGAACGAGTTCCACGAGCGCTCGATGTCGATCCCGAGCGCCGACTCGACCTCGAGGATCGCGTCGGCGTTGGCGAGCGCGTCCTGCCGTGAACCCTCCACGAGTCGCCGCAGCGCGAAGTAGCCCGCCAGCAACCCCGCGACCAGACAGGTCTGAGCGGCGAGATCCACGCGCTTGCGGTGCGCGTTCACACTCCCCGTCGTATCACGAGAACACCGTTCCTGCCGAGTGTCCAAGGACTCTGTTGGCACGTGGCCGACCTCGACCGTCCTCGCCGCCGCCATCGGGGTAGCCTCGCGGTCGATGCCGATGCGGACGGAGTGCAAGAACTTCGAGAGTCGCACCTACCCGAACGGGGACACCGTTCGGAAGTGCAACATCGACCTCGCGCCCGACGCGCCGTGGCGCTGCCCCGAGAACTGTCCCGGGTACGAGCGTCGTCTCGCCGATGCGGCCTGGACCCACGGCACGTTGGTCGTGCCGCCCACGCCCCCCGAGCCGCCGAGCCTCGACGACGGCTCTGCCGCCGCCCTCCTCGACGAGGCGGAAGACATCCTCAACGGAGCGGGCGCCCGCATCATGGCCGAGGTCAACCAAGAGCGCATCGACGCCGAGGCACGCCGCCGGGGCTGGCGGCGGTTCTTCCGACGCAAGCGGACCTCCTAGGCAACAGCCACCCCGACATCCGCGATTTCGCACGTCGGTCGGCCGGATTTCCACTACGGCGGTAGTAGAATTGACGGCCCATGTCAGTTCTGGATCTCGACCGGCTCGATGCGATCGAGCTCCCCACGCCCGACGAGGAGATCTGGCGGTACAGCCGGATCGCCGACCTCGACCTCGCTGCGCACCATCTCGCTGAGCACGTCCCGACCATCGAGGGGCCCGACGACGTCCTCCGTGCGAACGTCGTGGTCGGCGGCGAGGTGATCGACCGCTTCGACGGCGAGACGCCCGACGTCTTCGCGTCGATCAACCGCGAGTCCGCCTCGCAGGTCGCCGTCACGGTCCCGGCCGGCGTGACGGTTGCCGACGCCATCGTCATCACGCACACCGTGCCGGCCGGTGGCGCCCTCGTGTGCCCACGCCTCGTGATCGAGGCCGGCGCCGACAGCCAGGTCACCGTGGTCGAACGGTTCGTCTCTGCCGCAGACGGCGCGGCGCTCGTCGTCCCCGTGCTGCAACTCGTCGCCGGCCCGGCGGCGCGCGTCAACTACCTGGCGGTCAACGAGCTGAGCGACGACGCGTGGTCGATCGGTCATCAGCAAGCCGTCGGCGAGCGTGACTCGACCACGCTGCTCGCAACGGTGGCGCTCGGCGGCGACTACGCCAGGGTCCGCACCGAAGCCCGCGTGTCCGGCGCCGGCGCGTCGACGCGGCAGGTCGCGCTGTACTTCGCCGGTGATCACCAGATGCACGACTTCCGCACCATCCAGGACCACGACGCACCTCACACCACCAGCGATCTGCTGTTCAAGGGCGCGGTGCAGGACGAGGCGGTGAGCGTCTACACCGGTCTCATCAAGATCCGCGAGCACGCCGGCGGCACGTCGGCCCACCAGACGAACCGCAATCTGACGCTCTCCGAAGGCGCCTGGGCGGAGAGCGTGCCCAACCTCGACATCCGCACCAACGACGTCAAGTGCTCGCACGCATCGACGGTCGGACCGATCGACGAGGAGCAGCGCTTCTACCTCGAGAGCCGCGGCATCCGGCCCGAAGTCGCCGAGCGACTCGTCGTGCTCGGGTTCTTCGACGAGGTGCTCTCGCAACTTCCGGCGCCCGATCTCGCCGCCGGCCTCCGCGAGCGGGTCGCGGCCAAGCTCAACATCGGCACGGAGGTCACGGCATGAGCACGTCTCGAGCGGGCACGTCGGTGTTCGCACTCTCCGAGATCGAGCCGGGCACCGCGCGCAAGGCGGTCGTCGACGGCGTGGCGATCTCGGTCGTACGGATCGACGACGACGTCTACGCGATCGGCGACGTCTGCAGCCACGCCGACGTGTCGCTCTCGGGCGGCGAGGTGTGGTGCGACGAGCTCGAGCTCGAGTGCCCCAAGCACGGGAGTGCGTTCAGCCTCACGACCGGCGAACCGAACACGCTGCCTGCGACGCAGCCCGTGCCGGTGTACGACGCCCGCGTCGTCGACGGCGAGGTCGTCGTCACGGTCGAAGGGAGTGGATCATGAGCACGCTCGAGATCGCCGGGCTGCGGGCCGCCGTCGGAGGCACCGAGATCCTTCGCGGCATCGACATCACGATCGAGTCCGGCGAGGTGCACGCGGTCATGGGCCCGAACGGCTCCGGCAAGAGCACGCTCTCGGCCGTCATCATGGGCAAGCCCGGCTACGACGTGCTGGAGGGCAGCATCACGCTCGACGGCGAGGACGTGCTGGCGATGCCGGCGTGGCGACGGGCGGTCGCCGGCCTGCACCTCGTCCTGCAGTACCCGACCGAGGTGCCCGGCGTGATG
>NZ_JASJCS010000186.1 GCF_030065885.1 Ilumatobacter sp. | reverse complement strand
CCCGCCGTGTCGAACGTCGCCTCGAACGTGACCGTCGCCGAGGAGAGCCGGGTGCGGACCTCACCTTCCGAGAGCTCGTGGCGGACGTCGCTCGGCAGGTTGACGATGCCGAGCGGATCGAAGGCGACCTCTTCGGTCATCAGGTCGACGATCATCAGGTGCGGTGGGCGACCGCTGCCGTCGTCGACGTAGACGCTCCACTCCGCACGCATCCCCTCCATCGCGTCATCGATCTCGTACACCGACAACGTCAGGTGGTGACCGCTGGGTCCGCCCTCGAACAGGGTCGTCGGGGCGAGGGTGTGGCCGGGCGGCAGGGCGAGCGCAGCCTCGAGCCCGGTGGGGTCGGTGACCTCGAAGTTGTAGTACGTGGTCGGCGTGTCGTTGGCGATGTTCACGCCGACGAACGGGTCGGCCTCGCCCCGGAAGAACTGCTCGACGGCGGCGCGCATCAGGCCCGACTGGTGGCCGTTGGTCGTGAAGGCGACCAGCTCGGCCAGCCACTCGGGCGTGATGTCGAGGTGGTCGGAGTCGAGGTTGGCCATCGGTGAGGCGACGTACTCGAGGTCGTTCACGTAGTACACGGCGTCCTTGACGGTGGGCTTCAGGTACCGGGCCCACTGCGAGTCGTCGGTGAACGTGAGCTGCGTGGTGTCGACGAAGTAGGCGTCGTGGTTGAACGTGGTGGCGTTGTACAGGACGCGGTCGGATACCCCGTGAGCCCAGTAGATGTAGTCGTTCCCGATCGCCATCTCCCTGGTGAACCGGGCGACCTCGGCGGTCTCGGGGTCGGGCACCGGGAACGTCGTCGAGAACACGGGAACCTCGCCGTCGCCGTCGAAGCGCCCGATGTTCGACACCACGACACCGTCGACGAGCTCGTGGGACAGCGGCTGGGCCGGCGTCAGCAGGTCGCGCGAATCGGCCGACACCTCCTCGGCCAGCACCTCGACGACGTGGAAGCGAGGGCGTTCACCGGCGTTCGGATCGGCACCTTCCGGTCCGTGGACGAACACGTCCCACTCGGCTCGGGCCCCGGTCACGATCGATCCGCCGCCCGCGTTGTAGATGTTGAGGGCGAGGAAGTACTCCCCCTCGGGGTCGTCGGTCTCGAGGAACCGGGTCGGAGCGAGCCTGAAGCCGGCGGGGAGCTCGTTCTGCTCGAAGGCCTCGATCGCGGCCTGGTCACGGAACTCCCAGCGGATGTAGACCGAGCCCGGCGAGGGCGGCGCACCACCGTCCGCCTCGCTCCTGACGACGAAGTCGAGCCAGGCCGGCTTCGTGCGCTCGGCGACGCGCTCTGCGTAGGCGAGCGCCTCCATGCCGGCGAACAGCTTCTTGAAGACGTGGCGCGACTCGCGGAGCTCGTCGTGGCTCGGTTCGAGCGGGCTCGGAGGGAGCGCGACGACGACCTGGCCGAGGCCCGCCGCAACCGGATCGGCCAGGACGAGCGGTTGCTCCGCCGGGTCGTCCCCCTGCGTCGAGGGCAGGTTGAGCGCGTTGTAGGCATCGACGAACTCCGAGGCGTTCGAAGTGTGGAACGCCAGCTCGCCGCCGATCTCGCCGCCGACCACGTCCAGCGCTCCGGTCATCACGGCCGCGCCGCGGAGCGACTGATCGGGCGTCACGTCGTCGAACAGTGCCGGCAGGCCGTACGCGAAGCTCAGATGGGCATCACCCACGAGCGCACCGAGGAAGGGGACGATCGCACTCGCGCCGCTGGGGCTCTCCCCGTCGACGACGTCGAGGACGGACTCCACGGCGGCGGCCTTCCCGACGACCAGCACACCGCCCGGAAGCAGCGTCAGATGGTTCCCGTTCACGTCCAGGTAGAGCTGCCGATTCGCCGGCCCGTAGCTGCCGTCCGGCGTCGGCCCAGGTCCGGCGACCACCTCGTCGATGGTCTCGCCCCGCAGCCGGGCCACGAGGAAGAGGCCGTCTGCGGCGTCGGTCGTCTGCGCGAGCAGCGCGCTCGCCATCACGCGGGGTACGTCGACGCTCGCCGCCAGCGCTCCGACGGCACCGAACATGTCGGTGAACGCCGGGTCGGCGCCCTCGCCGCCCATCCAGGCCGTGACGTCGGCGAACGATCCAGCCGACAGCAGCGCCTCGACGTCGACGGCCGCGACACCACGCGTATCGGCCGGCAGCACCCGGACCAGCGCGTCGAGCGTCTGGGCGTGGTCGGCGTCCGCACTCACGACGGGATCGACGCCCGACGCGACCGTGGCCGCCGGGCCGGCATCGTCGGCGTCGCCGTCGGCGGCGGCCGTCGTGTCGATCGGGTCGTCCCCGGCGATGTCGTCGTCGTTCGCGGCGCCCGAGCACGCCAGCAGGAAGCAGCAGGCCAGCGCCATGACGACGGCCGGCCGTTTGGGGCTCGATCTGACGCTGCGTTCTCGGATGCGCCACCTTGCCAGATCGTGCACGGAGTGTCCGAGTACTCGACGAGACGGCGAGCGCGGCGTCGCTCGGGTGATCATCGAGCGGATCGATTGCAGCCAGGTCGCGACTCGAGACGCGGGCTACAACGTCGACTCGACGTCCCGTTCGGCACCGACGTAGATGAGCTCGCGGAGCGCCTGGGCGGCGCGGGCGTGGAACGCCACCGCGTCGGGATGCAAGTCGGATACGGGCGGCGCGCCGTGCTCGAAGTGGTGGTAGTCGTCGACGCCGCGCACCAGCGCCGCCGTGTCCCACTCGGCCAGCGTCTGGCGCGTGTTGGTGGGCATGTACTGGATCGACAGGCCGATCCGGCGATCGTCGGTCGTGTTGGGTCCCGAGCCGTGCGCCGAGCGGCCGTGGTGGATCGACGCCTGGCCCGCCGTGAGCGGCATGGCGACCGGCGACCGGCTGCCGATGTCGATCGTCAGCTCCTGGCCGCGGGTCAGCATGTTGTCCTCGTGGTAGGTCTCGAGATGTTCGAGCCGCTCGCGGTGGCTGCCCGGGAGCACGCTCATGCAGCCCGCCGCCTCGGACGCCGGCGCGAGCGCCACCCAGACGGTCACGAGGTCGTCGGTGTCGAGGCCCCAGTACTGCAGGTCCTGGTGCCACCCGACGTAGCTCGGCGAGTGCGCCTCCTTGATCCACCAGATCGTGCCCCAACAGAGGATGTCGGGCCCGATCAGGTCCTCGACCGCGTCGAGCAGCCGCTCGTTGCGGATGATGGCGTCGACCCAGGTGAACAGGTAGTGCGACTTGGTCCGCTGGTCGGGCCCGATTGCATGTCCGAGCGACGCCTCGTGCGCTTCGAGACGGGCGCGGGCCTCGGCCGCCTCGTCGATCGTCAACACCTCGACCGGGAACACGAACCCGAGCTCGCGGAACTGGTCGATCTGCTCGGCCGTCAGCACCTTGCCGTCGTCACCCACCGACCCACTGTGCCCGACGAGTCCGACCCGGGCAAGCCCGACGTCAGGGACCGGCCCCGCCTCCCCGCGGCACGGCCCGACGGGATGTGAAGGCGACGGGCGATCAACCGAGGCGTTGGCCCGACGCTGCGTCGCGACGGAAGTCGGCGCGTGCGTGCGCAATGATCGCGGTCAGCACGACCGCCGCCCCGACACCGCTGGTCACTGGCGGCGCCTCGCTCAGAAACCCCCACGCCATCGCGATCGCGACCGGCGTCTCCGCCGACCCGAGCAGCCCGGACTCCGCCGCAGGGATGAGCTTCGTGCCCTCCGTCCACAAGACCGTGGCGACCGCGAACACCAGACCGAACACGACGAGGAGCACTGCGTCGCGTCGGGTCACATCGAGCGGCGTGGCGGCGAACCATCCGGCCCCGAAGAGCAGCAACGACGACGCAGCCGCGGCCAGCGGCGCATCGGTGTCGGTGAACGTCCGGATGAGCACCATGTACAACGCGTTCAGCGCGACCATGGCGATGGCGACGGCGTCACCGTCGAGATTGGGTGAGCCGAGGCTCCCGCTGACGATGACGACGACGCCGATCAACGAAGTGGTCGCCGTGGCCAGCGTCCGGCGCTGGATCGGTTCGGACAACACGGCTCGCTCGAGCAGGGCCGCGACGAACGGGATCGTCGCGTAGATGACGGACACGTTCGCGACGTACGTGTGCTTGAAGGCCACGATGAACGTCACCGATCCCACCCCGCCGACGGCGGCGAGCACCCAGCCCCCGGTCCCGAGTCGGAAGGTGTCGCGGACCGGCCTCGCTCGGTTGCGCGACCACACGTAGGCCGCGATGCCGAGGGCGCCGATGAGGCCGCGCCAGGTCAGTACCGTCCAACTGCCGGCGTCGATCGCCTTGGTCAGCACTCCGGAGCAGCTGAACATGACCGCTGACGCCAGCACGAGCGACGATCCCACCCATCGCGGCACCGCCCCGGCGTGACGTTCGTCGTCCTGCGTCCTGATCTCCATCGCTGAGCCCTTCGCCGCGAGACATTCGATCTGCGAGGAACGTATCCTGCGAGACATGCAGGCAGAAGCTCGTTGTTCGAGTGCAGGCACTCGTAAATCAGATGTCTGAGTTCGAGCGACGGCTGCCGCCTCTTGCCACGCTGGTGGTGTTCGAGGCGGCGTTCAGGCACCGCAACTTCACTCGGGCGGCCACCGAGCTCTTCCTGTCGCAGGCCAGCGTCAGCCGGCGCGTCCGCGAGCTCGAAGGCGATCTGGGAGTCAGCCTCTTCGAGCGCGGACGATACGACGTGACGCCGACCGACGATGCCGAACGTCTCGCCGCCTCGGTTCGGATGTGTCTCAGCGAGCTGGCGTCGACCGCAGAGGCGATCCGGCGAAGGGCCGTCGGGCAGGAGTCGTTGACGATCCTTGCCGACCCGTCCCTGGCAGCGGCATGGGTGGTGCCGGTCATCGGCGACTACCAGCGCAGGAACCCCAACTTGACGATCCGGGTGATCTCGTCGTGTGAGGCGATCGAGGAGACCCGCGAGGAGTTCGACATCGCGCTGCAGTACGGCCATCACGAGTCCAGCGCCTACGACGTCCGATTCGTCGCTCACGAGGACGTCTTCCCGGTGTGCTCACCATCGTTCGCAGCTCGTGTGCCACCGCTCGATGCCGCCGATCTCGCCGACCTGCCGCTGCTGCACGTCGAGTACTCGAATCCGAGCTGGGCGACCTGGCAGCACGTGTTCGACGCGTTCGCCGTGGGCGCCCCTGCCGTCGACGGAGCGCTGGTCTTCAGCTCGTACCAGGTCTGCCTCGACGTGGCCGAACGCGGCGAGGGGATCGCACTCGGGTGGCAACGGTCGGTACAAGCGCGTCTGGACGCAGGCTCGCTGGTGAGGATTCCCGGCATCACGCTGCCGATGGCCGGGACGATCAACGCCTACACGCCGAAGTACGGAGCAGCGAACCCGCACGCACCAGGGTTCCTCGCGTTGCTCGGCGAGATCGTCTCGCTCGAGTGACGCCGTCACCGGGCACGTCGCGATGACCGGGCAACAGCAGGCCCGCACCGCTGTGGCCGGCCACGACGTCGGTGTCGCTCGGGCAGGCGGAGACCACCTACCTCGCCACCGCCGCCGAGTGCCCGACACCGCACCTGCCGCTGATCGGGTACGACGACGCCGTGTCCAGCCGAGGTCAGCACCGCTTCGACCCCGTGCCACGTCGCCGGCTCAGCCGGCGGACCGTGGACGAGGACGAACTGCACGCCGCCCGCCGCGCGAACG
>NZ_JASJCS010000185.1 GCF_030065885.1 Ilumatobacter sp. | reverse complement strand
CCCAACCCCGGACACGGTGCGGGGTGTGATTGTGGTGCTCCGAGTTGCGGCGGTTGGGGTCTGCAGTCGGTCGCACCACGGTTCAGCTCTGCACGCCCCGCCCTCGAGGCGCCGCTCTACGAGCGATCGTTCCGCCGTGCGATCACCGGGTCGACCTGCCGGATCCTCGTGCTCGACACGGGGATCTACAAGGACGTCGCAGTGGTGCCGCCCGCCGGCCCGCCCCCGCCCCACCCCACGGCGCTGACGGCGGCGAGGGCTCGTCTCGCCCGGATCACACTGATCGGCGACCCCGACCACTGGGACGTCGACGGCAACAAGGTGCTCGACCCGTTCGCCGGCCACGGCACGTTCATCGCAGGGTTGATCGCCAACCTCGCTCCGGGCGCCCACGTCGACTGCGAGCGAGCGCTCACCTCGTTCGGCGACACCGACGACGTCGTGATCGCCCGCTCGCTGACCGACAAGTTCGCAGCTGCGGGCAAGGACCCGTACGACATCGTGTCGATGTCGTTCGGCGGGTTCTGCGAAGAGGACGACCCGCCCATCGCCATCGCCCGCGCCATCTCCCAGATCCAGGCGACCCACCGCACCGCCTCCGATCTCGACGACCCGCCCGAGCTCATCAACGAGCGGGTCGTCTTCGTCGGCTCGGCCGGCAACGACGCGTCGTGCCGGCCGACGTGGCCGGCCTCGTTCGAGAACGTCATCGCGGTCGGCGCACTGGGGCCGGCAGGCCCCGCGTGGTTCACCAACTACGGCCCTTGGGTCGACGCCTGCGCCCCCGGTGTCGACATCGTCAGCACGTTCTTCGATCTGAGCGACCAGGCGGCCTTCGACGGCGAGGACTTCGACGGGTGGGCGACCTGGAGCGGTACGTCGTTCTCGGCGCCCATCGTCGCGGCGTCGATCGCGTGGGAGTGGATGACGCGGGGTGGTCGCGAGATGCTCAGCCCCTCGCCCGAGCTGGGCGTCGGTTCCGGCCGACCGGGGCATGCTGCGACGTGGCTGCTCGATCGGCCGGGCCACTTCCGCCAACCCGGCCTCGGGACCGTCGTCAATCCCCACTGACCGCCTGCAGCGGGGTGTCGCAACCCGAGGTGGCTACCAGCCGTCTCGGGGAACGACCGCTGGTAACGTCGCTCCCCGAGACGGCCCGCCCGTCCCGCGCTTCCTGTGGGTGGTTCCCGCGAATGTGCTGTCGGTCACTAGCCCGTGACCCAGGGGGTCACAACCGTACCACTCGGCAGCTCGACCTCAAGTCGGAGTGGTAGTTCCGGCGCATCGATCGCCAGTTCACCGAGCTCGTCGGTTCGATGCTCGGTGGTGCTCCGCCGCCCCTCGCCGTCGTCGGTCGCGATGCGGCAGACCACCGAGCGCGGCGGGTCGAGCATCACGATCAGCGTCGCCGCGGTCAGGTGGAGGCGAACGACGCCGTCGTCGGTGCCGAACCGCATCGACGTGCGGTCGGTCGCCGTGCCGCGCACGCCGACGAGCTCGTCGGTGCGTGAATCGAAGAGGATGGTGGCGAGCTCTGCGTCCGCACGTCGCCAGGCGAACGCATCGCGGGCGACGCTGGTGAGCGTCGGCGGCACGGGCCCCGGATCGAATGCGTCATCGATCAGATCGAGGAGTTCGTCGCTCATGCGCCGGCTCCTTCCTGGTGCTCGAGGGCGGTCCGCATCTTGTCCAGACATCGCCGCCGCGACGGTCCGAGCGAACCGATCGGACGGTCGAGCCGCTCGCTCGCCTCGTCGTACGGGACCGGTGGATCAGCCAGGACCAGGACGGTGATGATCTCGCGACAGGCCTCGTCGAGCCGCCAGAACGCGTCTCGCACGTGGCGACGCTGCTCATCTCGCAGCAGCCCTGCGGCGTGCTCACCGGTGTCGTCGGCGAGCGTGTCGATCATGTCGCCGAGACCGTTGGTCCGCGAGTCGTGGAGCGAGACCGTGTCCCGGCCGCGGTGGCGGAGGATCTGGCGGACCTCGTTGCACGCCGTGGTGGCCAACCAGCCGGGCAGCTTCTCGGGTTCACGGATCGTGTCGAGCCGCTCGGCGAGCCGGAGCCAGGTGGCGGCGAATGCGTCGTTTCTGACCTCGTGGTCGTAGGTCATCATGTTCACCGACTTCCAGACCACGCGCTGGAGGCGGTCGACCAGAGCGTTCCACGCCGCCTCGTGGCCGGCTCGAGCACTGTCGACCAGGCGGGCCAGCGTGTCGTCATCGGAAAAGCGCAGTTCACCCACCACCTTCGTGACTCTACGTCGCAGACTCGTGGCGACTGGGATGGCGTCATACCTCCACAGAGGCATGGCCGGCTGCCCTGATACGTCGGGGCGGGTGATTTCTTGCCGTCAGGCGGCGGAGACCGTGCCGTGCGTGCCGCGGCCGTGTCCCCCTGCGTGCTCGAGACGGTCGGCGTCGTCATGGTGCACGATCATCAGGCTGGTCGTGGCGTGGTTGGCCACCCGCGCCGACACGCTGCCGCGCAGGAAGCGCTGGACGCGACCGAGCCCGCGGCTGCCCATCACGATGAGATCGGCGGCCACCTCGTCGGCGAGATCGAGGATCGCGGCGGCGGGATGCTCGTCGACGAAGTGGCCGACGTGGGCGACGCCCTCGTCATCGAGGAGCAGTTCGGCGTCGCGCAGGTAGCCGCGTACCGTTGCGCTCGGGTCGAACCCTTGTCGGTACTCGTCGGGCATCGCAGCCATGACCTCCATCAGCTGCGATCTCGACAACTCGTGGTACGCGGTCACGACGTGGACGACACCATCGTCGGCCACGTGATCGACCGCAACATCGAGCGCCTTGCGCGCATCAGCCGAACCGTCGTATCCGACGACAATGGTGTGGGCCTTCACGGCTTCTCCTCTCAGGGGTCCACATCCACCGTGCTCGCGCTCTCCCCGGCAGCGCCAGTGCCGAAGGTCACGACTCGCCGGCGACGACGCCGCCCCCCGTGCCCGACGGCGGCGTGTCCACGTCTCCGGACGCGTCGGACACCGTCTCGGCACCGCCGGCCTCGCCACCGCCGTCACCGCCGTCACCGCCGTCACCGTCGTCACCGCGGAGCCGCCGGCGCGACGCCCACCACCACTCGATCGTCAGTCCGGACAGCGCGACGATGGCGCCGCCGACCACGTCGAGCACCCAGTGGTTGGCGGTCGCGACGACCGCCCATGCCATCGCCAGGGGCATCGTGACGCCGAGCGGGCCCCACCAGCGGCTCCGGCCGAGACGGAACCACATGATGCCGGCCAGCAGGTTCCAGCCGAAGTGCAGGCTCGGCATCGCGGCGTACGGGTTCACCAGGCCGGGCGGCTGGAGCACCCGGTACGAGTTCGACCGCTCGGTGACGGTGTCGACGTACTCGATGCCGAACAGGCGCGGCGGCGTCATCGGGAGCAGCGCGAAGATCACGATGCCGATCCCGCCGGAGATGAACATCGCGTTGCGCATGAAGTAGTAGTCGTCGCGGTGGGCGATGGCGAGCCAGAGCAGGCTGCCGATCAGCACCGGCCAGTGTCCCCAGATGTAGATCCAGTTCGAGAGGTCGACGATCAGCTCGCGACCCTCGATCGCCTCTTGGATCGAACGCTCGACCGCGACGCCGATCGACTCCTCGAGGTCGAGCAGGCGGCGGGCGTTCTTGTCCGCGGTCGACTGCTTGCCCTCGGTGATGTTCCGCACCGCGAAGTACGACAGCGCGGCCCCGGTGACCAGCAGGAACTGGCGCGCGATGAACCACACCGTGCGCATCGCCGGCGTTCGAACCGGTGCCCTCACGCGTGGGATACCTCCGCATCTCGCCCGTGACCGACGAGCTTACGGATCTCGTCGGCGACGAGCACGACGCTCGCGAGTCCGGCACACGTCGCCCACTGCGTCAGGGTCAGCGGCTCGGTCCCGAATGCGGCGCCCAGCGGCGAGACGTGCACGACGGCGACCTGTGACACCACGGTGACCGCGGTGGCCAGCCAGAGCAGCCGGTTGTCGAACGGCCGCACGAACGCGCTGACACGATCGGAGCGGGCGTTGAACGCGTTGACGACCTGGGAGAGGACCAGCGTGACGAAGACCATCGTGCGGGCGGTCTCGATGTCGCCCGAGCCACCGAGCAGGCCGCCGGACAGCTCGAGATCGAGCGCGACGAGGCCGACGATCGCGGTGACCCCACCGACCAGCAGGATCGTGACCAGCATCTCGCGGTCGATGACCCGCTCGGTCAACGGGCGCGGGGGTCGGGCCATGACGTCCTCGACCGACGGATCGACCCCGAGCGCCAGCGCGAGAGCGCTGGCGGTCACCAGGTTGATCCAGAGGATCTGGGTGGCGAGCAGCGGCACGGCGAGCTCACCCGACGCGTCACCGAGACCGAGCGGCACGGCCAGGAGCACGCCGAGGAGCACGACCAGCACCTCCCCGGTGTTCGACGCCAGGAGGTAACGCAGGAACTTCTGGATGTCGGCGAAGATCTCGCGGCCTTCACGAACCGCTCGCAGGAACGTCGCGAAGTTGTCGTCGGCGAGGATCATGTCGGCGGCCTCCTTGGAGACCTCCGACCCGTTGATGCCCATCGCGACGCCGATGTCGGCCTGCTCCAGCGCCGGCGCGTCGCTCACACCGTCACCGGTCATCGCGGTGATCTGCCGGTGCTGCTGGAGCGCCTCGACGATGCGGAGCTTGTGCTCGGGCTCGACCCGCGCGTACACGCTCGCGGTCGTGACCACGTCGGCGAGATCGTCGTCGGACATCGCGGCGAGCTCGCAACCGGACACGGCCGGTCGATCGCCGGTGGAGATGCCGAGCTGCTCCGCGATCCTCCCCGCGGTCCGCGGATGGTCACCCGTGATCATGATCACCCGGACCCCGCCTCGCTGCGCGTCGTCGACGGCGTCGTAGGCCTCGGCCCGCGGCGGGTCGACGATGCCGACGAAGCCCAGCAGGATCAGATCCCGCTCGATCGTCGGGTCGGCGGGCTCGTCGGTCGTCGCCGGCCGATACGCCACGGCCAACGTGCGCAGCGCCTCGTCCGCCAGCTCGTCGATGCGCCGCATCCAGTCGTCTCGCCGTCCGTCGGTGAGCGGTTCGATCGCGCCCGAGCGCCGTTCGTGTGTGCATCGCTCGACCAGGACGTCGGGAGCACCCTTGGTGAACAGCACCAGCTCGGTCGCGGCGTCGCCGTATCGCCTCGGCGGGCGCTCCCGGTTCAGCGTCGACATCAGCTTGCGCTCGGAATCGAACGGCACCTCGTCGTGGCGCACGTACCCGGGGTCGCGCGACTGGAGCAGCCCGATCTTCTCGGCTGCGACGAGGAAGGCGATCTCGGTCGGGTCGCCGCCGACGGCCCAGCGGCCCGTGGTGTCGAGGTGGAGCGAGGCATCGTTGGCGATCGCACCTGCCGCCACCACGAGCTCGACCTCGTCGATCAGCACCTCGTCGGTCAGCGGTTGGTAGTCACGGTAGAGCCCACCGACCGGCTCGTAGCCGAGACCGGTGATGTCGGCTCGACCCGTTCCGGTGACGACGGTGACGATCGACGAGGTCGAGCTCGTGGTGGCGGCAGGTGCGATCGCCAACGATGCCTCGCTCCACCTCGACACCACGGGCCGCTGGGCCGTCGGCGGCGACCCGACCGAGATCGCCTTCCTCGTCGCAGCC
>NZ_JASJCS010000184.1 GCF_030065885.1 Ilumatobacter sp. | reverse complement strand
GCGACGAGCGCGCCGACGTCGGCGCCGAGGTCGGCCGCCAGCGGGACTTGGACCGCTCGGCCCGCCATCAGCTGGGTGAAGACGGGGTACACCTCGAACGAACGCCAGGGGAAGACGACCTCGTCGCCCGGGTCGACGAAGCCGAAGAAGAGCTGCTGGAGGATGCCCGACGAGCCGCTGCCGACGGTGACCTGGGCGACGTCGACGCCGAGCTTGGCGGCGAGCGCCTCCCGCACCGGCGTCGCACGGTGGTCGGCGTACCGGTTGACGCCGCGCGCCGCGGCAGCGATGGCGTCGAGGATCGGGTCGAGCGGCGCCGCCGGGTTCTCGTTCGAGGCCAACTTGATGGCGTCGGTGATGCCGTGCTCGTCCTCGGCCTGCTTGGCGCCCTTGCCGGGCCGGTAGGAGGGCAGGTCCGCGACCACGCGTCGCGGCCGGCCGATCGTGCTGTCGTTCACGCGGTCGACGGTAGCCAACCGCCCACCCGCAGGTGACGGCCGATCGTCACAACCCTTCGAACAGCACGCCGTCGGCCTCGAGGCCGTCGAGCTCGGCGTCGGAGTAGCCGAGCTCCGCCAGGACCTCGCGGCCGTGCTCGCCATGGAGCGGTGCCGGGCGATCGATCACGGCATCCCCGCCGACGATCGGGGGCGTCACCCGGTAGCGACCGGCGTGGGGATGCTCGTCCATCGGGAGCTCGTCGACGAGGTGGTCGATCGACCCGACCGCGGTCGCCGGGATGCCCGCCTCGGTCAGCAGGGGCAGCCACTCGGCCGTGGTTCGCTGGCGCAGGATCGCCGCCACCTCGCGGTACAGCGAGTCGCCGTGCCGGATGCGGGAGTGGCGCGACTCGATCCGTGGGTCGCCCAGCAGGTCGTCGCGGCCGCCCCACCGGAAGATCGCTTCGTAGTGGTGCCGGTCGTACGGCAGCACGCCGATCAAACCGTCGGCGGTTCGTTGCGGGCGGCGTTCCGCGGTGAGGATCCGCGGGTAGCCGGGTCGGTCGAGCCGGGGCTCGGGAATCCCGCCGGCGCCGTGCTCGACGAGCAGGTACGAGCGCATCACCTCGTTCATCGCGAGCACGATCTCCTGGCCCTCGCCGGTGCGTTCCCGCTCGAACAGCGCGCCGGTGACCGCCTGGGCCATCACCAGGCCGACCGTCTTGTCGGCGATGAGCGTCGGGACGAGCACCGGCGGCAGCTCGACGCGCTCGAACAGATCGGGGATGCCCGACGCCGACTGGATCACGTCGTCGTAGGCCGGGGCGTCGGCGAGGTCGGAGTCGACGGGGTACCCCGCGGCGGCGCAGTAGATCAGGTCGCTCCGGTGGCGGCGCAGATCCTGGTAGGTGATCGAGGCTCGAGCCCGCGACGCCGGCCGCAGGTTGGTCAGGAACACGTCGGCCGTGGCGATCAACCGGCCGAGCGCGGCGCGGCCGGCCGGCAGCTTCACGTCGAGGCCCACGCTGCGCTTGTTGCGCATCAGGTTCATCGACACGCCCGACAGCTCCTCGTGGGCGCCCGGACCCATCGCCCGGTTGGTGTCGCCCCGGCGATCCTCGACCACGATCACGTCGGCTCCCTGGTCGGCCAGGATCTGCGACGCGAAGGGGCCCATCACGACCGAGGTCATGTCGATGACCCGGATGCCGTCGAGGGGTCGGTGCACCGTGGCGACGATACGGCACCGGGTGGCCGGCGGCCGACCCTCGGGAGGAGGGACGCGCGGAGCGGCTTCCGGCGGGGTACCGATCGGGGCCGCCGAGTACCGTTGGTGTCGCGACCGAGGGGGATTCACTCGTGAAGACAGCGATCACCGAGATGTTCGGCATCGACGTGCCGATCCTGGCGTTCACCCACTGCCGAGACGTCGTCGTCGCAGTGTCGAAGGCGGGCGGGCTCGGCGTGCTCGGCGCGGCCGGCCACAGCGACCGGCAACTCGAGATCGACATCGACTGGATCGAGGACGAGCTCGACGGCCTGCCGTACGGCGTCGACCTCATCGTGCCGGCCAAGTACGCAGGGTCCGATCAGGGCGGCATGCAGCTCGGCGACCTCGTCGCGATGATCCCCGACGAGCATCGGCGCTTCGTCGACGACATCCTCACCCGCTACGACGTGCCCGAGCTCCCGGACGACGACGGCGGCGGCGGCCTCGTCGGCGGCGCCGACGCAGCGGCACCGTTCTCGGCCGATCGGGCCGACCCACAGCTCGAGATCGTGCTCGCCCGGCAGGCGGCCATCGTCGTCAACGCGCTCGGCCCTCCCCCGGCGCACATGATCGAGCGGGTCAAGGAAGAAGGACGCCTGGTCGGCGCCCTCGCCGGCGCGGCGCAGCACGCCGAGCGTCACATCAACGCCGGCGTCGACGTCATCATCGCCCAGGGCTCCGAAGCGGGCGGGCACACGGGCGAGATCGGCACGATGGTGCTGATCCCCGAGATCGTCGACGCATGCGGTGACACCCCCGTGCTCGGCGCAGGCGGCATCGGCCGCGGTCGGCAGATGGCGGCGGCGATGGCGCTGGGCGCGGCAGGCGTGTGGTGCGGATCGGTGTGGCTGACCACCGAGGAGGCCGAGACGCACCCCGTCGTCAAGCAGAAGTTCCTCGAGGCCCGTTCGAGCGACACGATCCGCTCTCGCTCGCGCACGGGCAAGCACGCCCGCCAGCTGAAGACGGCGTGGACCGAGGAGTGGGAGCGCGACGACACCCCCGATCCGCTGGGGATGCCGCTCCAGCCGATCCTCGTCGACGAGGCGATCCGTCGCATCGATCGCGCGGCACACCGCGAGGGCTCGGGTGCCGAGCAGCTCGCCAACTACTACGTCGGGCAGATCGTGGGGACGATGAACGAGTCCAAGTCGGCCACCCGCGTCGTCTACGAGATGATCGAGGAGTTCATCGAATCGGTCGAACGGCTGAACGCTCAGATGCGGGGCTGAGCGGACGCCCGGGACCGACCACTAGACCTCGACCGCACGGACGACCAGGTCGAGCAACTCGTCGACCGCCCGCTCGAGGTCGAGCCCGTGATCGGTCTGCACGTCGGGCTGGTTGAAGAACTGGGCGCTGCCGGCGAGCACCCCGGCGACGACCGCCGGCGTGACCGGGCGGAACTCGCCCGCCGCGATGCCACCGCGCACGAGCTGCTCGACGACGGCCATGACGTAGCCGTAGTGGCGGTCGAACAGGCGCCGCGCGGCCGGTTCGTCCGTGAGGTCCTCGCCGAACACCTGACCGATCCGCTGCAGCTCGATCCCACCCAGGAAGTACGCGCGGATCTGGTCGGCGAAGGGCCGGTCGCCGTCGATCGACTCGAGCGCCGCACGCCCGACGCGGTGCAGGAAGCGATCGAACACGATGAGCACGAGCTCGTCCTTCGACGGTGCCAGCTCGTACAGCGTGCGGCGCGAGCAGCCGACGTGGGCCGCGAGCTCGCGGACGCTGAAGCCCGAGAAGCCCTCGCGCAGGAACAGCGACTCGAGCTGGTCGAGCACCTCGCGATGGCGTGCCCCCAGCTGCTGTTCGGCGCGCTGCGAGAGGAGCGGCCGCGGTCGCCGACTCGCCGCCACTGCCTCGGGTACCGACATGGCGGCAACGGTACCGCAGCCCGGGTTTCCGCGCGCTCGCCCCGAAGGCGACGCTCGACGGATCGAGTCGCCACGGCTCGCCCGGCGCGGCGAACAGAATCACGTGCGGACGCCGGCGCTCCCCCCCACCTGAGGCCGGTTCACGCGCGCCGGTAGATCAGGTCGATCGCACGTCGGCCCGCCGTCATGCCCTTGCGTTCGTAGCGGGTGCGAGGGCGCCAGCCGGGCCGCGGCACCACTCCCCCGTCGAGCGCGGGATGTGAGCCACAGACCCGCTCGACCTGGGCGGCGTAGTCGTCGATGTCGGTCGCGACGTGCAGCGAGCCGCCGGGACGGAGCAGCGCGACGAACGTCTCGATGTTCGACTCGGAAGCGATGCGGCGGTGTCGATGGCGAGCCTTGGGCCAGGGGTCGGGGAAGAAGACCCAGATGCCGTCCAGCGAGGCGGGCGCCAGCCGCTCGACGAAGACCAGCGCGTCGCCGTGCACCAGCCGGACGTTGGTCAGCTCCATCGCCTCGATGCGGGCGAGCGTCGAAGCGATCCCCGGTGTGTGGACGTCGGCACCGATCAGGTCCCAGTCGCGGCGTTCGCCGGCGATCGTCGTCAGCGTGTCGCCGAAGCCGATGCCGATGTCGAGCACCAGCGGCGCCGACCGCCCGAACGTGACCGTCGGGTCGAAGGGCGCCCCCGTCTCGGGAAGGCACCACGCGGGCGCCAGGCGCTCGAGCAACGCCGCGCGCGCATCGCTGAGCGGCCGCCGGCGCGGCTTGAAGGTGCGGATCGGCGGGCGGGCGCTCACGTCGACGACGGTGGCTGCGTGCTCAGGAACTTCTCCATCAGGTGGCGCCCGGCCGTGATCGGTTCGTGTCGCGGGGTCTCGCCGGCCGCGAGGCACGTCGGGAGGCACTCGATGGTGGCGTCCCAGTTGGCGTTGTGGAAGAACGCCATCGAACGGCGACTCGTGTCACCGGTCGCGTCGTCGTGGGGCACCACCACGCGGTGCAGCGTGCTGCGCCACCGGTCGTTGGTCCATCGCTCGAGCGCGTCGCCGACGTTGACGACGTACGCGCCGTCGATGGCCGGCACGTCGTGCCAGCGGCCCGCGACGTCGCGGACCTGCAGGCCGCCGGGCGCGTCGTCCTGGCGCAGCAGCGTCAGCGTCCCGTAGTCCGAATGGGCCCCGGCGCGGAGCTGGCCGGCTTCGACGGCACCGTCGACGGTTCGGATGTCCGGGTAGTGCAGCGCCCGGATGGCGGACGTGTGCCGGTCGATGAACCGGTCGAAGTGATCCGGCGGCAGACCGAGCCCGACCGCCATCAGCGACATCACGCGCTCGACGAGGTCCGCCATCGACCGGTAGTAGGCCTCGAACGTCACTGCCATGCCCGGTAGCGCGGCCGGCCAGCGGTTGGGTGAGTACACGAACGCCGCTGCCGGGTCGTCGAGTCCGGCGGGCATCGCCGTGAACGGCCCGACCGAGAACGTCTCCTTCAGGTCCGGTGGCGTGTCGTCGCCGAGGCTGGCGGCGAGGCGCTCGGCGAGGAACGGGCCATAGCCGTAGGCATCGCCGTCCGGGATGGCAACGGCCAGCCTGTCCGCCGGGGGGAGCTCGAAGAAGGCCCCGGCCGCGTCCCAGACCGCCGCCTCGACGGCCGGGTCGAGGCCGTGGCCGACGATCTGGAAGAAGCCGACCTCGCGGCAGGCGGCATCGATCGCACGCGCGACGGCGTCGTCGTCGCCGGTCAGATCGACGACGGGGACGAACCCCACCTACTCGCTGTACTCGTGCTCGGGTGCCGGGTA
>NZ_JASJCS010000048.1 GCF_030065885.1 Ilumatobacter sp. | reverse complement strand
TCGAGCCCTCCGGCACGGTCCACGCGGCCGACAGAAGTGCGCCGCGACGGAGCACCGGGTCGTGCAAGCTCTCGGACCACGTAGTGGTGGTCGAAGCCATGGATCAGCCCGACCAGTATCCCGGCGTCGTTGACGACCGTCGTGCTCGCCGTCCGGACGCTCGCAATCGTCGCGAGCAGAACTGCGATGCCACCGACGGTGCCCGCTCCGCCGAGTATGTCCCTCATTCCGAGGTACATTGCCAGCACCATGATGGTGTTCGTCAGCAGCGTCAATCCCAACTGAGCACGGACCGTCTCGGTGTCGAATCGGCGCTCCATCACGTTGATTGCTCGATACGCACCGCGCATCCGCTCGACCAGCAGCTCGCCGAGGCCGTAGACACGTATCTCCTTCGCAGCTCGCAGATCGCTGACGAGATCAGAGAAGAATTGTCGTCGCCGCACCGTGTGGGCGGTCGCGGCCAACATCGCCGCACGCCTTCTGCTCAGCAGAAGCTCGGTGCGTATTGCCGGGAGAATCGCGAGCGCCGCCACCGCGGCCGACGACACGCTGATCGAAGCCAAGACCAGCACGATCGTCGTCGTGGCGACCATCTGCTGGCCAATCGCGAGGATCTGCCTGACCACCGAGGCCGGCGCGTTCTCGTAGGTTCGAGCGAGCAGCACGTGGTCATGAACCGATGGCGTCTCGAGCGCGCCGAGATCGGGCAGGGCGTTGACGTTGGTCATCAGGTCGCCTCGCACACGTAGCGCGACCGTCCGATCCAGATCACGCTCGATCACGACCCTGATCGCCGACTGCACGGCGAGCACCGCTCCCACGACGGCGACGACGCCGAGCCAGATCCAGATGGACCCCGGAGCGGATCCGCCTGCATCGACCGCCTCCGCGGCAGCATCGATGACGCGGCTCGTCGACCACGCGACCAACGCCGGCGCCGCGCCGCCCGACAGGCTGAAGAGAACGAGGACGCCGAGGGACCACGGTCGCTCCCTCGCGACCATGCGGAGACAGTCCAGTACCGTCGCCAGAGCCTGACGAGACGTCAGCCGACGGGGTTCAGGGCTCGGCGGTTCCTGGCGCTGATCCATACATCGGTACGGTGTACGTTCGCGGCCGCCCACTCACCGAAGCGCACACCGGCCGCGGTGTGACGAGGTGGAGTTGTCGCCGGCACCAATCCGGACTAGTACCAGTCACACCGTGAGCCGGCTCCCGTCGTGGGGTAGCAGTGGCAGTCCATGTAGCTGCCGTGATAGTGCGCGTAGCACCAGGCGCAGAAGGAGCCCCACCACTGAGGGTCTTCGGACTGCGGGCTGGGCGTGCAATAGACGCCCGCCATGGCGTGGCTGGACCCTTGCCACATCTCGCTGCTGGTCTCGACAGGCTTGGAAACCTGGAAGGCAAAGAGAGTTGGGGTAGACATTCGAACCGCCTTTCCTGGACGAGAATGACTTGCTGTAAACAAACCCTATCCACCTTGCGATTCACTGGCAAGACATTGTATATTGACTATTTTTTCATTCATTTCTCTCTCGAGGATATCTCTCAGTTATCAGAAGGCTGACACGAGCCGTGCGCTATAACACCTGAGAGCTCGTCCGGAGGCTTCACCATTCACAGATATCCGCTTGGTATTGCTCACGATATTTCTGGTTCGACGGCGATCGCAGGCGAGTCCCCGCTGCCGCCGCGCTCAAGCAGCCTCGGCAAGGCTCAGCGATGGCCGACGCCGTCGCATCGGAGGGGGCTTGCGCTCGGACACCGACGCTGCACCTGTGCGCCCCATCGATCGGCCCGCCGATCGTCCGAGCGGCGTATCGCTGGGCGGTATCTCAGTCAGCGGCGGAGGCGTTCGACCTTGCGGTCGGTGCGCATCGCCTTGGCTCCCCGACCGAGGAACCGACCGACGGTGAGGAACGCCGTGTGGGCGACCATGCGATGGTCGGGACGAACCGCCTGACCCTCGATGTGCCAGCCGCGGTGCAGCACCTCGATCGTCCGGACGTCGAGCCACCGGCCACGCAGCACCTCGCGGACCTGCATGGCCTGCGTGATCGAGGGCGTGTAGGCGACGAGCACCCCACCGGCGTGGAGCACACCTTCTGCGTGCGGCACGACGCGCCAGGGTTCGGGCAGGTCGAGGACCACGCGGTCGAACGGACCGTGGTCCGGCTCGATGCCCTCGTAGCTGTCGGCGATGTGGACCTCGTAACGGTCGGCCGCGTCGATGCCGAGGAACTCCTCGACGTTGGCCCTCGCACGGTTGGCGAAGTCCTCGCGCACCTCGTAGCCGACGATGTCGGCGCCCCATCGCAGCATCGCCATCGACAGGGCGCCCGAACCGATGCCGGTCTCGAACACCCGCATCCCGGGCCCGATGTCCGCGAGCATGCAGATCGGCGCCAGGTCCTTCGGGTAGATCACCTGCGCGCCGCGAGGCATCTCGACGACGTAGTCCTCGAGCGTCGGGCGCAGCACGGTGTACTCCGAGCCCTTGGTGCTCTTGACGACCACACCCTCGGCCTGCCCGACGATGTCGGCGTGCGGCACGAAACCGGCGTGGCTGTGGAACTCGCCGCCCTCGGCCAACGTGAGCAGGTAGCGGCGCTTCTTGGAGTCCAGCAGCATGACGCGTTCGCCCAGTGCGAGAGACCTCATGTCACTCCCCCGCCGCCTTCGTAGCCAGGTACGCCGTGCGGGCCCGCTTGTTGAGCACCATCTCGACCGGCACCGGCTCGTGCCCGGACACCCGAGCTTCGAGGCGACAGAACGCGCACGTCTCGCCGGTGGTCGGTGAGCCGCATCGGTCGCACGCACGCAGCTCACCGGTGGCCGCCTTGTTCGTGCCGGCCAGCAGCGGCGCCATCTTGTCGACGAACTCCAGGTAGAACGCAGCCTTCGAGCCGGGCGACTCGCGCTCGATCGAGTTGAGCGCGTCCTTGTAGGCGAGGTGCTTGTTGCCGTAGGCCATCGGACACTCGTCGACCTGGTAGTCGATCCCGCGCACGATGCACCATGCGGCCATCTCGCGCTCGGTGAGCCGGATCAGCGGCTTGACCTTCCTGGGGAAGCCGTCACGTGCCGGGAGGACGGGCAGCTGGCGGGCGAGGTACTCGACGTCCCAGCGCAACGTGTTGCCGAACAGCACGGCAGCTTCGTCGTCGAGGTTGTGACCCGTGACGACCACGTCGTAGTCGCCGTCGAGTGCGGCGCGATCGAACAGATGCCGCTTCGACAAGCCGCACGCCGAGCACGGGACCCGCCTGGTCACCTTCGCTGCGGTCGGCACGTCGTAGCCGTACTGGTCGCGGAGATCGATCGTCAGCAGCGTCAGCCCTCGCTCGTCGGCGAACCGCTGCGCATGGCGCGCGCTCACGTCGCTGTAGCCGCCGATGCCGAGACCGACGTAGAGCCCATCGGCGCGATAGCCGAGCTCGGTCAGCAGGTCCCAGACGGCGAGCGAGTCCTTGCCGCCGCTGACCGCCACCAGGATGCGGTCGTCGAACGAGAGCATGTCGTGGTCGGCGATCGCCTTCTCGACCTGACGCCGGCACAGCTGGAGCAAGTGCTCAGCGCAGAAGTTGGCGTTGTGGCGCGGCAGGTCGATGATCGCCGGCTCGCGACACACTCGGCACTTCGATTGCGACATCGGACCCTCCCTCCGGCACGGATCAGCCACCGGAGATCACGGGACGGATCTCGACGACATCGTCGTCGTCGAGTCGCCCGTCACCAGGCACCAGTGTGCCGTTCCGGATCACCAAGAACGACTCACGATTCAGGTCGAGCTCGTCGAGGAGCCGGTTGACGGTTCGGGCGCCGTCGATCGTGACCTCGCGAGTGGGCTGCCGGAGCCGGACGATCACGACGCCCGGCGCTGCGAGCTGGCCCACAGCTCCGCAAGTGCCCGCTCTTCCTTGAGGGTCGGCATCGCGACGCCCGCCTTGCGCAGCTTCTTCTTCGCCCGCCGCGACAGCGGCTTGGTGGTGGTGAGCTGCATGTAGCGGCCGCTGCCCATGCTGGCCGCGTCGATGACCTCCGGGTTCTTCCCGAAGAACTTCTTGATCGTGCCCTGGCCGAACACGAACACCGCGACGACGCGCCAGAAGCCACTGCCGCCGAGCAGGCCGGCGTAGATCGCCTTCCGGCGGATCAGGACCGACGGACGCAGCGCGCGTGGCAGCAGCGCCATCAGATCCGCTTGATCTCGACGAGCGTCGTCTTCTTCTTGCCGCTCCGCTTGCCGAGCAGGAAGAAGATGATGAGCAGGACGACGAGCGCGCCGCCACCGACGGCCATGAGCGTGCTCTTCTTGTCGTCGACCTTGCCCTGGACGCCGTCCTGGAAGCTCTGCAGCTTGTTCTGCAGGTCCTCGGGCGTGATCTTGGCGGGCGTTTCGGTGTTGCTCATGCGTTGTCCTTGCTCAGGTACTTCTTGTTGATCCGGCTCATCGTGATGCCGAGGAGGATGACGCAGGTGACGAGCACGATCAGGTAGGAGATCCAGGACCACCGGCCGCTCGCCGACCAGTCCCATTCGGACTGCAGCAACCGGAGGAGGCCGAGCAGCAGGAGCGAGAGGCCGATGCCGAGGCAGATGGCAGCGGCCGCACCGACGCCGATCCAGCGTCCGGCGCCCTTCAGCGGGCCGACGGTCTCTTGACGGGCGTACGTCTTGACGTACTCGATGACATCGCCGATCGAGGCGTCGTCGCGCCGCGCGGGCGGGGTTGGCGAATCGTCTGCCATGCCGATGGTTCTATCACGAAGAACGGAATTCGAGCACAGCCGCTGCATCGTCGAGCGCCGCTGCGAGCACGTCGAGGCGTTCGGCCAGCCCGGGGCACGCGAGCATGCGGTAGCGGTCGGCCGGTCCGAGCGGGGCGAGCGCGCCGAGGTGGTAGACGGCCAACTCGGGTTCGTCGCTGATCTCGGAGTCGGCCGGAGGTGTCAGCTCGCCGAGCGCCCGGACGCTCTCGTTGAGCTCCTTGACGCGGTCGTGCAGCGTCGAGATGCGTTCACCGACGTCGTCGGGCACGGCTCCGTCGTCGGGCCAGTCGTCGACGTCCGCGAGGGGGTACGGGTCGTCGGGCAACCACCGGTTGACGCGGATCCGCCTCGCACCGACCGAGGCGACGCCGTACCGGCCGTCGTCGGTCACCTCGATGTCGAGGATGCGGGCGACCGTCCCGACCTCGGTGCGTTCGTCGCCGCCGCCGACCTCGAAGCCACGCTCGATCATCGTCACGCCGAACTCGGGCGGGTTGACGTCGTCGGCGAGGATGTCCTTGATCATCTGCCGGTAGCGCGGTTCGAACACGTGGAGCGGCAGGAAGGCGCCAGGCAGCAACGCCGACCCGAGCGGGAACATCGGCATGACGCCCATGCCGCGACGCTAGGGCACACCGCCGCGTCGCGCTGCGCGCTGCTCGACGAGTTCGGGCGTCAGCGTGGCGTGAACCGGTCGACGTCGGGATCGATCACGATCGGGTAGTCGCCGATCAGGTCGATCACCGCCGTCCAGACCGGCAGATGCACGGCGGGATCGTCGACGCCCTCTCCGTTCATGACGACCGAGAAGTCGACGGGCCGGCCATCGCCGGCCGGCTGCGTGCCGGTCAGCGCCTTCACGCCCGTCAGCGTGCCGGTCTTCGCCTGGAGGCGACCCTCGGCATCGGTGCCGAGGAACTGCGTCGCGAGCGTGCCGTCACGACCGGCGACCGGTAGCACGTCGACCAGGCCGGGCGGCGCGGCCGCGAGCACGCTCGTCAGGGCGCGGCAGGTCAGCCGGTTGTCGCGTGAGAGACCGGAGCCGTCACGCAGCTCGACCCCGGCGAGTGGCACGTCCCAGTCGGCCAGCACGGCCCTGACCTGCTCGAGACCCGCCGGACGCGTGCCATCCCCCGACCGCACGAAGCCGATCTCCTTCACGAGCATCTCGGCGGTGTTGTTGTCGCTGGTGTGGAGCATCTCGACGAGCACGTCGTCGAGCGGCAACGACTCGACCAGCGCCAGGGTCGTCAGATCGGCGTCGACCGGGCGGTCGCGGTTCGCCGCGGCCCCGGTGATGGTGATGCCGCGCGCCGCCGCGAGGTCGAAGAACACGCGGGCGGCCGACCGGCTCGGGTTCAGGCCGTAGTTCCCGCGGCCGATCAGGCCGTCGTTCACGAGGAGCGCGTCGTAGGGACCGGCGTCGACGTTGGTGATGTCGTCGCCCCACTCGGGCACGCGGAACTCGTCGTCGTACCGGCTGCCGTCGCCGACGATGTCACCCTGGATCTCGGTGATGCCGAGGACCGCGAGCTGGTCGACCAGCGGCTCGAGCGCGGTCGTGTTGAACGCCGGGTACCGGAGCGGATCGGGAACGTCGGCGGTGCGCAGCACGGGGTCGCCACCGCCGATCAGGTACACGTCGCCGGGAATCACACCGCCGACCGGACGCGGCGACTGCAGTTCGGTCCGGAACCGGTGATCCGGCCCGAGCACCTCGAGCGCGACCGCGGCGATGATCAGCTTCTCGTTGCTCGCGGGGATCAGGGGCAGATCGGGTCGGATGTCGGCGATCACCGTGTCGCCGTCGACGACACGGACGCACGAACCATCGGGGATCTCGTCCTCGAACCGCTCGACCTGTGCTGCAACGGCCCGAGCCGTGGCGCTCGCCGCGACGCGATCGGCGATCGGCGAGGGATGACGACGGTACGAGAACAGCGGGGTCGCCAGCTCGGCCCGCGGCGGTGGCGGCAGCGTGGTCGTCGTCGTGGTCGTCGTCGGGGGCACGTTGGCCTCGGCGTACTGCCATGCGCCGGCCATCATGATCGCGGGTGCCAGCGCCCAGGCTGCGAGGACCGGCACCGGGACCCCACGCCGGGTACGCCGTGTCATCGCGGACCGAGCTCTGCCGGGCCGGCGACGGCAGGGAACGACGCCAGGGCGGTCGCCAGCTCGTCCCACACCGGCCGGTACTCGCTCTGATCCGAGATCGTCGGCCCGTTGAGGATCAGCGTGTACTCGATCGCACCGCCGCCGGCGACGGGCAGGAACCCGGACAGCGCCTTCACCGCCGGTGGGTCCTCGTCGATCGGGAAGTTGTTGAGCGTGCCGGTCTTGCCGCGGAGCCGGCCGGCGAGCGGCGTGTCGCCGAAGATGCCGGTCAGCGTGCCGGTCTCGCCGGCGATCGACAGCCCGGCGCCGACCGGACCCTCGGACCCGACGTGCTGGAGGACACCGAGCATCGTCGCGCAGGTGAGACGGTTGTCAAGGCTCAGACCGCTCCCGTCGCCGAGGACCATCCCGGTGGTGTCGACGCCCCACCCCGCAACGGTGGCGGCGATCGCGTCGAGGCCCGCCTGGCGCGTCGCGGAGCCCGTGGCCTCGAGCCCGATCTCCTTGACCATGAGCTCGGCGGTGTTGTTGTCGCTGGTGGTGAGCATCTCCTCGATCACGGCGCTCAGGGGTTGGGACTCGATGCTCGCGAGTTCCGGCGCGCCGTTGGGCGCGACCCCCGTGCCGGCGCCGCCCGAGACCGTGATGCCCTGCTCGGCCAGGAGGCGGACGAACTCACGCGCTGCCGACTCGTTGGGATCGGCGCCTCGCTGGTCGTCGCCGAGCACCCGGGAGTCGTTGACGAGCAACGCGTCGTACGGGCCCGATTCGATGCCCGCCACTCCGCCACCCCAACTGGCGACGTAGAACTCGTCGTCGTAGCGACTGCCGTCACCGCGCACGGTGCCCTGGATCTGCGTCACACCCGCAGCTGCCAGCTGACCGGCCAGCTCATCGGCCGACGTGATGTTGAACGTGGGAAACCGGTCCAGGCCGCTGTCGGGGTACCACTCCCCCGACAGCAGCGGGTCGCCGCCGCCGACGAGGTAGACGTCACCCGAGATCACACCGCCCACCGGGGCCGGTCCGACGACGCGGGTGGTGTAGCGGAACTCCGTGCCGAGCACCTCGAGCGCGACGGCGGCGACGAGCACCTTCATGTTGCTGGCCGGGATCACGACCTGGCCGACATTGACGTCGCCGATCGGGACCCCGTCGAGCGACACGGCGGCGCAGGAGCGGTCGTTCACCCGGCTGAGCAGGGGCGCGACCGCGGCACGGAAGGCGTTCGTGTTCAGGTCCCGCGACAACTCGCCGGCGCCGCGCCGGTACGACAAGAGCCCGGTGCTGAGAGCCGGCTGCGGTGTCGGAGGCGGCGCCGCTCCGACGACCTCCTCGGGCACGGCGTCGTCGGCTGCGGCGGCACGACCGTCCGCCCACTGCCAGACGGCCCACAGCAGCAGCGCCGGCACCAGCGCGACGACCGCCAGCACGGCCACAGGGCTGATCGGCGGCTGCCGTCGGCCGTTCACGTGGCTCGGCGCCGGCGGTGGCGGGCGTACCGGTGGAGGTGACCGAGCGCGGCCACCGCCCGATCGCCGCTCGGGTAGCACAGGCGCCCGGAGTCGCGGACGGCGGTCGGACCCGCGTTGCCGGGGTCGGCGACGGCCAGCTCGGTCGCAGCGAGGATCGGCTTGCCGGTCCGATCGCTGAGCTCGGCGGCCGCCTCCGCGAAGCGACGGTCCTGTCGTTCGTGGTACTCGACGATCCGTTCGAGGCCGTGATCGGGATGGAACGGTCCCTCGCGCATCATGCGGGCCTGGTTCGACTGGATGCCGAGACCGATGTAGACGACCGCATCGACGTCGGGGTGCTCGGCGATCAGTTCCATGACGGTCGGGATCGTGTCGCGGGTCTCGCCACCGGCACAGTCGACCGGGTTGTTGCGGCTCCAGCGCGACGGCAAGTGCTCGTCGATGGCGGCCAGCAGGTCGTCGGGGAGCTCGAGCAGCTCGAGGTCGGGGTCGCGGGTGATCGCATCGGCGGTCACGACGCCCCACCCGCCGGCGGTGGTGAGTACGACCGTCCTCGGCCCCGGAGGCAGCGGCTGGGTGGCGAACGTGGCGGCCGCCTCGAACGCCTCCTCGACCGTGGCGGCACGGGTGATGCCGTGCGCCCGGCACGCGCCGTCGAACACGGCGTCGTCGGCCGCCAGCGCACCCGTGTGGCTCGCTGCGGCTCGTGCGCCGCCCGCGGTGGCACCACCTTTGAGTAGGACCAGTGGCTTGCGGGCGGCGGCGTCACCGAGCCGCTGCATCAAGCCCCGCCCGTCGGTGATCCCCTCGATGTACGCGAGACCGACCGCTGTCGCCGCGTCGCCCGCGTAGTAGTCGAGGTAGTCGGCCACGCTGACGGCCGCGGCGTTGCCCGCCGACACGGCGCGGCTGACACCGACACCGGTCGACCTGGCGAGGTTGAGGAAGCTCGACACGAAGTTGCCGGACTGGCTGGCGACGCCGATCCGGCCGGCCGGCGGGTACGGCGCGACGATCTGCGCGCAGAGGTTCGCCGGCGTGGAGACGACGCCTTGGCCGTTCGGGCCCGCGAGCAGGATGCCGAGCTGGTCGGCCAGCTCGACGAGCTCGCGCTCGGCCTGCCGGCCGGCGTCGCCCGCCTCGCCGTACCCCGCCGAGGTCAGGAAGGCAGCCGTGATCCCCCTGGCCGCGCAGGCGCGGAGGATCTCGGGGTTGGCGCCAGCCGGCGTGCAGACGAAGACGAGGTCGAGCTGGCCGTCTGGTAGCTCGTCGACGCTCGCAACCGTCTGCACGCCGAGGACCTCCTCACCCTGCAGGTTGGTGGCGTGCACGGCACCCTGGTAGCCGGCGGCCAGCAGGTTGTGGACCGAGACGAAACCGAACTTGCCCGGGTGCGTCGACGCTCCGGTGACCAGCACCCCCCGCGGCTCGAACAGCGCCGCGAACTGCTCGTCCGACGGTCGCCCCCGCATCTCGGCGTGCACTCCGGCGCCGTCGTCGCCGATCTCCACGAGCGCGTCGACCGCGACCGGCGCTCCGTCCGGCGTGACGATGAGCGGGTTGACGTCGACGCTCACGATGTCGGGGCGTTCGAGGGCGAGCCGCCCGAGGCCGACCAGCAGCTCGACGACCGCCCTTCGGTCGACGGCGGCCTCACCACGGAACGGCCCGAGCAGGCGCTGGGTGCGGAGGGCGTCGATCATCTCGTGGGCGGTGACATCGTCCACCGGCGCCGGGCGGAAGACGGCGTCGGCGACGGCTTCGGCCAGGACGCCGCCGACGCCGAGCATCACCGTCGGGCCGAACTGCGGGTCGCGCACGAGTCCGACGATGAGCTCGCGGTTTCCCCTGATCATCGGCGACACGAGCAGTCGCACGTCGCCGTCCTGGGGGCGGGCAGCCGCCAGCAGTTCGGTCGCAGCAACCTCGACCGCGGGGCCGTCGGTGACACCGAGCCGGACGAGGCCCCGCTCGGTCTTGTGTGCGATCGCGTCGCCCTCGAGCTTCACGACGACCGGATAGCCGACCGTCTCGGCGGCATCGACGGCGCTGATCGGATCGTCGACGAGCCGCTCGACGGGCACCCGAAGGCCGTATGGCGTCAGCAACGCCTTCGATGCGGATTCTGAGAGCGTGTGACCGCCGTTCATGCTCCGCCAACGGTATCGAGCGTGGGGGCACCGGTCCGGTCATTCGACCGGCGGAACACCGACGCGTGCGATCCGGACGCTCAGGGCAGGAGCGCGGCGCGGAAGAACTGGACGACGTGCTCCTCGCGAGCGGCCAACGCTTCGTCACTCAGCGGAGCGATGTCGAGGAGACCCTCGAGGAACGGCTCGTCGGAGAAGTAGCTGAGCAGTGCGCCGTAGCCGGTGATCATCAGCTGGCGTGCGTCCTGTCGCTTGAACGTGCCTGCGGCCATCTCGCGTTCGAAGTACTCGGCCGCGAGATCGAACATCGGCCGCAGGACGCTGGCGAGGTCGATCGCGAGGTGCTGGCCGCCGTCGATCGCCTCGCGTCGCACCATGCGGACGTAGTCGGGGTTGTCGGCGAAGAACCGGAAGCCGGCCCGCAGGACGAGGTCGACCTTGTCCCACCCGCGCTCGGGCTCGGCGATGGCGCCGGTCAATCGGTCGAACCAGTCGGACAGCAGGCGCTCGAAGACCTCCTGGTAGAGCGCTTCCTTCGATGGGAAGTGATGGAGCAGGCTCGGTCGCCGGATGCCCACGCCGGCGGCGATGTCGTTGAGCGAGGTGCCCTCGTAGCCGGAGTGCGCGAAGCACGAGAGCGCCTCGTCGAGGATCTGTTCGCGCGTGGATCGCCGCTCGGCGTCATTCGCCGCGGGGGTCGACGCAGCCATAGGCACGCAGACGCTAACACTTTGTTCAGCACTTGCCTACCGACCAGTAGGTAGTTGCTGCTACCCTGCTGCGGCGATGACTACCGTCCTGCTTGCTCTCGCCGTCGGCATCGGGGTGACCACCCTCGCCAACATCTGCACCACGGTGTACCTCCATCGGGGCCTGTCGCACCGCGCGATCACGTTCTCGAGGCCCGCCCATGCGGCGTTCAAGACGCTGTTGTGGCTGAGCACGGGCATCAAGGTGCGTGAGTGGGTCGCGGTCCACCGCAAGCACCACGCACACACCGACACGGCGGAGGATCCGCACTCCCCGGCCATCAGCGGTTGGTTCAACGTGCAGATGAAGAACCTCGTGATGTACCGGAGGGCGGCGCACGACGAGGCCAACATCGACAAGTACGCCAAGGACCTCGCGCCGACCGCCTGGGATCGGCTGCTGTTCGACAGGTCGTGGCTGGGCCTGCTGATCGGCACGGCGTTCCTCGTCGTCGTGTTCGGCTGGCAGGTCGGCCTGCTGGCCGCGTTCGTGCACGTGAACTACTACCTGGCGGCATCTGCTGCCGTGAACGCGATCGGCCACCACTTCGGCCGCCGCCCGTACGACAACTCGGCGACCAACCTCCAATGGCTCGCCTTCATCACCGCGGGTGAGGGCTTCCACAACAACCACCACGCCGCTCCGACGTCGGCGAAGTTCGCCCACCGCTGGTACCAGATCGACCCGGGCTGGTTCGTGATCAAGCCACTGACGTGGTTCCGGCTCGCCAAGGTCCGCCTGAACGAGCTCCGCCTCGCCCCGAGTCAAGCAGCCAAGCCAACGGCCAACGCCGCGTGACCGAGATGCGAGGCGCGCTCGCCTCGATCAAGCGCTTCCTGCGCGCGCTGTTCCGACCGGTCCGCCGAGCGCCCGATCCCGAGCCGTCGGCCGAGCTGAGGTTCGAACACGAACGAAGGCGCGGCATGCGAGGCGACGCCGCCAGCTGACGCCACCTCGTGTTACAGATGGTGTACAGATGGTGTCTGACACCATCTGTAACAGTTCAGCTCGGCGGGTAGACCCCCATCCCCTTGGCCTTCTCGGTCTGCCAGAAGATGTCGGCGATCTCGTCGATCTTGGCCAGCAGCGCCTCGGCCGGGGCGGCGTCGAGCGACTTCTTGACGTCGCCGGCGCCATGGATCGCGTCCCAGAACATCTGGTGCAGCTGGGGGAACTCCTCGAAGTGCGCGGGCGCGAAGAAGTCGGCCCAGAGCACCATCAGGTGGTGCTTGACCTCCTCGGCGCGCTGCTCCTTGATGATGATGCAGCGGGCCTTGAAGTGCTCGTCGTCGGAGTCGTGGTACTTCTGGATCGTCTTGAGGCACGAGAGCGCCTCGATCTTGGCCTGCGCGGGGTCGTACACGCCACAGTAGAGGTCGCAGTGGGCGTGGGCGACGGTGGCGCCGGCGAAGAGGCGGCTGAGCATGGGTTCTCCTTCGTCGAGGGGCGGATTCGGGCCCGAACCTACACTCCGCACGATGACCGGCGGGAAACGTGCCCGACGATGGCCGATCCGCCGCTTCGTGGTGTCCGAGGACTCGATGCGGCCGGCGCTGCGCCCCGGCGACGGCATCGTGGCGATCCGGTCGCAGCGCGTGCGGCGCGGCGAGGTGCGAGTCTTCGAGCATCCCGACCGGCCCGGCTTCTGGCTGGTCAAACGGGTGGGCGACATCCACCGCGACGGCTTCGAGGCCACCAGCGACAACGGGGCACTCGAGGGTGTGCGCGACTCGCGCCACTTCGGTCCGGTGCCGGTAGCGGGTTCCTTTCGGATGGTGCTGCGAGTACCCGGCCCGCGAGGGCGCTGAGCGCGGCGCCGCCCTACGCTCGCCACATGGCGATCTACCTGTGCCACGAACAGCCCGACCTGTACGAACACGACGCCGACGTGGTGGAGGCGGCGCCTGGACGGGTCGTGTTGTCGCGTACGGCGTTCCATCCCGGAGGCGGCGGCCAGGTCAGCGACGTCGGAACGATCGAATGGTCGGGCGGTCGAGCCGACGTGACCCACGTCGAGCTCGACGGCGATCGGTGGTGGCACGTGCTGGCCGACGAGTCGGCTGAACCGTCCGGTGCGGTGCAGGTCGTCGTCGACGCCGATCACCGGCTCGGCGTGGCGTCGTTGCACACGATGAGCCACGTGCTCAACGCGTTCGTCTTCGACGAGTTCTCGGGCGCACTGGTGACGGGTGCGCAGATCACCGGTGACGGGAAGGGCCGCATGGACTTCGACCTCCCCGAGGTCGACAACGACCGGCTGCGCGCCCTCGAAGCGCCGATCAACGACGTGATCGGGCGCGGTCTCGTCGTGACGTCGCTGTATGTGCCGGTCGAGGAGGCGACACCCGAGAGCGGGCTCATGCGCAGCAGGGCCGTCGCTCCCCCGCCGACGCCCGACGGCACGTTCCGGGTCATCGACATCGACGGGGTGGACCGCCAGGCGTGCGGCGGCACGCACCTGTCGAACACCGCCCAGTCGCGTCCGATCCGCATCACCAAGGTCGAGAACAAGGGCCGCCACAACCGCCGCGTGAGGTTCACGTTCTCCGACTGACGCAGGGCGCAGGGCGTGCCGGTCCGCGCGTTGCGTTCGAACACACCGGCGGCGGTTGGCGCCGACGATTCGCCTGCTTGCTCCCACGCGGACACTGAGCTAGACAGCCGGTGGCACAGGCGTGCCCGCGCGCCGACGACGTGAAGCGTTGGCAGACCGGCCACGCATCACCGGAGGAGGTCCCGTGATGAGCATCGACCCCGGGTCGTCGGAACCCGGCACCGCAGCGGCGACGGAGACAGCACCCGGCGAGGCGCCGGCCCCTGCGGGGTCCACGGCGCCCACCGATCGCCCGAGGTGCTTCGTCGTCAGCCCGATCGGTGACTACGGCTCCGAGATCCGCGGGCACATGGACACCGTGTTCCACTGCATCATCGAACCCGCGCTCGGAGATCGCTACGACGTCGTTCGAGGCGACCACGTGGCACGGCCCGGGAGGATCACCGATCAGTTCATCGAGGACATCCTCCGCAACGATCTCATCGTCTGCGTCCTGACCGGCAACAACCCGAACGTCTACTACGAGTTGGCGATCGCGGAGTCCGCGGCCCGACCGATCATCGTCCTACGGCACCGCGGCGACAACGTGCCGTTCGACGTCAAGGACATCCGCTACGTCGAGTACGACCTGGATCCCCGGCGCATCTACGAGGAGGAGTACGTCAAGATCGTGCGGCGAGCCGAACGATCGCTCGCGCAGGAGACCGCTGCCGACCGCAAGGTGCCGTTCGCTCCGTCGCTGACGCCACTCGGGGAGGAGCGGTTGAACTTCCGGTCGGCGGAGCGCTACGACGACCTGAGCCCGGAGGTACGGGGCGTGCTCGAGGACGCCGAGGAACGCTTCTACTTCTGCGGGATCTCGCTGAGCGGCTGGATCGGCAACGAGGGCTTCCAGTCCCTGCTCGAGGAGCGAGCCGAGGCCGGTGTCGACTGTCGCGTCATCCTCATGGACGCCGCCAACGCAGCACTGGGCCAGATGCTCCGCATCGAGAGCCAGCTGGACGGCGTGAAGGACGGCATCCGGTTCAGCGCCGACAAGCTCGGAGAGTTGACGAGGCCCTCCCGGCGCCTCCGCGTCCGGAAAGTCGCCCGCGGCATCGTGTACCAGCAGATGGCGATGTCCGAGAAGACGATGATCTGGACCCCGCATCTCTTCTCGGCCCAGACCGGCCAATCGCCGGCGCTTCGCGTCGACATCGGCGCCGAGGGCAGCAGGGGCGGAGGGCTCGAGCCGCTCCATCGCGCGATGCGATCGGAGTTCGAGGAGCTCTGGTCGCAGAACGAGTCATAGCGCTTCGCCACGGCGCCGCCGCCGACGGTCGACGTCACGTACGACGGTCGACGTCACGTACGACGGTCGACGTCACGTAAGTCGGTCGACGTCACGTACGACGGGCGACGTCACGTACGACGGGCGACGAGGGTGGCTTCGCCGTCGGATTCGATGCTGCGGACGATCTCGGTGTCGAAGCCGGCGAACGCCGCGACGAGCTCGCCGGGGCGGGCGTGGTACGGACCGGCAGGTGCGTCCCGACCCACCTGGGAGAGCACGGTGACGACGATCGTGCCGCCCGGCTTCGCCATGTAGACGAGCTGCTCGTAGAGCTGTGGGTCGCGGAAGCGCTGGCAGATCACGAGGTCGCACGTACCGGCGAGATCGGACGGCAGCCCCTCGTCGAGATCGACGACGCGGGTCTCGATCCGGTCGCGCAGGCCTCGGCTCAGCGCGGCACCGTTGAGCGCCGTGATCGCCGCCTCCGACACGTCGAGCGCGACGACCTCGTAGCCCTGTTCGGCTGCCCACAGTGACTGCGCGCCGAGGCCGCAGGCGACGTCGAGGCAACGGCCGCCCCGTTCGAGCGGGATCCGCGCCAGGCCCTGCGGGGGCGTCGGATCGCCGGTCGAGCGGCCTTCGTACCGCTCGTTCCAGCGGTCGGCGTCGCCCTGCACGGCAGCGATCATCGCAGGTACCCTGCCCGGGATGCAGATCGTGTCGGCCCTGTTCGTCGAGAACTTCGAGATGCGTCAGGCGCCCGGCCCGTCGACCCGCCTCGACCTGACCGGGGCGATGTTCTCGATGGCCGCACCCGAGCCGGTGCCGGTGACGATCGCCCCGCACCTCGTGGCACTGATCTTCTGCCCGGCCGACGAGTCGGGCCAGGGCGTGTTCGAGGTCGTCTTCCGCCACGACCTCGGTGACCCCGAGGCACCCGACGCCGGTGAGCACCTCGCCCGCAACGTCAGCCCCTTCACCGTCGAGCCGGGCAAGTTCACCTACCGCCTCGTGCGCGGCGAGCTCGAGTTCGACGAGTACCGCCAGATCTTCGCCCACTGTCGTGTCGACCGCGGACCGTGGCTCGTCGTTCCGTTCACGCTGCTCCCGCCGGCCGAGTGACCACGTCTTTTCAGGTTGTGTCTGACACAACCTGAAAGGACGTAGTGTCACCGGCGATGTCATCGCTCTCCCCCGACCTCGACCAGCAGGCCATCAACGTGATCCGTGGCCTGGCCATGGATGCGCCCCTCGCGGCCAAGAGCGGCCACCAGGGCACCGCGATGGCGCTCGCACCGCTCGCCCACGTGCTCTACAGCCGCGTGATGAACTTCGACCCGGCGGACCCCGCGTGGCCCAACCGTGACCGGTTCATCCTGTCGGCGGGACACGCCTCGGTGCTCCAGTACTCGCTGCTGTACCTGACCGGCCACGGGCTCGAGATGGACGATCTCCGGGCGTTCCGCCAGTGGGAGTCGGCCACACCGGGCCACCCCGAGGCCGGCCACACGGCCGGCGTCGAGGTCACCACCGGCCCGCTCGGCCAGGGCTTCGCCAACGCCGTCGGCATGGCGATCGCCGAGCGGATCCTCGCCGACCGGTTCGGCAGCGACGCCGTCGACCACTACACCTACGTGATCGCCGGCGACGGCTGCATGATGGAGGGCGTCAGCCACGAGGCTGCCTCGCTCGCCGGCCACCTCGGCCTCAACAAGCTGATCTGCGTCTACGACGACAACCACATCACGATCGACGGTGCGACCGATCTCGCGTTCAGCGACGACACGGCAGCGCGCTTCGCGGCCTATGGCTGGGACGTCGTGGAGCTCGGTGAGAAGGCCGACGACCTCGAGGCGCTCGAGCGGGCGCTGGTCCGGGCGAAGGCCGCCGACGACCGGCCGAGCCTGCTGATCCTCCGGTCGCACATCGGCCACCCGTCCCCCGACCACACCGACGACCACGAGGCTCACGGGCTGGCGTTCGACGCCGGCGACGTGACCCGCACCAAGGAGGTCATGGGGATCCCGGACGAGCCGTTCTGGGCGCCCGAGGAGGTCGTCAGCGCCTATCGTGCCCACGCAGCGGACCGGGGTGGCGCCACACGGGCGGCGTGGTCCGAGCGCGCCGCCGGCGTCACCGGCACGGCGGAGTGGGCCGCCGCCTGGGCCGGCACCGGCCTCGACGGGTGGGATGCCGATCTGCCGACGTACGAGCAGGGTGAGCAGGTAGCCACCCGCAAGGCGATCCAGGCGGCATTCGCGACGACGGTGGACGGCTTGCCCGGCCTGGTGTCCGGTGCAGCCGATCTGACCGGCAACACCGGGACGAAGCTGCCCGACCCCACCCCGCAGTCGTCGGACGATCCGGGAGGCCGCCAGGTGTACTACGGCGTGCGCGAGCACGGCATGGGCGCAGCGCTGGTGGGCATGGCGCTGCACGGTGGCATCCTCCCCGTCGGCGGCACGTTCTTCGTGTTCCTCGACTACATGCGGCCGGCGGTACGGCTGGCGGCGCTCTCGAATGCCAAGGTCTGCTTCGTGTTCACCCACGACTCCGTGGGCGTCGGCGAGGACGGTCCGACCCACCAGCCGGTCGAGCAGCTCGCCACGCTCCGAGCCATCCCGAACATGCACGTGATCCGCCCTGCCGACGGCAACGAGACGGCGGCTGCGTGGCGTGACGCCGTGCTGCACGACGGTCCGACCGCCCTGGTGCTCAGCCGCCAGAACATCGAGGTCGTCACCGACGGCTCGGCCGTCGAGTTCGGCGCCGGCATCGTGCGCGGCGACGGCGACCCCGACGTCGTGCTGGTCGCGACCGGCAGCGAGGTCGCCGTGTGCACGCATGCGTCCGATCGGCTCGCCGAAGCCGGCGTCTCGGCGCGAGTCGTGAGCATGCCGTCGTGGGACCGCTTCGAGGCCCAGAACACCGGCTTCCGACGCGGCATCTTCCCGCCGAACGTCCCCGTCCTCGCCGTCGAAGCGGGCGTCGGCCTCGGATGGCACCGGTACGCCGACGACGTGATCGGCATCGAGCGGTTCGGCGCCAGCGCACCCGGCTCGGTTGCGCTGGACAAGCTCGGCATCAACGTCGACCATGTGGTGGAGCGCGCACAGGCGCTGCTCACCGACTAGCCCGCCATCTCGAACCCCCAGGAGCATCATGAGCCGTCTCACCGCCCTCTCGGACGACTTCCAGCAGAGCCCGTGGCTCGACAACTTGAAGCGCAGCTACCTCACGTCGGGCCAGCTGCGCGAGATCCGAGACCGGGGCGTGCGCGGCCTGACCTCGAATCCGACGATCTTCCAGAAGGCGATCCAGGGTTCGGCCGACTACGACGAGCAGTTCCGCGAGCTCGCCGCCGACCCGCATCCCGTGATCGACGACTACTGGGCGATGGTGCTGGCGGACATCCACGGCGCCTGCGACGTGTTCTCGAAGGTCTACGACGAGACCGACGGCCGCGACGGCTACGTCTCGGTCGAGGTCGATCCCGGGCTCGCCCACGACGGTCCGGGCACCGAGGCGGCCGCCCGCGACCTGCACACGCGTCTGAAGCGCCGCAACCTCATGGTGAAGATCCCGGCCACCGTCGAGGGCCTCCCGGCGGTGCAGCAGATGATCGCCGAGGGACGCAACATCAACGTCACCCTGATCTTCTCCCTGGATCGCCATCAGGCCGTCATGGACGCCTACATCGCCGGCCTCGAGCAGCTCGCCGGGGATCCGGCTGCCGATCTGTCACGGGTGGCGAGCGTGGCGAGCTTCTTCATCAGCCGCGTCGACGTCGAGGTCGACCGCCGGCTCGAGGCGATCGGCACACCCGAGGCGCTGGCGCTGCGCGGTCGGGCCGGGCTGGCCCAGGGCCGCCTCGCCTACCGACGGTTCGCCGAGACGTTCAGCGGGCCGCGCTGGGACGCGCTCGCCGCACGTGGCGCGCGGGTGCAACGGCCGCTGTGGGCCAGCACCGGCACGAAGAACCCCGAGTACTCCGACGTGCTCTACGTCGACGGCCTGATCGGCCCCGACACGGTCAACACGCTTCCCGAGCACACGATGGAGGCGTTCGCGGACCACGGGGTGCTGGAGCGCACCGTCGATGCCGACCCGGCCGAGACGGACCGGGTCTGGCAGGGCCTCGCCGACGTCGGCGTCGACATGGACGAGGTCGCCGAGCAGCTCGAGCGCGAGGGCGTCGACTCCTTCATGAAGAGCTTCGACGAGTTGATCTCGGCCCTCGAGGCCAAGTCGGCCGAGCTCGACGCCGGCTGACGGCCGAGCACATGCCTTCCGCCGTCTTCGACCGGTACCCGCGCTACGACGAGCTCACCGGGTGGCTCGACGAGTTCGAGGCGGCGTTCCCGAACCTCGTCGAGAAGACGTCGATCGGCCGCTCGTACGAGGGGCGCGAGCTCTGGTTGCTGACCGTGACGAACCACGAGAGCGGCAAGCCGTCCGAGAAGCCCGCTGTCTGGCTGGACGGCAACGTCCACGCCTCGGAGGTGACCGCATCGGTCGCCCTGGTGCACCTCGTCGACCACCTCACCCGCTCGTACGGGTCGGATCCGCAGGTCACCCGGGCGCTCGACACACGGACGTTCTACGTCGTGCCGCGCGTGAACCCGGACGGCGCCGAGCTCGCCCGCAGCGAAGTGCCGTGGCTCGTGCGGGGCAGCGTGCACCCGTGGCCCCACGCCGACCAGCTCGACGGGTTGATCGTCGGGGACATCGATCGCGACGGTCGCATGCTCCAGATGCGGGTCACCGACCCCAACGGCGCGTGGAAGTCGTATCCGAGCGATCCACGCCTGCTGATCGCACGCGACCCCGACGAGGACGGCGACGGGCCGTACTACCGCCTGCTGACGGAGGGCAGGGTCCAGAACTACGACGGCGTGCTCGTTCCGACGGCACCCGAACGAGCGGGCATCGACCCCAATCGGCAGTTCCCGTACAAGTGGGAGCGCAAGGTCGAGTCACCCTGGGACGCCGGTGAGTACCCGGGCAGCGAGCCCGAGATCGCGGCGCTGTTGGCCGCGATCACGGAACGCAAGAACATCTGCGCCTACTTCGCCTACCACACGTTCTCCGGCGTGCACATCCGCGCGTACAGCGACCAGGCGGACGAGGCGTTCGCTGCCGACGACCTGTGGACGTACCGGTTCCTGGGCGACATGGCGACCGAGCTGACGGGCTACCCGTCGATCTCGGGCTACCACGACTTCCGGTATCACCCGAAGAGCGTGATCCGCGGTGTCGGCACCGACTGGGCCTACGACCATCTCGGCGTGTACGCCTGGACCACCGAGTTCTGGAACGCGCTGCGGGCGGCGGGCCTCGACGACGCCCATCCGCTCGAGTGGTTCCGGACGCACCCGCTCGACGACGAGCTGCGACTGCTCGCTTGGGTCGACGAGAACGTGCCCGGTGGCTATGTCGACTGGTATCCGTTCGACCACCCCCAGCTCGGGCTGGTCGAGCTCGGCGGCTGGAACTCCGAGCTGGTCTTCCGCAACCCGCCTCCCCACCTGCTCGAGGCCGAGATCGCGCCGCACTCCGCACTCGCAACCCGCGTCGCGCTGTCCTCGCCCGAGCTGCGACACCGCGACACCATCGTCGACCCGCTCGGCGACGGCGTCTGGCGCATCCGTGTGGTGGTCGAGAACGCCGGGTGGATGTCGACGTCGGTCACGCGGCGTGCCGTCGACGCCGGCTACGTGCTGCCGCTCGTCGGTCGCATCGAGCTTCCCGAGGGTGCGTCGCTGGCGTCGGGCACGCCACGAGTCGAGCTCGGGCAGCTCGCCGGCCGGGCGCTCAAGCAGAACGCGGTCCGGCAGTTCCATCTGATCTCCGACGGCACGGACGATCGCACCGTCGCGGAGTGGGTCGTCCGGGCCGAGGCGGGTTCGACGTGCCGCGTCGAGGTCGCCCACGACCGCGCCGGCGCGGTGCGCGTCGACGTCGAACTGCGCTGACGCTGCTAGAGCCCGCTGCGGACCGGGAACGTCACCGGGAGGTGGCGGGGACCGCGGACCTGACCGCCCGCCCACGTCACGGCATCGGGGTCCTCGAGCTCGAACTCGGGGATCATCGCCAGCATCTCGGTGATCGCCACCTGCATCTCCATGCGTGCGAGGTTCGAGCCGGCGCAACGGTGGATGCCGGCACCGAACGCGACGTGACGGTTCACCTGGCGGTCGATGATGATCTCCTCGGGGTCCTCGAACATCTCGGGGTCACGGTTGGCGGCCGGGAACGGCAGGATCACGCGATCGCCCTCCTTCACCTCGCGGTCGCCGAGCTGCGTGTCCCTCGTGGCGACCCGCGCCATCGTCACCGGTGAGTAGGCCCGGAGGAACTCCTCGACGGCGGTCGGGATCAGCTCGGGCTCGTCGACGAGCCGCTGCCGGTCCTCGGGATGGCTCGCCAGGTGCCACAGCGCGGACCCGATCGAGCTCCAGGTCGTGTCGATGCCGGCGATCAGCATCAGGCCGACGTTGCCGCGGATCACGCTGACCGGGACCGGGCCGCCGTCGAGCTCGGCCTGCAGCAGGAACGAGATCAGGTCGTCACCGGGGTTCTCGATCCGGTCCATGATCTCGCCGACGAAGAAGTTGCGGATGATCTCGGCGTAGTGCTCGCGGATCTCGTCGTCCTGGAGACCCAGCTCGAGCAGGCCCTGCACCCAGGTCGTGAACTCGTCGGACATCTCGGGGTCGATCCCGAGGATCGCGGCGATGATCCGAGGCGGGATCTGGCGGGCGTAGTCCTCGGCGAAGTCGGCGCGCCCGTCCTCGATGAACCCACGGATCAGCGTGCGACAGAGCTCCTGGGTGTGCTCGCGGTACCGCTCGACGGCCTTCGGCGCGAAGAACGGCAGCATCAACCGCCGCTCGGGTGTGTGGTCCGGGGCGTCGGTCGTGATGATCGAGCGGATGCGGTGGCCCTCGTCGTCGAAGAAGGTCGGCGTCGGGGTCACGGTGACCGAGTAGGACGAGAAGTCGTCAGTGCGGCTGGTCACCTCACGGACGGCGTCGAACGTCGTCGGCATGAACGTGGTCTGACGGCGCTCGGTGCGGGCGAAGGGGCAGCCCTGGTCGCGCAGGTCCTTCCAGATCGGATACGGATCCTTGACGAACGCATCGTCGAAGATCTCGAAGTCGTCGACCCAGTCGTCCACCGGTTCCGTCGTACTCATGACACGCCTCCCTCGCCGCGGCCCCCGACCCCGGCTCCGACGACGAGTGTACGAATTGCCGACGGTGGGACGACCACCGGAGCGGGCCGGGCCCTCACACAGCACCGACACGCGGTGGGCGAGCGTCGAAGGGGCGGCGCCACAGGCGCCGGAGCGGAGATGGCGAGCACGGCACGCGAAGCCAGCCATGTCGCGTTGCCCACCGCGCCTGCAGGGGCAGGGAGGCGAGGAGCGCGCCAGGTCTCTGCAACGACTGGTTCGAGGCCGAGCTCCGGCAGGGCCGGAGCCAGTGGCTCGGCCACGTGCGCAGCCCGGTCAGGTCTCGACGTCGAAGCGGACCTGGTGGTAGCCCTGGGCGCCGTCGGGCGCTACCGGCTTGGGGTCGGACGGCTGCGGAACGCCGTCGCCGTCGTAGGCGCGTGCACGAACCGTGTGCTCGCCCGGAGTCGCATCGCGCCACTGGTACCGCCACTGCCGCCAGGTGTCGTCGCTCGGCACGCCGGCCAGCTCGCACTCGAGCCACTCGCCGTCGTCGATCGAGACCTCGACCCTGGAGATGCCGCGGTGCACGGCCCAGGCCAGGCCGGCGATGTCGACGACGCCGGCCTCGTTGGCGGTGTAGCCCCGGCCACGCTGCGGGCGGTCGATGCGGGCCATCGTCTTGACCGGGCCCTCCTTCGACCAGCCACGCGGTACCCAATAGCCGTTGAAGTCCTCCCAGCGGGTCAGCTCGATGTCGGTGACCCACTTCGTCGCCGAGACGTAGCCGTAGAGACCCGGCACGACCATCCGCACCGGGTAGCCGTGCTCGGCCGGTAGCGGCTCGCCGTTCATCGCGATGGCGAAGATGGCATCGCGGCCGTCCATGATCGCCGAGGTCGGGGTGCCGCAGTTCCATCCGTCGACCGAGCGGCTGACGACCTGCGTCGCGCCCTCTTGGATGCCAGCCTCGTTGAGCACGTCGCTGATGAGGACACCCTGCCACTTCGCGTTGCCCACCAGATCGCCCCCGATCTGGTTCGACACGCACGAGAGCGTGATGTAGCGCTCGATCATGTCGCGTTCGAGCAGGTCGGCGAACGTGATCTCGAGCTCGTTGTCGACCATGCCGTGCACCCGGAGCCTCCACGAGTCCTTGGGCACCTGCGGCACGACGAGGGCGGTGTCGATCCGGTAGAACTCGCTGTTCGGTACGACGAACGGCGTGACGCCCTCGATGCCGAACTCCATCGAGTTCACCAGTGCGGTCTCGGCGGCGTTCGGCGTGGTCGACAGCGGAGCCACCGGATCGGCGGGCGTCGGCAACTGCAGCGCCGCCCGCTCGTCGCCCACCTCGAAGCGGGTCTTCAGGGTGCGCCCGAGCCCGCCGGCGACGACCGAGAGCAGGCCGACCGTGGTGGCGCCCTGCAGGAAGTTCCGGCGCGGCACCGGCCGACCGATGTACGGCCGCTCGGCGGTGGTGGCAACGCCACCGGCCGACACAGCGACGTCCGGCACAAGACGGTCCGACACGGGAACGCCGGTGGCGTCTGCGTCGGCCGAGACCGCGGCGACCGATGGGCCGACGTCGCGGGGTGCCAGCCACCAGATCACGGCGATCGACACCAGGGTCCCGACGATCGGCGGCAGCATCTTGCCGAAGTCGGGGGCCGGGCGCATCCAGACAGCGAACACGCCGATCAGACCGACCACGGCGGTGACCGCGTAGGCGCTGGCACGATTGCCCTTCACCGCGAGGTTGCCGACGATCGACCCGACCACTGCGAGCGAGAGCAGGGTGCCGATGATCAGCACCGCCTTGTCGGCCGTGCCGAACCAGTCGATCGCCCAGTCCTTGACTGCCGGCGGCACGATGTCGATCACCTCTTGGCCGACGGGCACCACCGGCGAGGCCGCACCGCGCACCAACCCCACGATGAACTCGGCCGCCGCGAGGCCGGCGAACGTGGACAGCAACCCAATTGCCACGCCATGCCAGCGAGACCCGTAGAGTCGGTGTGCCATGGCGAACAGTGTGCCGAAACCCGATGACGAACGCATTGCAGAACTGGTCCGCGAACTCGGAGTTTCGAAGGACTTTCGAATCTCGGAAGGCTTCGTTTCCGAAGTCCTGGGGCTGATCTCCGACGACCCGCACACCCTCGACCTGAAGATCGCCAGCGCCGCGGTCACCGAGATGCGCGACGCGTTCGCGATGTTCGGGCCGTACAAGGAGGTGCCCAAGGTGTCGATCTTCGGATCGGCGCGCACCGAAGCCGACGACCCGCTCTACGAGCAGACCAGACGGGTCGCCGGGCAACTCGCAGCGGCCGGCTGGATGGTCGTCACCGGGGCGGGTCCGGGGATCATGGAGGCCGGCATGGAGGGTGCCGGCGTCGAGCAGAGCATCGGCGTCTCGATCCGGCTGCCGTTCGAGACCGGCGCCAACTCGATCATCGCCGGCGACGAGAAGCACGTGAGCATGAAGTACTTCTTCACGCGCAAACTGATGCTCGTCAAGGAGAGCTCGGCGTTCGTGTGCCTGCCGGGCGGGTTCGGCACACTCGACGAGACGTTCGAGCTGCTCACCCTCACGCAGACCGGCAAGGGCATCCCGGTGCCGATCGTCTTCCTCGACACGCCCGGCGACCCGTACTGGGAACAGGTCCACGACTTCGTCACGGGGCAACTCGTCACGCGGGGCCTCGTGTCACCGACCGACACCGCGCTCTATCGCATCACCGACTCGTGCGACGAGGCGGTCGAGGAGATCACGCGCTTCTACGCGAACTACCACTCGATCCGCTCGGTCGGCGACGACCTCATCATCCGCCTCCAGCAGGCCCCGAGCGACGCGCAGCTCGACGCGTTGAACGACGACTTCGCGCACCTCGTCAAGTCGGGGCGGATCCGGCGCACCGAGCCGTACGCCATCGAGCGGCGACAGGGCGACCACCTCGAGCTCGAACGGATCGTCTTCGCGTTCGACCGGCACGGCTTCGCGGAGCTGCGGGCGATGATCGACACGCTCAACGGCTACGTCGTCGACCACTGACGCAGGTCCGTCGACTCGACGGCTCGGCTCAGCGGTCGAGGTCGGCGACACCGGCGAGATCGTCGGGTTCCTCGTCGAGACGGCGGAGGATATGTGCTGCCTTCTCGACGGCCCGGCGTGCCTTCGTGAGCTCCCGATCGGATGCCGGCCGTGTGGTGTGACCGTCCGCGGCGGCCGTCCGCAGTCGGTCGAAGGCGAACTCGTCGAGATCGGCGGTCAGCGCCTCGAGGCGATCGGCGAACGAGCCGAAGTCACCCATCGGGGGCCGCCTCGGGCGCGGTGGGTCGCCCGGGTGACCGATCCGGAGCAGGGTAGGACGCCATCGCACGGCCATCGTAGGGTTCCAAGGCGGTGCCCGAAGGACACACGATCCATCGCATCGCCCGCGACCACGGGCGACTGCTCAACGGACGCGCGCTCCGCGTGTCGAGCCCGCAGGGTCGCTTCGCGACCGACGCCGAGCGGGTCGACGGGGCGATGCTCGAGCGCATCGAGGCCTACGGCAAGCACCTCTTCTACTGGTGGTCGACCGGTGACGTCGGCCACGTCCACCTCGGCTTGTTCGGCAAGTACCGGGTGCATCGCGATGACGTCCCCGAACCGCGGGGCGCGATCCGGATGCGGCTGATCGCCGGGATGGCGGACGGCACCGACCCCGTCACGATCGACCTCCGCGGGCCGACCGCCTGCACGGTCGGATCCCCCGAGGAGCGTGCGTCGATCCTCGCGAGGCTGGGGCCGGACCCGCTCCGGCGGGACGCCGACCCCGAGCAGGCCATCTCACGAATCGGCCGCAGCAGGCGACCGATCGGCGCGCTCCTGCTCGACCAGCAGATGCTGGCCGGCATCGGCAACGTGTACCGGGCCGAGATGCTGTTCGTGCACGGCATCCATCCCGAGCGGCCTGGCAACCGGTGCGATCCGGCCATGCTCGGCGAGTTGTGGTCGACAGCGCGCTCGATGCTCGCCGCCGGCGTGCGTGCGAACCGGATCGTCACGGTGGACCGCGACGACGTCGGCATCCCGCGAGGCAAGCGAATTCCACGGGCCGAGGCGACCTACGTCTATCGGCGAGACGTCTGCGTGCGGTGTGGCGACGCCATCGCGGCCACCGAGATCGGCAACCGCACGTGCTACCACTGCCCGACCTGCCAGCCCGCGTAGGCCGCGCGGTGGGCGCTGACGCTCACTGGGCGCGCCAGACGGGCGCGTCGGGGTCGCCTCGCCAGTAGCGGAGCCGCCGCTCGGCTTCGGCGGCTGCAGCCGGCTGGGTGAGGCCGGCGCGCACGCGCATGAGCGTGGCCGCCACGTTGCGGAGCTGTCCGACTGCGATCGTGAAGGAATCGTCCCGCAGGTCCATGCCGTACCCGGCCGCGAAGGCCGGGTACACCGAGGTGTCGCCGCCCCAGCGCTCGGCGTACGTCGTGAGCATCGCGTGGTCCCAGCCTCTCGGTGCCGTGCACAGCAGGTCCCAGTCGATGACGAGTGGGCCGGTGTCGGTCATGAGCACGTTGCCCGGGTGCACATCGCCGTGGCACACGACCGCACCCTCGGTCAACCGGTCGATCCAGCCTGCGTGCCGTTCGATCGCGGCCGTCAGACCGGACAGCGCCAGCTCGTCGATGTGAGCTCCGAGCTCGGCGACGAGGTCGTGGAAGTGCCACCAGGGGAAGGTCGCCGGCGACGGGCACGGATAGCCAGTTGGCACCAGCGACGCGTCGCTGTCGTGGAGCCGCCGGATCGCGTCACCCACCGCCTCCCAATCGGTCGGTCGCGGCGCCGGCTCGACGCGCCGCCACGCCGTCACGGTCAGCGGGCCGAACCTGCCCGCCAACCCGTCGATGCCGTCGACGACCGGTACCCCGCGCTCGCCGAGGCGCGCCGCGAGCTCGTGCGCACGTGTTCCCGGCGCCGTGGTGTCGCCGACACGCAGCACGATGCCGTCGCAGGCATACAGCGCGTTCATCCCCCGCCGCAGCTCGATGGGCGTCGCCAGCCCGAACGCGCGGGCGGCCTCCTCGGCGATCGGGTCGGTGACGCTCGCCGGCCCGACGGGGCGGTCGACGAAGGGTCGTGCTGCGACTCGGTCAGCCACGAACCACGCGGACGGCCGGGCCGGTCACTTCTTCTTGAGGACGATCACTCGGCCGGTCTCGACGGGTTGACCGTCGACGTAGAGCTGGTCGCCCGGTTCGAGCTGGTCGTCCAGCGTCTTCACTCGAGCATCGCGGCGTGCCTTGAGCTCGTCTTCGCGCGCTCGCATGGCGACCCGGCCTTCGCGGACCGCCTCGACGACCTGCCGGCCACGCTTGCGAGCTCGCTTCGCGGCACCCCTCGCGACGTTGGCCGGTGCCAGCTGCGACGCTGTCTCCTTGACCTTCCTGGTCGCATAGCTGGCGCCGGCCGCGCCGGCTGCGACACCCGTGACGAACCACGTGACTCGCCTCACGCCCGCCTCCGAGCCTCGGGAACGTGCACGACCTGTGCGCCGGTGTGGCGGCCACGCATCCGCCGGACCGCACGACTCGTCCCGGTGGCGAGACCGGCGAGCTTGATCACCGGCGCCGACAAGGCCGTGCGTGCGACGCGCCCGGAGCCTTCGACCGCATCGCTGATCGCCTCTGCCGAGCCGAGGACGCGGTCGAAACGTTCGAGATCGGACCGTGCCGTCTCCATCGTGTCGCGGGCGTGCTGCGTGCTCGCCTGCATCTCGGCGATGAGCGGCCGCGTCTCGTCACGGAGCGACGCGACCTCGGCACGCAACGACCGGAGGGTGTCGAGCACGCGCACCAGCACCACGATCAGTGCTGCGAACCCGATGGCGCACAGCACCGCCGCCAGCGTGACAGCGAGGTCACCTGCCGTCATCGATGGAACCTCGTCGTTGCATGCGGGTGGTGATCTCCTCTTCGAATCCGTACGGGCTCGGCTCGTACCAGCGCCGGCCGACCAGTGGTTCGGGCAGATAGTGCTGTTCGACCCAGCCACCGGCGTGGTCATGAGGGTACTCGTAGCCGTCGCCGTGGCCCAGCGCCGACGCCCCTTGGTAGTGCGCGTCGCGTAGATGCGGCGGCACCTCCCCGACCGTGCCGTCCCGAACGTCGGCCCGGGCCCGCCAGATCGCCAGCGCCGACCGGTTGCTCTTCGGCGCCGTCGCCATGTGGATCACCGCCTGCGAGAGGTTGAGCTGGGCTTCGGGCAGACCGACGTGTTCGACGGCATGAGCGGCCGCCACTGCGACCAGAAGCGCCTGTGGGTCGGCCATCCCGATGTCCTCGCTGGCGAAGATCACGATCCGTCGCGCGATGAACCGGGCGTCCTCGCCCGCCTCGAGCATCCGTGCCAGCCAGTACGTGGCGGCATCGGGATCCGAGCCGCGCATCGACTTGATGAACGCGCTGATCACGTCGTAGTGGTCGTCGCGCCCGTATCGCAGCGCGCTGGTCCCCAGCGCTGCCTCGGCGTGCTCGAGGGCGACCCGGCCCGGATGCGCGAGCGCGCAGGCGACCTCGAGCGACGTCAGGACCTGGCGACCGTCGCCGCCCGAGCGGTCGACGAGCAGCTCGATCGCATCCCGATCGGCTCCGGCGCCCTCGGCCTCGATCCCCCGCATGACGAGCGTGCGCATGTCGTCGTGGCTCAACGGCTCGAGGCGGAAGAGCGTCGACCGGCTCCGCAGCGGCGGGTTGACCTCGAAGAACGGGTTCTCGGTCGTGGCGCCGATGAGGGTCAGCGTGCCGTCCTCGACCGCCGGCAGCAGAGCGTCCTGCTGGGCCTTGCTGAACCGGTGGATCTCGTCGAGGAAGAGGATCGTGCCCTGGTCGCGCTCACCGAGCCGATGGCGCGCCCGCTCGATCACCTCGCGCACGTCCTTGACGCCGGCGGTGACCGCTGACAACTGCTCGAACGCTCGCGACGTCGTACCTGCCACGGCGAGGGCGAGCGTCGTCTTGCCGGTCCCGGGCGGGCCCCAGAAGATGGCGGACGTCAGCCGATCCTGCTCGACCAGCCGGCGCAGCGGTCGGCCCTCGCCGACGAGGTGTGCCTGGCCGACGACGTCGGCGAGCGTGCGCGGGCGGAGCCGCGCGGCCAGCGGCGCCGTGGCGCGGAGCCGTTCCTCGGCTGCGGCGGAGAACAGGTCAGACACCGAAGACCTGCTGGTACGGCGCCTTGCGGAAGTCGACGACGAGATCGATCAACCGCGTCGGTTTGATCCATCGCCAACCCGAGAACTCAGAGCCGTCAGGTGTCGGCTCGACGTCATCGCGCAGCGGCTCGAAGAAGAACCAGCGATGAGCCTGCCCGATGCGTTCGGACGTGCGCATCGAGTCGGGCCAGCTGTACACGGTCCAGCCGTCGTACTCCTCGACGAGGCGGACGTCGCGATCGGTGAGGCCGGTCTCCTCCTCGAGCTCGCGCCACGCTGCTTGCGTCGCGGTCTCGCCCGCTTCGATGCCGCCTTGCGGAAGCTGCCATTCCCCCGACAGATCGCTGCGCTCGAACGCCATCACCTGCCCGTCCGGCCGTTGCACCACGGTGATGACGCCGGCTCGGAAGTGTGGTTTGGACATCGGATCGAGCGTAGCGGTGCGTCAACGCCCGGCGCCGCTGACCCCGAGCCGGTGCGCCGGCTCGGAAGTGTGGTTTGGACATCGGATCGAGCGTAGCGGTGCGTCAACGCCCGGCGCCGCTGACCCCGAGCCGGTGCGCCGGCTCGGAAGTGTGGTTTGGACATCGGAT
>NZ_JASJCS010000047.1 GCF_030065885.1 Ilumatobacter sp. | reverse complement strand
GCGAGCTCACCATCGCCCGCAACCGGGCAGGGTCCCCGTGTTCCGCGAGCAACGCCGACGCGCCGACGAGCAGCTGCGCGACCATCTGCTCGGCCGTCGCCCGCGGGAGCCCTGCCAGGACCCCGGCATCCATCAGCGCCTCGGCGACGAGGAAGACGTACGCCGGACCGGAGCCGGTGAGCCCCGTGACCGCATCGAGCTGCTCCTCGCTCACCCGCACCACGAGACCGACGCCGCGCAGCACGCTCTCGGCCCAGTCGAGGTCCGCGGCACCGACTCCGGCTGCGCCGGCCAGCCCCGAGACGCCCTGGCCGACGAGCGCCGGCGTGTTCGGCATCGACCGGAGGACCGCGACGCCCGGTCCGGCGGCGGCGCCGATCGTCTCGGTGCTGACGCCTGCCGCCACCGACAGGATCCGCTCGGCGCCCGCCGCGGCGGCGGCCGCGGCGACGCCGGGGATGTCGGGTGGCTTGACGGCGAGCACCGCGGCGCGGCATGCCGGCACCTCGGCCAGGACGGCCACGCCGGCGTGCTGCCGTTCGAGCTCGGCGCGACGCTCGGCGAACGCCTCGACCACCGCGACACCCTCGCTCGTGACGGTGCCCGAGTCGAGCAGGCCGCCGAGGAGCGCGGCGCCCATGTTGCCGCCGCCGATCACCACGAGTTCGTACGCCATGGCGCGCCACCCTAGTGACGGGCGGGTTCGCGCCGGCCCGTGCGTTCGGTTCGCGCCAGCCGGTGCGTTCGGGTCTGCGCCGGCCCGTGCGTTCGGGTTCGCGCCGGGTGCCGCCGAGGCGGTCGGCCGAGCCGAGTGGTGGTGTTGTCCGGGCGGCTCGAGACGTCCGACTTCCCCGATCAGCCGCCCGGACACCACCAGTGGGGGTGGCGACATCGCCGAACGGGAAACCGACGCTCGATCAGCAGACGGTGGTAGGCGCGCTCAGTCGGCGACGTGGCTGGCGAATGCGAGCCGGACCAGCGCCCGGAAGTTGGCCTCGACCGCGACGTACACCGTGCCCAGTACCCGGTCGATCTCGTCGGAGGTCAGCGCGCCACCTGCGAGCTCGCCGCGGAGGTAGATCGCGTCCTCGGCACCGATCGAGAAGTGGGCGCCGACCAGCTCGTCGTTGCGGCGCAGCAGCAGCTCCATCACCGCCTCGACGTTCTCGGGCGGCGCCGGCAGGACGTACGTCTCGTAGCGCAGCGTGCGCTGGCCGAGCGTCAGCCAGATCGTGATCGCGTCCTTCTCCTCGCCCAGCATCCGGACGTACCAGCGGGGTTCGCCGAGCACGGAGTCGTCGCTGGTGCCCCGATCGATCGACGCGATGAGCGGGTTCTCGGCAGCCAGGGACTCGAGCCATCCGTCGACGCGGACGCGCAGGTCGTCGAGGCGCTCGCCGACGTGGAGGTCGGTCATCGTTCGCAGGCGACGAGTTGGCGCGCCGTGAGGTCGGCGTACAGGCGGCGCAGGCGGGCCGCCGCGAAACCCCAGGTGTACCGGCTCGCCCGCATCGACGCGGCCGACGACATCGAGTCCGCCAGCAACGGTTCGTCGATGATCCGCTCGATCGCCTTGGCGAACAGGAACGGGTCGCGCTCGGCGAGCAGGAAGCCGGTCGCCCCGTCGTCGACCAGTGACAGCAACCCGCCGACCGCGCTGGCGACCACGGGGACGCCGCAGGCAGCTGCCTCGAGCGCGACGAGGCCGAAGCTCTCGCTGCGGCTGGGCACGACGACCACGTCGGCAGCGCGGTAGTAGGTCGACAGGATGTGGTGCGGCTGCGGCGGCACGAAGCGGACCTGGTCGTGGAGATCGAGCTCGTCGACGAGCTGATGGGCCCGCTCGACCTCGCCGTCGCCGTCCGAGCCGCTCGCCCCGCCGACGATCAGCAGCAGGGCGTCGCGCCGACCCAGCGCGTGCAGGGCCCTGATCGCGACGTCGGGGCCCTTGAGCGGCTGGATGCGGCCGACGAAGAGCAGGACGGGCGCGTCGTCGGGCAGCTCGAGCGCGGCGCGGGCGCCGGCCTGATCGCCGGGCGCGAAGAAGGCGTGCTCGACCCCGGGCGCGACGATCTCGATCCGCCCGTGCGGGTCGCCGTACAGGCGGCGGAACTGCTCTTCTTCCTCGATGCAGCTGACGCAGATCGCATCGGCGCAGTTGATCAGCTCGGCCTCGGCGCGATCGCGCCAGGCCGACTCGGGGTCGCCGCCTTCGGCCTTCACGCGGGCGAGGGTGTGGAACGTCGAGACGAACGGGATGTCGAGCTCGTGCTTGATGCGGTGGGCGACCACGCCGCTCAGCCAGTAGTTGGCATGGACGACGTCGGCCCCGCCGTCGAGGTCGAGGTGTTCGAGCACGCGATCGGTGAACTCGTCGAGGATCTCGGGGAGCGCTTCCTTGGGCAGGTGGTGGGGTCCGGCCTCGATGTGGACGACCCGATGGTTGGGCTCGACGAGCACCTCGGCCGGGAGCCCCTCACGGTCGGCCCGGGTGTAGGTGACGCACTCGACGCCCGCCTGCGCCAGCGACGAGACGATCTCTCGCACGTAGACGTTCATGCCCCCGCTGTCGCCCGAGCCCGGCTGGAGCAGGGGCGACGTGTGCAGGGAGATCACGGCAACACGGCGCATCAAGACATCAAACGCTAGCGACTCGGTCAACATTCCCGATGGCCGAGCAGCCGGTGGCCGGGATTCGCAACACGACGCTCGTCTCACCGGCCGACCGCGTCGCGTCACGGAGGTGGGCCGAGCCCGAAGGGCTCGCAGTGTCGAAGCGAAGCGGAGATGCGAGCACGGTAAGCGAAGCCGGTCATCTCACCGAGCGAAGCAGCACCCGCCGGATCAGGGAGGCGAGGAGCGCAGCGAAGCGAGCAGCCGAGCTCCGGCAGGCGAGGGCGACGAACCCGAGCCCGTGCGCAGCCCGGTCAACGCTGCTCGAGGAAGCTCTCGTAGACGTTCAGCAGCGCCTGCTTCTGCTCGGCCGAGAGCTCGTCGTCGTGTTCGATCGCCTCGGGAACCGTGCTGGTCGGGCGATCGAGGTCGGGGAGGATGCCCGCCCTGACGTACAGGGTCTCGACGCTGATGCGCAGTGCGTTCGCCACCTGCTGGAGGATCTCGGCCGACGGCTTGCGGAGACCGCGCTCGATCTGGGAGAGGTACGGGTTCGAGACGTCGGCGAGCTCGGCGAGGCGGCGCACCGACATCTCGGCTCGCTCGCGCTGGCTGCGGATGAACGCACCGAGATCGAGGACGTCGCCCTCGGCATCACCCGTTGCGTCCCCCGACTCGCGGCGGGCGTCGCCCGCCATGTCAGCTGCCGAGCAGGCCGTCGACGGATGCCTCGCCGTCGCGGTACCGCCGCACGAGCTCGGCGCTCAACTCGTCGAGCCGCTCGAACCGCTCACGCCGGTTGTCGGACACCTCGCGCTCGAACGCGGTCAGTTGCTCCTCGAGCTGCTCCATCTCAGACGGCAGCAGCTCTTCGAGCCGGCTGAAGCCGTGCTCGGCGCACACGGCGTCGAGCCGGTCGGACAGCTCGTTGTCGCCGATGTTCTCGTCGACGGGACGAGGCGGGCGAGGCGGGCCACCGGTGAGGTGGGTGGAGAGCACGACGCGCAGCTCGCTCGACAGATCCTCGGCGGCATCGCCGCGATCGCGACGGTGCTGCTCGGCGCGCACGAGGTCGAGTCGAGCCTGCGCGACGCGACGTACGTAGGACACGACGTCGTCTTCGTTCTGCAGCTCGTTGCGAAGCGCCCGCAGCTCGTCGAGCGAGAGCGTCTTCGGGTCGGCCACGTTCATGTCATCCTCCTGACACCGGCGGCAACACCGCCAGTTCGTCCGCCGAGCCGATGGCATCGCTGCCGTCGGCCGGCTCACCGTTCACCCAGATCTTGCATGTGGTCAAGACCGCCGCGAAGCGATCCCCGTATCGTTCGGACGCGGATCGCAGCACGTCGTCGACCGTATCGCCCGGGAACTCGTCACGGCCCGTGCCGGCAGCATCACGCGCTGCAGCGAAGAGGCGAACCTGTGCCATCTGTTCCAGCGTACTGCCATCATCACGACCGAATGGGATGGTCGTCCCGACGAGATGTCCCAGGCGAGCTTCGTCGGACACGTGCGACGGCCGGTGGCTGGCGATCCGGGCCAAGAGCCGCTCGGTCATCACGTCAGTCATCGCCGGCCTCCGATGCGGGATCGCCGGCGACCAGCCCCGAGGTCGGCGTCGGCACGTCGACGGGATCGTCGGCCGACACCGAACCGGTGAACGTGCCGGCGAGCAGTCCGATCACGCCGACCACGACGGCGGCACCGACGGCGGACTGCCGTGCGGTGCGCTCCTCCAGGTGGCGCGACACGGTGCGCGCGTTGGCCATCTGCGGTGTGGTCGTGGTGCGGAGCGTGAACAGTGCACCGGCCACGAGCACGACACCGAGCGCCATCGCCATGATGCGGTCGTCGCGGTCCATCGGTGAGAGGCCGTGCGTCCAGCGGTCGCTCATGCCGCGCAGCGCGATCGCCACGTTGACGACGACGACGGCCGCGACCGCGCCGATCCAGCGCCGGGGGGCGATGTGGTGCTCGTCGGCCGACGAGAGCACCTCGCCGAGCGCAGCGAACGACCACCGGGTGCGGTCACCGAATCGGAGGCGACCGTCTGCGGCGACCACGTGCGCCGTCGCCGAGCCGACGACCCCTGCGGCGAGCGAGATCCCGGCCCAGAGCGGCGGCACGGGAACCGGGGCGACGCCGATCAGCAGTGCGACGGTGACCATCGCGACGAGTGCGAGGCAGCGGGGGCCGTCGGTCATCAGCCCCGCCATCGCCAGATCGGCTCGCTGGGTGAGCCGCTGTTCGTGCGAGGCGCGGATCGTCTCGCGAATGTCGCGGTGGAGGTCGGCGGCACGTGTGCGTCCCACGACGTCGGCCACCGCGAACGCGAAGCGGTGCGGCTCGCGCCGGTCTGCGCCGAACTCACGGCGGGGGTCCTCGGCGGTGAGCAGCGCGACGCCGATCACGAGACCGGAGGCGGCACCCAGCAGCTCGAGCAGGAACACCGCCACGGCGACGGGGTGGAAGGTGAGGTGCGTGAGGCGCCACGCGATCCACGTCGACCAGCCGGCGCCGGCCAGCGCCAGCGTCGACCAACCGGTCAGCGTGCGGGCGCGACCGAGCGGCTGCTCGCCCATCCCTCCGGTTGTGGCCGACTCGTCGAGGGCCATGATGCCGCCTGTGTCCCGCGGCGGTTCCGCACACCGCCGATGATGCTGGTATCGGGAGACCGGCGGCCGTTCTTGAGCGCCGGCCGCGGGGTCACTGCCCCGCCGCGGCGGTAACCTCGCAGCCTCGTGGGCACAGAGAAACGTGAACGTCAGAAGGCCAACCGCCTGCAGCGGCAGCTCGAGGCGGCCCGGGAAGAGCGCAACAGCGCGATCAAGCGCAACGTGCTGCGGTGGTCGCTGGTCGCCGTCCTCGCCGTCGCCGGCATCGTGTTGATCGCCTGGGTGGGCGGCGCCTTCGACGACGACGACGAGCAGCTGCAGTCGACCGACGAGGCCCTGTCGGCCGACGACCTCACCACTGCGACCGATCCTGTGGCAACCGTTGCGCCCGCCGAGACGACGCCGCTCGAGACGTTGCCGACGCCTGCGACGCTGCCGGCCGAGATCGTGCAGGCCGACCCGAGCGAGTGCCCGGCCACCGACGGCTCCGAGGCCCAGCGGCAGGAGTTCGACGAGTACCCGCCGTTCTGCATCGATGTCGAGAAGACCTACACGGCGGACGTGACGACCAACTTCGGCGAGATGTCGTTCCAGCTCGACCCGTCGCGAGCCCCGCTCACCGTGAACAGCTTCGTCACGCTGGCGCACTACCACTACTTCGACGGCACCGAGTGCCACCGGGCGATCCCGGGCTTCGTCGTGCAGTGCGGCGACCCGACGGCGACCGGCACGGGCGGTCCCGGCTATCGCTTCTCCGACGAGCTCCCCGAGGCGGGCGAGTACAAGATCGGCTCGCTGGCGATGGCGAACAGCGGGCCGAACACGAACGGCAGCCAGTTCTTCATCATCACCGGCGACAGCGGTGCCGCCCTCCCGCCGCAGTACAGCCTGTTCGGCGAGGTCGTCGGCGGCCTCGACACCACGGTGAGCGACCTCGACGCCGTGGCCAACCCGGCCGACAACGGCGTCCCGCCGCTCGAGCAGATCATCATCGAGTCGGTCGTCGTCACCGAGAACGCGTAGTCGATCGGGCTGCGCACGTGGCCGAGCCAGTGGCTCCGGCCCAGCCGTGCTGCGGTGCTTGCGTCAGCGGCCGGAGTGGCCGAAGCCGCCGCCTCGGTCGATGCCGTCGAGCGACTCGACCGGGTTCCACTCGATCTCGGTGACGCGCTGGATGACCAACTGGGCGATGCGATGGCCACGCTCGATCACGTAGGCATCGGTCGGGTCGGTGTTGATCAACACGACCTTGATCTCGCCCCGGTAGGCGGAGTCGATCAGACCGGGTGCGTTGACGATGCTGATGCCGTGGTTCAACGCCAGGCCCGAGCGGGGCATGATCAGTCCGCAGTAGCCCAGCGGGATCGCGATCGCGATGCCGGTCGGCATCAGCACCCGGTCGCCGCCGGCGTGCAGCGTCGCATGCTCGCGGGCGTACAGGTCGAGCCCGGCATCTCCGTCGCGTGCGTAGGACGGGAGCGGGAGCTCGGCGTCGAGCTGGACGAGATCGACCGGCAGGAGGGTTCCTGCAGCGGTGGGATACGAGTCTTCATCGATGGGCGGCACCACGAGCGCCGAGCGTAGGCTCCCGTCGATGAGCGCCACCAGCGAGTCGCCGGCCGGGGCGGCCAGCCGACCACCGTCGGTCGACACGCTCGCCCGCTCGCTGGCCGGCTCGGGCCTCCCGCACCCGATCCTCGTCGACATCGCTCGCGAGGCGATCGCCGACGGCGATCACCAGCGTGCCGCCGAGCGGGCCGAGGCGTTCCGCCGCACCCTGCTGACACCGGTCGTGAACGCCACCGGCGTGCTCCTGCACACCAACCTGGGCCGCGCCCCCGTCGCCCACTCCCAACCGGCACGGCCCCAGACCGTCGAGTTCGATCTGGCCACCGGTGAACGCGGGTCGCGCCAGCGCGCGGTCGGGCAGCTGTTCGCTCGGCTCTGCGGCGCCGAGGCGGCGATCATCGTCAACAACAATGCGGCGGCCGTCCTCCTCGTCGTGGCTGCGCTGGCCGAGGGGCGCCAGGTGGCCGTGTCGCGCGGCGAGTCCGTCGAGATCGGTGGTGCCTTCCGGGTGCCCGAGGTGATGGAGCAGTCCGGCGCCCGGCTGGTCGACGTGGGCACGACCAACCGGACCCGCCTGGCCGACTACGAGCGAGCGATGGTCCGCCCGGGCAACGACGTCGCACTCGTGATGAAGATCCATCCGAGCAACTACCGCGTCGCCGGCTTCGTCGAGGACACGCCCGTACGCGAGCTCGCCACGCTCGACGTCCCGGTGGTGGCCGACATCGGCAGCGGTCTGCTCGACGCCACCGTGCCGTGGCTGCACGGCCCGCCGCCGGCCTGGTTGCACGACGAGCCCGCAGCGGTGCAGGCCATCTCCGACGGCGCCGACCTCGTGACGTTCAGCGCCGACAAGCTGCTCGGGGGCCCGCAGGCCGGCGTCATCGCAGGTCGCCGCGATCTCGTCGAGCGGTGCGCCTCACACCAGCTGGCGCGCGCGTTGCGGTGCGGCGGCTTGACGCTCGCGGCCCTCCAGCAGGTGGCGCTGTCGTACCTGCGCCGCACCGTGACCGACGACATCGCGTTCTGGCGGATGGTCGACCAACCGCTCGACGCGTTGCGCCGCCGGGCCGAACGGATCATCGGCGAGGCCGGCGTCGGCGCAGCCGTCGAGACCGAGGCGCTGCCGGGTGCCGGCTCCGCCCCCGGGATCTCGATGCCGTCCGTCGGCGTCGCCGTCGCCGGGGATCAGCTCGCCCGGCTGCGGGCGCACGATCCGCCCGTGATCGGTCGCACCCGCGACGACATGACCGTGCTCGACGTGCGTTCGGTCGACCCCGACGACGACCACGTGCTCATCGCCGCGCTCGCCGCGCTCGCCGCGTGAGGCCCTCGCCATGAGGGAGCCAGACGGATGCGGGTGATCGCGACAGCCGGCCACGTCGACCACGGCAAGTCGTCCCTCGTCCTGGCACTGACCGGCACCGACCCCGACCGGTTCGAGGAGGAGAAGCGGCGCGGCCTGACGATCGACCTGGGGTTCGCCCACACGACGTTGCCGTCGGGCGCCGGGGTGAGCTTCGTCGACGTGCCGGGGCACGTGCGCTTCCTGCGCAACATGCTCGCCGGGGTCGGCGGCGTCGACGCCTGCCTGTTCGTGGTGGCGGCCACCGAGGGCTGGAAGCCGCAGTCCGAGGAGCACCTCCGGATCCTCGAGATGCTCGGGTTGCGACACGGCGTGATCGCGGTCACGAAGCGCGACCTCGTCGACGACGAGTGGCTCGAGATCGCGATCCTCGAGATCGGCGACCAGGTGCAGGGCACCTTCCTGGCGGACGCGCCGATCGTGCCCGTCGCGGCGACCGAGGGGGCGGGTCTCGACGAGCTCCGGGCCGCGCTCGACGAGCTGGTGGCGGTGACGCCCGAGTCGCTCGATCGCGACCGGCCGAGGCTGTGGATCGACCGGGTCTTCGCCGCCAAGGGCAGCGGCACCGTCGTCACCGGCACGTTGACCGACGGTCGGCTGCACCACGACGAGAGCGTCGTGGTCGAGCCGGGCTCCCACACCGCCCGCATCCGCTCGATCCAGACGCTCGGCGCCACCGTCGACGAGATCGGCGCGGGCAACCGCGTCGCGCTCAACCTCAACGGCGTGAGCCACGACGAGATCGGCCGCGGCGACGCGGTCGTCACAGCGGGCCGCTGGCGCAGGACCGACCGCTTCGACGCGTCGCTCGACGTGCTCGCCAGCGTCGACCACGAGGTCTCGCGGCGAGGGGCATACCTCGCCTATGTCGGCTCGCGCGAGCTCCCCGTGAAGGTGCGGGTGCTCGGCGCCGAGGCGTTGCGGCCCGGTACCACGGGTGCGGTCCGGCTCTTCCTCCCGGTGGCCTTGCCGCTGCTGCCCGGCGATCGGTACGTGCTCCGCGAGTCGGGCCGCGACGAGACGGTCGGCGGCGGCGAGGTGCTCGACATCGACCCGGTCACGAAGGCATCGCGAGCTGCGCCGGACCGCTCGATCGAGCGGGTGGTCGCCGAGCGCGGCTGGGTCACCGTGGACGACCTGGAGCTCCTGACCGGCGAGCGAATCGAACCGGTCGCCGGTCAGTGGATCGCAACGCCGGCGATGCTCGCCGAGACACGCGAACGCCTGCTCGCCGCCGTCTCCGACGCGGGTGACACCGGGCTCGACGTGGCGACGCTGGCCGAGCACGAGCGGGCGGTGCTCGAGGCCCTCGACGACGTGACGATCGCCGCCGGTGTTGCACGGCCGGCCGACGCCGTCGACCCGTACGCCGACCACCCGCTCGTCGCCGCGATCCTGGCCGGCGGCTTCGCACCCGAAACACCGCCTGGCACCGACCGCACCGCCGTCCGAGAGCTCACGCGCCGCGGCGTGCTGGTCGAGCGCGACAAGGTGCTGTTCCACCGCGACACGATCGATGCGGCCGCACGGGTCGCGGCCGACTTGCTGGCCGACGACGCGGGCGGGTTCACGGTCGCCCAGTTCCGCGATCGCACCGGCGCCAGCCGTAAGTACGCCCTCCCGCTCGTGGCCGAGCTCGACGCCCGCGGCGTCACCCGCCGCCGCGACGACCTCCGCATCGCCGGCCCCCGCCTTCCCGACCTCGACTGACTGCGAACGGAGCGTTCAGGCGGGCTCGGTTCGTGCCGGCTCGTCCACCTGGCCGGGCTCGACCTCGTCGTCGGCGTCGGGCTTCTTGCGCATCTCGCGGTAGTCCTTGGCGGCGCCTTCGAGCGGTTCGACCTCGAGCGTGACGCCGTCGATCGACGCGACACGCAGCGCCTCACCGGAGCCGATCGGGGTGGCCCGGTTGGTGCGGGCCCGCCATTGGGCGTCGTTGACCTCGACGATGCCCTCGGGGTCGATCGCGCTCACGGCCACGCCGTCGGCGCCGATCATCCACTCGCGGCCGACGGTCGGCGTGGCGAACCGGGTGCGCGTCATCGACGGCATGCCGACGATGAACGTGAGCATCACGCCGCCGATGCCGGCGATCAGCGAGATCCACGACGGCCGCAGCGAGGTGCCGTTGATCGGCTCGAACAGCCAGAAGCTGCCGACGATCGTCAGCACGATGCCGATGCCGGTCCACAGGCGCGGGATGCCGACCTGCACGTCGACGGCGAACGCCAGCATCGCGGCGACGAGGAGGGCGACCGCCCACCATCGGGCCGGCAGTGCGGCGAGGCCGTAGCAGGCGAGGAACGCGCAGGCGGCGCCGACCACCCCGGCGATGCCGACGCCCGCGGTGTAGAACTCGAAGATCAGCAGCGCCAGACCGATCAGCAGCAGGAGGTAGGTCACCGGCGGGCTGGCGACGGTGTGGAACAGCTGGTCGACGAGGCCGAGCTTGGCGAAGCGGGCGACGGCGATGGTCTCGCGCTGCACGACGCCCGAGTCGGTGACGACCTCGGTGGTGGTGTCGAGCACGACGCCGTCCTCCTCGTAGCCGTCGAGTGCGTCGAGCATGTTGACGATCGTGGCGATGCCCTCGTCGGAGATGCGCTGCTTGAACACGTTGAGCGCTCGGGCGTCGGTGAGCCCGACCGTGCGGCTGCGCAGTTCGGTCAGCGCGGGACCGAGCTCGTGGTCGCGTGAGACCGGGAGGCCGACGTTGCCGACGCGGGCACCCGGCGCCATGCCGGTGACATCGGCGACGGCGAGGATCTGGGCCGGTGTGCCGTACAGGCGAGCGCCGGTCGGGCCGACCCACACACCGATCGGCACCGGCGCGGTGTCGATGCGGTCGAGCAGTGAGGCCATGACGTCGTCGCCGACGACGGCGCCGCGCGAATCGACCTGCAGCACCAGCGCCTGGCTCCCCTCCTCCTCGGCGCGATCGATGGCAGCACCGATCTCGTCGACCACGATGTCGTCGACGAGGCCGCTGACCTGGAGCACGTCGACCGGCGCGACGTCGGGTGCAGCGCCGCCCGGTTCCTCACCCTGATCACCGTCCTGGGCGTTCGCAGGGCCGGCGGCGATGCCGAGGACGGCGATGGCGCCGAGCAGGCCGATCAGTAGTCTGCGCACGAAGTGTCTCCGGATGATCCAGTGTCGAGAGTCACCCCCCTCCGCGCCGCTTCGAACCTCGTGATCGTTGCGGGCAAGGGAGGCGTGGGGAAGACCACGGTAACGGCAGTTCTGGCGCGAGCCGCAGCGGATCGTGGACAACGCGTGCTGGTCGTCGAGCTCGACGGCAAGCCGGTGCTCGACGAGCTGCTGCCCGACCTCGACGTCCGACACATCTCGGCCTCTGATGCGCTCGAGGAGTACCTGCTCGAGCACGGTTTCAAGCGGATCGCGAAGCGGTTGGCGGCCACCGGCGTGATCGACGTCGTCGGCACCGCGGCGCCGGGCATCGACGACCTCGTGGTGCTGGGCAAGATCAAGCAGCTCGAACGCTCGGGCGAGTGGGACCTGATCGTGGTCGACGGCCCGGCTGCCGGGCACGCGATCACGTTCCTCACGTCGGCCGCCGGTCTGCTCGACGCGGTCCGCAGCGGCCCGGTTCGGTCGCAGGCCGAGGAGGTGCTGGCGATGCTCGCGGATCCCGAGCGGTGCGAGGTGATCCTGGTCACGCTGCCCGAGGCGACCCCGGTCAACGAGCTGATCGAGACGGCGTATGCGATCGAGGAACGGGTGGGCGTGAAACTCGGCCCGGTGGTGGTCAACCAGGTCGACCCGGCCGATCCGCCGCCGGAGCCCGACGAGGTCGACTTCGGGCGTGCCACCGCCCAGGTCGCCGACGCACGGGCGGCGGCGCGGTTCCGGCTCGAGCGGCTGGGGGTGCAGCGCTCCGAACTGGCGCGTCTGGCGGCGAGCGTGCCGCTCCCCCAGGTGCACCTGGACGAGCTGCCGGTGGCCGGTCTGACGGCGGCCGACGTCGACGCGCTCGCCAAGGCGGCGGCGACGTGACGTCGCTCACCGAGGTGGTCGACGGCGCGGAGGTGGTGGTGTGCTGCGGGTCGGGCGGGGTCGGCAAGACGACGACGGCCGCGGTGATCGGGCTCGAGGCTGCACGGCGGGGCCGCCGCGCCGTCGTGGTGACGATCGACCCGGCCCGGCGGCTGGCCGATGCGCTCGGCCTGCCGGAGGGCCTGACCGGTGAGCCGCGCCGGGTGGCGGTCGAGGAGCTGGCCACGGCCGACGGGACCGACGGGGCCGGCGAGCTGTGGGCGATGATGCTCGACACGCCGGCGATGTTCGAGCGGGTCGTGCGGGCGAACGCCGGCGACGACGAGCAGGCCGACCGGATCGTCCAGAACCGCTTCTACCGCAACATGGCCACGGCGCTGAGCGGCACGCAGGAGTACATGGCGTCCGAGGCGTTGCACGAGTTGCACGACGACGAGCGGTTCGACCTGGTTGTCGTCGACACGCCGCCGAGCCGCAACGCGCTCGACTTCCTCGAAGCGCCCGGCGTGCTCACCCGGTTCCTCGACCACAAGGCGTTCAAGCTGTTGATGATGCCGACCCGCACCGGCTTCAAGGTGCTGTCGACGGCCAGCCAGCCGATCCTCAAGGCAATCGGGCGGGTGGTCGGCTCGGACGTGCTGGCCGATGCGGTGGCGTTCTTCCAGGCGTTCGCCGGTATGGAGTCGGGCTTCCGCGATCGGGCCGACGCGGTGACGAAGCTGCTCGGTGACGATGCGACTCGGTTCGTGCTCGTCGCGTCGCCGCTGCGCGAGACCGTCGCCGAGGCGGGCTGGTTCGCCGATCAGCTCGTGTCGAAGGACTTCGAGGTGGCGGCGACCGTCGTCAACCGGATGCACCCCAGATTCGGCGACGGGTCGGTCGCCGACGCCGCTCGCAGGGCCGCGACCGCCGCCGAGCGGGGCGACGAGGACCTCGCTGCGATGTGGCAGAACCTGGCCGATCTGCGGCGGGTCGCGCTGGCCGAGCGCGAGCAGCTCGAACCGCTGGTCGAGCGCGTCGGTGCCGACACGATGATCGAGGTGCCGTTGCTGCCGAGCGACGTGCACGACCTCGAGGGTCTCGACCTGCTCGGCGAGCATCTCTTCGAGCCGGCGCCCGCCTGACGCACGCCGGCCGGGAGGTGCCGGCTCCGGTGATGCCGGCGTCGTTCGGGCGGGTGATCGTTCGCCGGGTATCGTCGGCGCCGTGCACATCCTGCTCGCCACCGATGCCGACTGGATCGTCGACGAGGTCACCGCTGCGCTCGGCGGTCCCGAGACGTCCTTCACCGTGTGCCGCGAGGGCCGGGCCGTCGCCGGCGTCATGGCCGAGCGGGACGTCGATCTCGCCGTGCTCGACCTGCAGATCGGCTCGATGGGCGGCATGGCGATCACGATGGCGCTGCGCCTCGACGAGACGGGCGGCACGCTGCCGCACGTGCCGATCATCATGCTGCTCGACCGTCAGGCCGACGTGTTCCTCGCTCAGCGATCGGGGGCCGACGGCTGGCTGGTCAAGCCGCTCGACGCGCTGCGTCTCAAGCGGGCGTTGCTCGCCGTGATGGAGGGCGGCACGTTCACCGAGGGCGTGCCGTCGGACGACGAACCGGAGGTCGCCGAGGCCGCCGCCGACGAGCCGGGCGAGGATGACGAGGACGCCGACGAGGCGTCCGCGGACGATGCAGCGCCTGAGGAAGAACCGGCCACGGCCGGATAGGCTGCTCCCCCGCTACGGGGTGTAGCGCAGCTTGGTTAGCGCGCCACGTTCGGGACGTGGAGGCCGGAGGTTCGAATCCTCTCACCCCGACCATTGTGGCCTTACTAGAACCTTCGTCCTGAAGGACCTGGACTAGTGAGTCGACATCGGTAGCCGGGTCCCGGTCATCGCTCTCTTGAGCGGGGCCGGGCTTCTTCGATTCGGGTGGGCGATCGCTCTGTCGGTGAACCTGTTCGGCAGCTGACACGAGCTGGCCGACCGGGAATCGCATCTCGCTGCCGACGACGTCGTCGCGGTAGACGTAGATCTTCTCGAAGATCGCGTCGTTGATGACCTTGCGACCTCGGTCGGTGGATCGGAGGTACAGCTCGTCTGCTCGTTCGAGGAAGTCGATCGCGGCCGTGAGCAACTCACCGCCGATCTGGAGCTCTTCGGTTGCCGCTGCCAGGCGGCCTTGCAGTGCCGCACGGTCTCGTTCGATCTTGAGGAGCTTGCTGCGGATCTTGTTCTGCGCGGCAAGTCCGTCGGCTGCGAGCTCGATGAGGTTCGTCTCCTGGGTGTCGAGTCGTTCGAGCTGCTTGGTGAGTTGCTTCTTGAGCGTCCGTGTGGCGGTCTTGTCGTCACTCATCGCTTCACTGAGGGTCGATCGAACGAGTTCGACGAGGTCAGCGTCGAACCGGATCGACCGGTAGTGCTCGGCCACGGCGGTTTCGACGTGGTCGACGTTGAGGTATGGCTCGTCACAGGTTCGGTCTTGTCGGCCTCGACAGAAGAAGTAGTGGTAGACGCCGCCTCGTCCCTTGGCTCGCTGGAACATCATCCGGCGTTCGACTCCGGTCTCGTGGCAGGCGCCGCACCACAGCAGCCCTTTGAGCGGATGGTTGTGCTTGCGGGCTCGTTCGCCGCGTGACTTGCGTGACGCGAGAAGGTCCTGGACCTCGTCGAAGAGCGTTTGGTCGACGAGTGCCGGGTGGCGGCCGTCGTAGTGCTGACCCTTGTAGACGACCGTCCCGAGGTAGTACGGGTTCCGGAGGAGCGCAGCGAGTTTGCCGTCGGTCACCTGGGTGGCGGGGTATCGGCCTGGTCGGCTGCGGAGCCCTCTGTCGTAGAGCTCGTCAGAGAGCGCTTCGAGTGTGTACTCGCCGGTCGCGTAGAGCTCGAACGCGATCCGGACCAGTTCCGCTCGCTCGGGATCGAGCTCGACGGTGCGGACTTCGTGGCCGTCGAAGCGGTCGATGACGTTGCGGTAGCCGAGGGGTGCTCGGCCGAGAGTGCCGCCCTTCTTGGCCTTCTCCCCCATCTTGTAGCGGATGTCGGCGCTGAGCTCCGCCGACTGATACTGGTTGATCGAGGCGAGTACACCGTGCACGAGCTGACCGACCGGTGAGTCATCGATGTTCTCGGTGGCAGAGATGAGCGACACACCGAGCTCGCCGAGCTTGTTCATGACGATGGCGTCATCGAACCGATTCCGGTTCATTCGCGACAGCTTGTAGACGATGACGGCGTCAACGTCGCGTTCGTCCTTGATCCGACGCAGCATGGCCTGGAACTCGTGGCGCGACGCAGTGCTGGTGGCGGACTTGCCCTCTTCCTTGTACTCGTCGACGATGACGATGTCGCCGAGTTGCTCAGCCTTGCGACGGCAGGCCTCGCGTTGAGCTGGCAGCGAGATGCCCTCTGGGTCGTAGTCGGTCTTCACCTGCGACGTTGTCGAGACGCGAAGGTAGAGCACAGCCCGCCGCAGTCGCAGCGGTGCGGCGGGCTCGAGATGGTCGGCACTCATCGGCTGCCTCCTGGGTGCGCGGAGAACGAGACTCGAAAACATGGCCTGAGCTGGTGTTTTGTGCGTCTCGATAACCCCTCCATTGTCGCGTTTTCGCTGCGCCGGCTCAAGGCCGGAGGGTGCGGGCTCGACCTCTGTGGGGATGTTGTGGAATGCACAATCTGGTCCGATGACGTATCGCGTCGTGAGACAATTGGTGCAAGGAAAGGTCGATCCGAACGTCGCTGGCGTAGCGGAAGACGAGAAACGGAGTAGATGACGAACAGGCAAGTCGAGTTCGGAGAGCGGTTCAGAAAGCGGCGTGGGGCGTTGGGTCTGTCGACGCGGCAAGCGGCTGTCTGGTTGGGTGCTCGGCGTCGACGATGTATCGACTGGAAGCCGGACGCCAGCAGCCTGGGCCCGAGCTCCTCGTACGACTCGCGGAGGTCTTTGGCTTGGACGCCCGCGAGTTGTTCGACGTGGCCGGATACCACCTGCCGGCTGATCTGCCTGAGCTCGGGCCGTATGTGCGGTTGAAGTTCAAGGACCTGCCGCCACGCGCGTTCGGCGAGATCGAGACGTTCGTGGCGTTCTTGCGCGCGAAGTACGGCGTCGAATCCGAGCCGCGCGATCGTGCCGATGAGCACCCCGAGGGCACGCTGGGTCGCAACGCGACACGCACGTAGCAGGAGCACGACACCAGGTGGCCGAGCAGATCTCGAAACAGTCGCTCGCGCCGACCCGTCATCTGCCGCGACGGATCGACGACTGGATCGAGGCCGGGACCGCGTTGCGGCGGTTGCGGCGGCTGTTCCCACTGCGACGGGTCACCACCGTTGAGGCGATCGGAATCGCGGAACGTCAGGCGTACCTGTTGTTGGCGATCTGCGGGGTCGATCGAATCCCAGTTCCGGCTGAGCTGATCGGCGAACTCTCGGCGGTCCGCGTCGTGAGCTACGCGCGTGCTCCGATCGCGGGCGCGAATCTGTGGGACGGTGCCGGTTGGGTGATCGTGCTGGATGAGCGCCAGTGTGTTCAGCATCGTCGCTCGACGCTGGCGCACGAGTTCAAACACATCATCGACGCGGTCGATCGCGACCGCTACGAAGATGTCGATGTCGCCGAACCGCTCGCCGACTACTTCGCGCGCTGTCTGCTCATGCCGCGCCCGTGGGTGAAGGCAGCCCTCGCCGACGGTGTTCGAGATGTGCGAGATCTGGCGGCGGTGTTCGATGTGCCGGTGTCGATGATGGAGCAGCGGTTGGGCGAGCTCGGCCTCGAACACGACGTGCGAACGAGGCGGTTCAATGTGCGTAGAAGACCCAGATGCCGCCATCGGGTGTGTCCGCGGTGAAGATGTCGCCGCCGAGTTCGAGGTCGCGCCCGAACGCTGCCGCGTCGAAGGCGACGTAGGCGAGGAGATAGCCGGGGACGCATTCTTGGAGGAGTCGGTCGAGGTTGGTGTCGTCGGCGTAGTGCTGGGCGTAGTCCTGCAGGCTGTCCCATTCACCGAGGAAGCAGTCCTCGAAGTCGTCGTCGGGGTGCTCGCCGTGATGGGCGACCCAGGCCGCATAGGCCATGCCGTGTTCGGTGATACCGAGCGCAATCCGCGAGACATCGATGATGGACTCGTACTCGCCGAGTCGCACGGGTCCGAAGTCCTCGCAGTCGTGGATCGCCCACTCCTCAGCGCCACGTTGGTGGGAGGCGGCGAGCATGGCAGCGATATCGGCGTCGATGTCGTCGGGGTCCCTGGCCGCGTCGATCCACGCGCCATGCAGGACGCCGGCGTTGTAGTCGCTGAGTGAGGCCGCCCAGATCCTGGGGGCGTGGCCTGGTCGGAGAGATTCAGGTGACGGATGCGGTTCCGGCTCATGCATGACCACCTCCCTCGATGTGAGCGTCGATCTTGTGTGTCATGCGGCGCGTCCTTCGGGCTGTGCGGGTCGCGCATCCGCGATCCGTTCGTTGGCGAGGCGTGCGAGCTGTGGGTTGAGTTCGATGCCGATCCAGTCACGACCGTGTTGCTCGGCCGCGACGCCGACGGTGCCCGAGCCCATGAACGGGTCGAGGACGATGCCGGGTTCTGATGGTGCTCGGCAGCTGTAGTGAGTCGTCGATCTCAGCGCGGTTCGGCCGATCTGCTTGAGCACTGGGATCCTGCAGCGAAGGCAGCGCCTCGGTGGGCACGTCGAGCGGATCGGTAGATCGACGAGGCTGGTGGGAAAGGTCGCGAAGTGGGCACCGGCGTAGCGGGCGGTGGCGAGGTTCCAGACGTCGCCGGGGTTCTTGCCGGCGGGATGCCCGACTCGTCCCTGTCGTTTGAGTGCGGCGAGGCCGTTGTTGTCATGTGACAGCGGTGCTCGCCACGCGGTCGGGAGATACGCGCCAGCGTTCGGGTTGGGCTTGGTGGGCCTGGTGGTGCGATGTGGGACGCGGATCGCGTCGAGGTCGAAGTGATAGGTGGACTGCTTCGTGAAGAAGTAGACGTTTTCCCAAGTGCAGGTGAGCCGGTCACGGACGCTGGATGGCATCGGGTTGGTCTTGGCCCACACGGCTGAGTTGCGGAGCCGCCAGCCGTCGGCGATGAGGGCGAGTGCGAGGCGTTCGGGTCCAAGCAGGAGGCTCTTGGCGGGAGCGCCGTACTTGTCGTGGCGGCTGTAGGAGTCGCCCAGGTTGAGCCACAACGATCCGGTTGGCACCAAGACGCGGTGGATCTCGGCGCACACGCCGCGCAGCTGTGCGACCCACTCGTCGACGTTGGGTTCCTGGCCATACTCGCGCTCGCCCATGCCGTACCGCCGGAGTTGGAAGTATGGCGGGCTGGTGATGACCGTGTCGATCGACGCCGACGGCAGGGTGCGGAGGTGTTCGAGGGCGTCGCCGACGAGAATGGTGTTGCGCGGCAGCTCGCTCATTGGCGTGGCTCCGTCAACGTTCGAGCCGCCGTCTCGAGGCGATCGACGCGGAATATCTGCGTCGTCAGCGTGGTCGCCGACAGTGCGGCGGCGATGGCGTCGGCTCGTCTGTCGGTGGTTGTGGCCCACAGCACCCGGGGGAACGACCCGCTTCGGTCTTGTTCGACACCGCAGTGGTAGTAGTCGTGATACGTGGTGCTCTTGCGGATGATCGCGGGCAGATGTTCGGTGGCTCGGTCGACCTCGATGAACCAGCGATACTCCAACTCGCCGACACCAATCCGCACGTAGAGGTCGGGGCGCAGCACGTGTTCGCCGTCAACACGGCGAAATCGTCGCCAACAGTCCGGTTCGGTCTCGTAGCCCAGCACCTCGACCCCGTCGGATGTTCGGGCGGCTTCGGTGAGGTCGACGAACAGGTCCACGATGGCGAGGGTGTGGTTGACGAACGCTGCCGATGGCTCTTCGAGTCGGCGACGAGGTCGATTGAGGTTGAGGACGCGTTGACCGAGCGTGTCGAGGCTGTAGATGAATGACGATGACCCGGCGCGGACGCCGCCGATGCGGCGTTCCAGACGATTCACCAATCCGAGTCGCACGAATCGTTCAAGACTGCGCCGTCCGGCGCGTGCTCCGCTCTCTCCTCGATCGTGGAAGAACAAACGGAGGATCTGGGCCCCGGTCACGAGACGGAAATCGGTGATCACCTCGAGAACGTGATGGTCTTGCGCCGAGAGAGATTCGACGAGGGCGTGCAACTGGCGCGGCCCGACCCGCCGTCGAACCGTCATGGTGTCACTCCCTTGACAGTGCTTCGGGAGTGGGTCTGAGAAGGCGCGACAGTCCGCGCCCGATACGTGTCGGCGGAGTGGTGTGACCTGGTCGGATGCTGGTTCCAGCTCGACGCGACTGGACGACCGATCGGACAACGACGGACTGCGGTCATGAGGCGTCCTTTCGTGCCCGTTGGATCGGACCCAGGTCATCCAGCTCGGCTGCGTTTGGCTGAAGGAGTTGGGTGAGGGTCGCGTCGACGTCAGACCGTGGGCGCCCGTAGCGGCGACGGCTCTGCTCGCGGACCGCAGCGGCGTTCGTAGTCGGCTCGGCGGGTGGCAGGGTGCGGATCGAGCACCACGGCTGCACGGCGCCACCCGCGACAAGCCGAGCGTAGGCCTCGAATGCGGGGAGCTGCGTCAGGTCCACCGCGGTCAGCACGGAGTCGTGGCGGGTCACGGCGTGCGCGTCGCCAGCGTCCATCTGGAACAGCACCTTGGATCGGGCGTTGGCCTGCAGCGCCGCTCGCACGGACGGCGTGAGTTGATCGAGGTGCTGGTGGGCGAGGACCCAGCCGACACCGAACGACCGTGACTTGGTGAGGGCGTCCTCGAAGTCGTGGGCGAAGTGGCAGTAGTCCTGGAACTCATCGGCGATGATGGTCACCGGGTGTCGCCGCTCCGCTGCGATGCGACCCCGTTGGAGGGTGGCGTGCCACAGCTCCGACACCAGCAGGCTGCCCAGCAGGTTGGCGGACTCGGCTCCGAGTCGGTCACGAGAGAGATCGACGAGGACGATCTTGCGTTCGGTGAAGACTTGACGGATCGACCAACGCGGATCGGCTTGGCCGAGCATGGCGCGCAGCTGCGGGCGCATCAGGAACGGCCGCAGCCGCGTCAGCGTGGGTCCGATGTTGGTGGCCCGTTCAGCGCGGCTCCAGGAATCGAACGACGCCCAGAACGCACCGACGCCGAACGGGTCGTCAATCCCGCGAAGCAGTCTGCGACGGTACGAATCATCGGTCAGCAACACCGGCAATGCAGCCAGCGTCGAGCCGGGGTGGCGAGCGAGGGTGAGCAGCGAGGCGTGCAGGATGTCTTGGGTGCGTGGCCCCCAATAGCCGGCGAATAGGTTCCGGAAGATGCTGAGCAGTTGATCGACGACCACGTCGGGCGAGCGGTTTGCGATACGGAGCGGGTTCAGCCCGACCGGCATCTCACGGTCGGACGGATCGACCACGATCACATCGCCGCGGCGATCGTCGGGGAGGCGCTCCACGATGCCGTCGACCAGACCGCCCTTGGGGTCGATCACCACCACGGCGCGGCCATCGGCGATGTCCTGTAGCGCCAGCTGCATCAACAGCGTCGACTTACCGGTGCCCGTTGGGCCGGTGACCGTCAGGTGCATCAATCCGTCGCTGGCGGACAGGCCAACCGTGCCATGTGGTGGCGCGGTGCTCCGCCCCAACACACGGTTTGCGGTCAGCACCGCGTCCGGCGGCGGGAGCACGCGGCTCGCGCGGGCCAGCACCGGCAGATCGGCTGTGGCGCCGATTGGCCATGCTGATGCGGCCAGGACTTCACCCAGATTGAGCGCACTCCGGCCAAGCCAGGCCGCGGTCGCCCTTGCGAATCGAGGGGTGCGAACCTGGCGCACACGCCACGACGCGCCCGGCGCGGTCATCGTGCGCAGCGCCGCGACGACGCCAGCCACGAGGTGCCGGCGGCGTGCCGCGGCGGGCGCCTCGGCGGCGACGTAGCCGACAACTCTCCACCCGACATCGCCCTGCTTCTCGCGCAGCGACTTGAGTTGCTGCGCATCGGCGGGCACCGATCCCTGCCACGGTGCTTCAATCAACGCATCTGGCCAGTCCTGAAGCACTCGGTGACTGACGTTAGAGCGGATGAACGGCGGCGCCAAGGGTGCGATCAGGTGCCACTGCAGCGTGACCGACTCGTCACCGCGACCCGCCGCGAGGGCTGTGAGTAGCGCCGTGCCCGTCAACTCGGGTGCGTCAGCCAGCAGAGGGCGATGCCGCGACGACGCCGACACCCGAACCGCTACATGCGGGTGGGGCGTTTGGCGTTCGATCGGCGAAACGCTCAGGCTCCGCATCGGCGTGGTGAGCGAGCGAACGACGTCGGCCGTATCGCTCGTGCGCGTACCAACGCGGTGCGCGACGCCGCCGCCACGCCCGACGGCCTCCAGCACGACAGACTGGGCTCGGCTCGCGGCGATCAGCCGCATCGCATGACTGAGTTCGTCGGCGCTGACCTCGTGCGGCCAGACCAGTGCATGCCAGTCACGCGCGACCCCGCTCATGCCGCCTCCCCGTCAGAGCCCGTCGGCTCGTCCGCATCTGGAGGTACTGCGGTTCGCTGTTCGTGGTCCTGCTGTGCGGCCGCTTCGGCCTCGGCCGTCGCGAGCTCGATGAGCGCTCGGCCGAGGCGCTTCAGGTCCGGGTCGCCCCGCCGGACGCCGCGTACGCGAAGACGGCGACCGCGGTTGGGATGATGACGATGTTGCTTCTTGGATCGGGACATAGCAGTGGAGGCCTCCTTTCTTCGTGTGAGTTGACATCGCTGCGCGGACGCCGCGCAGCAGCTCGGTGTGGTCAGGGCAGCGTCGGTGCTCGACGAGCGGGGCTCGGAGCGTTCCGTACACGCTCAGTAAACGATGAGCACACCAGGTCGGTCAAGGTCGCCTGTGCATTCGACAACACCGATCGGAACAGACCTTTCGAAGACGCTCCGGTCGTGATCCGCGCACGCAACAAGTGATGTGAAATGCACATCACCAGCGATCCTGACGACGTGCCCCGATCACAAGCCGGATGATGCCGAGTACGACGACGATCAGGATCAGCGGTGCGATCAGGGTGCTGATGAGGCGCCACGAGATGTAGACCACCGCGATCGTGAACAACACGGTGAGTGCGCTGCGCCACAGCTGATCGGTGATGCTCGACGGCTGTAGCTGCTTCATCGCGACACCGCCCCGTTGGTGGCTTCGAGCTCGAGGGCGTGATCGAGACCACCGGCGATGGCACGCATCGAGAACGTGCGCAGATCGCGCGGCGCTCGTCCGATCTGGCGGGTACACTCGATCTGTCCGCGAGTCTCGGCATCCATCAGCTGGTACTCCAACGAACCTGAACTGAAGCCGGCGGCGCGGAGCTGTTGGAGTTGCCAGCGCGACAGCGACGCCTCCTGGTCGAGATCGAAGCTCAAGCCCAGACGGGCGTGGTTGGTGTCATGCCAGAAGAGCGCCGACAACCCGATGTCCGGGCCGAGCACCTCACGATCGACGTAGTGATAGCCGATCTCAGACGCCCGGTCGTAGCGCTCACACACCCGCTCCATGCGCCGGCTTGGCCCGCTCGACGCGGCCCGAGTCAACGGCAATGGCTGCTTGGTCACCAGCGAGCGGACGTAGGCCTCCTGCAACGCCTCGTAGGTGTCCGGTGCGTCGTCAGAGGCGACGAACCCGAAACCCACCGCATGAGCCCGGTCGCGGGCTCGGGCGATCAGGAACCGGCCCAGTTGCTCGCGGGCCCGAACGACCTCAGGCTTCTCAGTGATCTGACACATCGTCAGCCCACCTCGTCCGCATCGAGCTGCTCGGGTCGGTGATAGCTGATCGCTGCCTCGGTCATCTGGACGTAGGCGTCTCGTGTGATCTCCATCAACCGACGATGCGCGTTCGCAGCGTCGATGCGCACGTTGAGGACTTCGACAGCACGGGCGTTAGCGCTGTGGCGGCGCCGCTGGGCGAGCATCGCGATCAGGAGTGCAACGATCACGACGCTGAGGCACACGATCGTGGCGAACGCACCCCAGTGCATCGTGTAGGTCGGGAACGATGACGCAGACAAGGCCGCTCACCGCTTCCCGTACTTGTCGAACAGATCAGCGATGATCGTCGTGTGACCCATCTGGGCGACGTCGATGTAGAACGACATCAGCTTGTCGAACAGGATCGGATCGCCACCGGCGTACAAGGCGGCCTTCTGAGCGAGCAACGCGAGGCTCGACATGCCGGCGTCGATCACCGACGACGACTCCTTGATCTTTGCCTGAGCGACTACGGCCTCGCCTCCGGCGTCCGCGATCCGCACGACCGTCTTGCCGTGGATCTGGTTGATACGGCGCTGAACGCCGTGCGAGATCACTCCTCGACCGGGGAGCGAGCTTCGCGTCGGCGGTGGGGCGCTCGGCGGGTCGAAGACCTCATCAGGAACGACGACCTCGTGATGCTGGTCTGTCATGACCCGTCCTCCCAACCGGTCGCAGCTTCGTTGAAGCGGCTCTCGATCGGGCAGAAGGCGTATTGCCTGGGCGCCCGCCTCGTGTTAGCTGCGACTGCTTCTCCGCTGGACGTGCACATCGGTGCGAGGAACGACGAACGTCCGGGCCGGACGTAGACCACGTTGCCGTAGTCGTCGGTGATCGCTGCTGGCACTGGACTGCGCTGGCAATCAGAGACCGTGGGCGACACTGAGCTAGTCGTGCCTGGATCGGTGCGTGCGGTGTTCGTCACTGGGCTTCTCCTTCGTGTGTGCGCCGTGAACGGCGTCGATCTAGGAGGCAAGCACCACCGCTCTGAAGCGCCCCGGGTTTGGTGACTGCTCTGGCTATTGGGTGACGGCCTCGACGGCCGGTGTTGGTTGACGGTAGTGGTCGGTCTCGGCTTCGGCCGGGGTCGTGTAGCTGGCGTCGTCGGTGATCTCGCCGTGGAGGCGGCGATGGTTGAACCAGTCGATGTAGGTCATGGTGGCGAACTCGACGTCGTCGAGACCGCGCCAGGGGCCCTGCTTGTAGATCAGCTCCCACTTGTAGAGCCCGTTGAACGACTCGGCCATCGCGTTGTCGAAGCTGTCGCCCTTCGATCCGACCGACGCGACGATGTCGTTGTCGGCGAGCCGCTCGGAGTAGCGGATGCTGAGGTATTGGACTCCCATGTCGCTGTGATGGATGAGCTGATCGAGCCGGTGGCCGGCTCGGCGCCGGTTCCAGACGGCCATCTCCAACGCGTCGATCGCCAGGTCCGAGCGCAGTGATCGCGAGGCTTGCCAGCCCACGATCATCCGGGAGTACACGTCGATGATGAACGCGACGTAGACCCACCCGACGTGTGTCTTCACGTAGGTCAGATCCGCGACCCAGAGCCGGTCTGGTGCCGGCGCTCGGAACTGGCGCTCCACGAGATCGGCGGGCCGGTGCAGGCAGTCGTCGGTGTGGGTGGTGATCGTGAACGCCTTGCCCCGTCTCGCTCCGGAGAGTCCTTCGGCGCGCATCAATCGTTCGACGGTGCATCTGGCGACACGGATGTTCTCCCGGTTGAGCTGGGTCCAGATCTTGTCGGCGCCGTACACGAACAGGTTCTCGGCATAGACGCGGTGGATCTCGACCACGAGCTCGGCGTCGCGAACCGACCTCGCCGACGGCGGCCGCCTCTTGGCCACCCAGTACGTGTTCGGGGCGATCCCGCAGCCGTGCTCGCGCAGCACCTTGCAGATCGGCTCGACCCCGAACCTGTCGCGATGCGCGTCGATGAACGCGATCACTTCTTGGACTGGCGGTCGAGCTCCGCCCCGAAGAAAGCCGACGCCGCCTTCAAGATCTCATTCGCCCGGCGCAGCTCTTTGTTCTCACGCTCGAGCTCGCGCATCCGAGCCCGCTCGTCGGTCGTCAACCCCGGCCGCTGGCCGGCGTCGGTTTCTGCTCGGCGAACCCACTGGCGGAGGGTCTCGTGATTGATCGACAACTTCTTCGAGATCGATTCGATCGCCTTCCACTGCGACGGGTACTCGGCCTGGTGATCGAACACCCATCCGCACCGCCCGCTCTCGCACCTCGTCCGGATACCTACCCGGTCGACGCTTCTTCTCTGACATCTGCTCATCCTCTCAGGAGAACGAGCAGTCACCGATCCCGGGGCGCCTCACCTCGACGGATCCGCCGAACTCAGATGATGGACTGGGAGTACGTGTCTGTGAGGGATCGGCATCTCAGAGTTCGCTGAGAAACGCATCGACCCTATGGTGACCGTGACGGGGAGCACCCCATGTAGAGCCGGCGCCCACCGGGCGCGGACCGTCTGTCGGCCCGGTCGAGAACGTCCAAATCCCGGTGTCAGCTGTTGAACCGCCGTGGACAGCACGGCAACACTGTTAGGACCGGCGACTCGGACGACCGCAACCGTCGAGTAGAGGAGGGGGCATGACCAGCGACAGCCCGCACGAACAGGTGAACGAGGTTCTTGATGACGCCCTCGAAGGCACCATGGAACGCATACGAACCGGGGACGAGAAGCGGCGAGGTGAGGAGGCCGCGCACAGGGAGAAGATGGCCGCGATGCACCGAGAGGCAATGAAGGCACCCAGCGAGCCGGCTGCCGCCAGCGAGCGCAAACCTTGGTGGCGACGACTGCTTCGTCTGTGATCCTCCCTACTGAAGCGTCGTGTGGTCGACGACTTGAGCTTCGAGGTCAGCGACCCTCGCGACGGGCCCGGACCAATGTCGTCCGACCAACACCCAATCGTTCGGCCACCTCTGTGATCGTCATTCCCTGAGCACGCAGCCGTTCAGCTTGGTCGAGATCAACCTCAACACGTTGGTGATAGCGAGTTGACCTGCCAGCTCGCCGGACGACCGACGAGATCGTGCCTCGATCGAACCCGAACAGCGCACCAAGCTCACGCAGCGTCAGACCCGATTCATAGGCGGCAGCGATGACCTCGACCTCGTCTGGGGTCGGCCTTCGCGCGACTCGCGGTCGCTCTGTCACGATCTGCGACCCACGTCGCTGCGGCAAGGCGGAGAGTTTGACCAGCGTATGGATCTTTTCCTCGTGGTTCGAGTAGCGCTGCAGCACCCCGACCAACGAACGAACATATGTACCCTTGACTAGGGACGGAGCTGTACCGATCGGTGCAGCTCTCTTCATTTCACCTGGTAGTCCGATCGAGTTCTGACCCCTGTTAGGGGGTTCTAGTAAGGCATCGAAGGTGTCGGGAGCTGTTGTGGATCCAGCAACGTCGTGAACAGAGGGCGGCACTCGCCGCAGTATCCAAGTGTTGGGGACTGCCGCGCGTTGAGGTGACAGTTGGTTGGTCAGGCAGCGGTTGCCGTCTGAGGGGTCATGATGGTCTCGTACTCGATGGGGGTCAATCGGCCGAGGCGTTGCTGTCGTCGTCGGCGGTGGTAGGTGCGTTCGATCCAGGTGATGATCTCGACGCGGAGGTCGTTGCGAGTCGCCCAGGAGCGCCGGTTGAGGACGTTCTTCTGGAGCAGGGCGAAGAATGATTCCATGGCGGCGTTGTCGCCGGCGGAGCCGACTTGGCCCATCGAACCGACCATCTGGTGACGGGTGAGTGTCCGATGCACCTTCCTGGCGCGGAACTGGCTGCCGCGGTCGGAGTGCAGGATGCAGCCGGCGACGTCACCGCGTCGGGCGGCGGCCATCTCGATCGCGGCGACGACGAGGCGGGCCTTCATGCGTTCGTCGATGGCCCAACCGACGATCCGGTTCGAGAACACGTCCTTGATCGCACAGACGTACAGCTTCCCCTCCCGTGTGCGGTGTTCGGTGATGTCGCTGAGCCAGAGCTGGTTCGGAGCGTCCGCGGTGAACTCGCGTTGCACCAGGTCGTCATGCGACGGCGTGCCCGCCTTGGCGGCCTTGCGGTTCTTGGGTTTCCCGAACACCGACCACCAGCGGTGATCTCGGCAGATCCGCCACACGACCCGGTCAGACACCGCGGCATGCTCTGGCGCTCGGCGAACCTCATCCGCGAGGAACCGATACCCGAACTCGGGGTCGTCGACGTGGGCGTCGTGAATGGCGTTGGCGAGGTAGGCCTCATTGAGCTGGGCGTCGGTGATCGGTGTCTGGAGCCACCGATAGAACGGAGCGCGAGCAAGGCCGAGTACCCGACACGACACCGTGACGGGGATCCCGTCAGCAGCGAGCTCGCGCACGAGCGGGTACATCATCCTTTTGGGATGTTCGCCTGACCGAGATACGCGGCGGCTCGACGCAACACCTCGTTCTCCTGTTCGAGCAACCGGATCCGCTTCTTTGCCTCTCGAAGCTCCGCTGACTCCGCCGCAGTCGTGCCAGGGCGTTCACCGTCTTCGATCGCCGCCTGCTTCAACCAGCCCGACAACGTCATCGGGTGGATCCCGAAGTCCTTCGCGATCTGCTCGAGCGTGGTCCCGTCGGGCCGGTTCCGGGCGACCTTCACGACGTCGTCGCGGAACTCCTGCGGATAGGGCTTGGGCATGAGGTCATCCTTCCAGGCCTGCCAGAGCAAGCCATCTCAGATGTCACCTCAACGCGCGGCAGTCCCCATCGTTGTCGCTAACGCTTGCTACCGCAGCGACGCTCCTATCCACGTTGGGGGTCCCCTGAGAGGCATCCGATGTTGCCGACGAAAGGGACGTGACGAAGAGCCCGACGGCCGACGCCAACGCTAGCAAGCGCCTTGAACGCATGATCCACCTCAATACTCGACCACTCACGGTTGACCTTATGAGCTCGTTGGCCTGCAGCAATAGAGCCGTTCGTCCCGGCAAACCAACGGTGGTGCCTACTGCAAGACCGGCTGTGCGCGCCTGAGCATGGTTGACAGCCTCGGATTGTGCGGGTCGGGCCGGTAGCCCATTTGATGACGAGTCGTCCGATGAGTCGGCGTCGGTAGTTGGAGTGGTTGACGAATCCGTGCGAATTGCGGCGGGTCTTCTCGCTGAGCATGTTGGCGGTCTCGACGCGGCCGATCTCGGTCGACCGGCGGCGATCAGATCGACTCGACCTGGGAGCCCGACCTGCGCACGCTCACCACGTTCAAGCACCCGAGCATCGCCGCCGAGCGCTTGGCGGGCATAGACACCGTGATCGCTCGCATCGCCGCCGATCTCGTCGAGCGCATCCGCCAGCTCACCGTCGACATCAACCCAGGTACGAGTCGAGCTCGAGCAGCGAACGAGGTCAACGACGCCGTGCCTACGCCAGGTCCATGGTGTCGGACCGCTCGCAGCTGCGAAGCTCGTCGGCGAAGTCCGCCGGCATCGAACGCTTCAAGTCCCAGCACGCGTTCGCCCGCCACAACGGGACCGCGCCGACACCGGTCTGGTCCGGCAACAACGACCGCCACCGGCTCAGCCGGGCCGGCAACCGACAACTCAAACGCCGCGATCCACCGAATCGCGCTGACCCGAGCACGATCACTCCCCGACGCGATCGCGTCCCTGCGACGTCGAACCGAAGCCGGCGTCAACGGCTGCGAAGCCCTCAGGTCGCTCAAGCGACGACTCTCCGACGTCGTGTTCCGAGCGATGCTCACCGACGCTGCCGGCGCTCGAGAACACCCCGCTGCACGCGTCGCTTGACATAGGAGCGAGGGGGCATACCCAGGGGAGGCAAGCGAACACACCGACACCGTCGTCGTCCCCACGGTCGGCAGATCCCGCACGGGGGTCCGACTCCGGACGTGGCCGACCGCCCGCACGCCACAGCTCGTACACCACGCCCCGATCCGTCTTGGTCTCCACCGCCAGCACCGCACTCCCTCGCGCAGCACGTGCACGCGAACAACGAGCTCGGGCATCCCTACGAGCGCGGTCGCATCATCACTACTGTCACCCATGGACAAGGGCCTCACTTTCAGCAGACGTCAGACATCTACACATGACGAAGCTCGTGACCGCGCCAGTGGATCGCTATCGAACGAGCCTCACCTCACACGCCCCCACGCTCTGTCGCGTAGAGCCAGGTTTCGCGCCGCAGGGTCCTCACCGAGCATCCGCCGACGCTGCGTACTCAAGGGCCCTGCAGCGCGCAGCTTCGACGAGGTCGGTGAGCTCGGGATCTCCGGACGCGTCGGCGTAGAGGTGGGCTGCTCGTCCGACTGGTAGAGAAGCGAGCGGGTCTTCGACTACTCGGAAGGCGGCGGACGCTGCTGCGTAGACGAGGTCGATGGCGCCGGCCCCGGCGGCGAGCTCGATGAGCTTGACGCCGTACGTGTTAGCGAGGTTGGCGATGCGCGATGTGAAACCTTCGGGGGCCGCCCAGTCGTAGCCAGCCGGGGCGCGGAACGGCGGTCCTGTCAGCAGCTCGAGTCCTTCTGCGAGAACTTCCAG
>NZ_JASJCS010000046.1 GCF_030065885.1 Ilumatobacter sp. | reverse complement strand
TCAGTCGAGCTCCGGTGATCTCAGGTGATCGGCCACTGCACCTCGGTCAGGTACTCCGACGGTTCGGTGGTCGTCGGGTGGGTGACCGAGCACGGCCACGAGTTCGCCGGTCCGGCAAGGGAGATCTACCTGAACGACCCGACGACCACCGAACCGTCGGAGTACCTGACCGAGGTGCAGTGGCCGATCACCTGAGATCACCGGAGCTCGACTGACCTCGACCGACCTCGACCGAGCTTCGATGGATCTCACATGAGCATCCGGGGTTCGGACCGGGTCCACCGTGCCGGCGGTCTCGTCCGCTCATCCCGCTCGTCGCCGGCTACTCGGCTGCCCGGGCTGCCCCACTGCCAGTGACGTTCGCCTCTGGCTGCGCGAGTCGCGCCGGCGAACGCTGGGCAGTGGAGGTGTCACATGGCACTGCAGCAACTGCACGTTCTGTTGACCTACGCCTGCAACTTCGAGTGCGACCACTGCTTCGTCTACTCCGGGCCGACGGCGCCCGGGACCATGACGATCGGTCAGGTGCGAACACTGCTCGACGAGGCCCGGCAGGTCCCGACGATCGAGTGGGTGTACTTCGAGGGCGGCGAGGCATTCCTGTACTACCCGCTCCTGCTCGCGAGCGTCCGCGAGGCGAAGGAGCAGGGCTATCGCGTCGGCATCGTCAGCAACGCCTACTGGGCGACGAGCGACGAGGACGCCGTGCTGTGGCTGCGGCGACTGGCCGATCTCGGTCTCGCCGACCTCAGCCTCAGCGACGACGCGTTCCACCACGGCACCGAACTCGATGACGGCGCCGAACCCGCGCGCGGCGCCGAACCTGCGCCCGACCCTGGGCGTGAGACCCCGGCGGCGCGCGCCGCACGGGTGGCTCGCGAGCTCGGCATCCCCGTGGGTTCGATCACGATCGAGCCGCCCGGCATCGAATCCGGCAGCGGTGAGCGCGGCGCGCCGATCGTCGGAGGTGACGTCATGTTCCGCGGCCGAGCGGCCGACATGCTGACCGCAGGGCTGCCACGCCGGTCTCCCGAGTCGCTCGTCGAGTGCCCGCACGAGAAGCTCGAGCACCCGACGCGCGTCCACGTCGACCCGCACGGGCAGGTCCAGCTGTGTCAGGGCGTGAGCATCGGCAACGTCTGGCGGACGCCGCTGGCGTCGATCCTCGACGAGTACGACCCGTCCGCGCATCCCATCTGCGGGCCGCTGCTACGGGGCGGGCCGGCGGCGCTCGCCGGCGAACACGACCTGACGCTCGCATCCGGCTACGTCGACGAGTGCCACATGTGCTTCGAGACGCGGCGCGCCTTGCTCGACCGCTTCCCGACCGAGCTCGCTCCTGCGCAGGTCTACGGACGACCCGAGCTGATCCCGGTCTGAGCACGCCGGCCCGAGCCGACGGCGCTGCCCGATCGACTCACCGAGCGGTCGCGCCGCTGCGGGCTCCGAGCATGCTCGTGGCCACCCGGCACGCCGCGTGCAGCTGCTCTGGCGGCGCCTCGGCGCGCATGCACGCGGCGACCCCGATCAGTGCCATCGTGAGGAAGGCGGCGAGCTCGTCGAGGTCGGCGCCGGGTTCGAGGTCCCCCGATCGCGCTGCGTTGCCGAGCGCATGCCGGAACGCGCTGGTCAGCCGCTCGAGGTAGGCGGTCACGTAGCGCTTGCTGCCCGGGTCGAGCGCTGCCCGCTCGACAGCGGTGTTGCACATCAGGCATCCCCGCCCGCTGGCCCAGCCCTCACTCGCTTCGGCGTAGCCGTAGAACGCATCGCGGATGGCATCGGCGCCGGCATCGGGCGCTTCGATCGGTGCCAGCACACGCGAGAGGTGCTCCTCGCTGTACCGCTCGAGCGCCGCTTCGAAGAGCCCCTGCTTCGACCCGAACTCCGAGTACATGCTCTTGCGGTTGACACCGAGCTCTGCCACGAGCTCGGCGGTGCTGGTGCCATTGAAGCCCTGGCGCCGGAACAGCTCGATCGCGAGGTCGATCAACTCGGTCCGGTCGTACTGCTTCACGCCGCTCATCGAATCTCCAGGTTTCTCGCTGCTGCGTCTTGACACAGGGTAACTGATTGATTACCTTGCTCACAAGTAACCGAACAGTTACTCAAGCCACACGGCAACAACCATCAGCAGGAGCAGGACATGGACAGCAACCACATCACCGTCGTCTACAAGTGGACCGCCCAACCGGGCAAGCTCGACGAGCTCACGTCGATCTACGCCGACGTCACCGACGCGATGGAGCAGAACGAGCCGGGCGCCGAGGCCGTCCACGTCTATGCCTCCGAGGAGGAGAACGCCCTCTACGTCCGCGACGAGTTCACCGACGCGGCGGCGATGGGCTTCCACCTGAGCACCACCGCCGCGGGCCACTTCCCCCAACTGCTCGCGATCGCCACACCGGGACCGTTCTTCTTCCTCGGCGACGTCCCCGACGAGATGAAGCAGGCGACCGAGCAGATGCAGCTGGGCGGCCAGTTCGCCACCCACACCGCGGGCTTCGACCGCTGAGGCCGGCCCGGGCGGGCGGATCGTCAGCCGGCGCCCGCCAGGCGGGCGATCCGGTTGGCGGCGTCGCGCATGACCTGGGCGTGGCCGGCGCGGAAGAACAACCAGCGTCGCAGCGACGGTCGCGGCCCGGAGAGCGGTGTCGCCTTCGCGACACGCGCCCGCCCGGTGTTGATCTCCTCCTCGAAGACCGCACCGGCGCCCTCGGCCGCGCCGTCGCTGAGCAGCCACATGGCGTCGCCCTGCAGGTAAGGCGTCCGGCGGTCGGGCTGCGCGAACGAGGCCACGAGCACGCCCGGCTCGCGCTCGGTCACCTCGACGTCGAAGCGGAAGCCCGGCACCGGCGAGAAGCCGTGCAGGTGCCGCGTGCCCGCCTCGGCGGGCACCTCCTCCCCCGGCCGGTCGCCGAAGATCGAGTCGGCGCCGACGAGCGACGCCGATCGCAACACCTCACCGATCGCCGCCGCGGTCACGCCGCGCGGAAAGACGAACGTCTGTGCCAGCGTCGCCTCGCCCGCGTGACGGCCGCGGGCGTGGCGCGTTCGCTGCACGACGGGATCCACCGACTCACCCGCCACGCTGGTCGTCCACGCCGCGGTCCACGGCCACGTTCACGCCGCGGCTCGCAGTTCCATCCCACCGGTCATCCACGCCGCAGCTGACGGCTCCATCCCACGGGTTGTGCACGGCGCAGTTCACGGCCACGTGCACGCCGCGGCTCACGGCTCGATCCGACCGGTCATCGACGTCTCGATTCACGACCACGATCATGCTGCGGCTCACGGCTCCAGCCCATCGGTGTGGCACGCTACTGGCCGGCGTTCGGCGGTCGAGGCCTGCCGAACCACCAGCACGAGGTCCACCGGTTCCGTCGCCGTCGCCGTCTCCGTCTCTGTCACGAAATCCATCACCTCTCCGTCTCCATCTCCGTCCCCCTCACCGTCTCCGAATCCATCACCCGTACGACTCCGAGGAGCAATCCATGAGCTTTCGTCTCGCCAATGTCCACGGTCGCGCCGCGCTCGTCGACGGCGACCACTACCACGACATCGCCGCCACGTCCACGGCGCCCGAACGCACGATCGGCCCCGATCCGATGGACGCCATCGCGCACTGCGCCGCCCTCCACGAGCTCGCCGGCCGGCTCGGCGACCTCGAACCGACGGGCGCGCTCGCCGACGTCACGCTGGGCCCGCCGGTCCCCCGACCGCGCAACTCGTTCGGCATCGGCCTCAACTACCGCGCCCACGCCGAGGAGTCGGGCCGCGACCTCCCGCCCAACCCGGTCGTCTTCGCGAAGTACCCGAGCTGCATCGCCGGCCCCACCGCCGAGGTCGAGCTGCGGTCGAACGCCGCTGACTACGAGGCCGAGCTCGTGGTCGTCATCGGCACGGCCGGGCGCGACATCGCCGCCGCCGACGCGTGGGATCACGTCGCCGGGGTCACCTGCGGGCAGGACATCTCCGACCGGAAGGTCCAGTTCGCTGCCGAGCCGCCGCACTTCGGGCTCGGCAAGTCCCGCGACGGCTACGGCCCGATCGGCCCCGTCCTCGTGTCACCCGATGCGCTCGCCGACCGCGACGCCCTCGCGATCACCTGCGACGTCAACGGCGAGCGCCGTCAGGACGGCAACACCTCGGACCTCATCTTCGACGTGCCGGCGCTGATCGAGTACATCTCGGGCATCCTCACGCTCGCTCCCGGCGACCTCATCTTCACCGGCACACCCGAGGGCGTCGGCGCTGCCCAGGGCAAGTTCCTCACCCCCGGCGACGTCATCACCACCACGATCGACGGCGTCGGCACGATGACGAACACCTGCCGCTGAGCTGCGTCGCGCAGCCACGGCGCCGTCACCGACGGGCGGCGCAGGCTGGTCGGGTCAGGAGGCCCCGGTCTCCGGGCCCGAGGCGGTCGGGCTCGTCGCGGTCGCCGTCAGGAGCGCGACACATTCGGCGGCTGCCGTGCGGGCCGCGGCGGCGAGCTCCGTGGCCGAGGCGCTGCTGATCGGGTGGTCGACGGTCACGAAGCGGTACCCGGGCGCGCCGAGGACGCTGCTCATCAGCTCCGCTGCGGAGACGAAGCGGTCCGTCATGACGGCGACCGACGGGACACCCAGCCGCTCACCGGACACGGCGTCGTGCAGACTGCACGACGAGCAGCTGCCTCAATCGCCGATCCCGGCGACGAGGGCCTGCCACCGCCGGGCCTGATCGAGGATCTCGTCGCCGGCGGGCGCGCTGTAGTTCGGCTTGACGACCCGCACGACCTCGGCCACGCCGTACCGGTCGCGCAGCTCGACGGCGAGCGCATCGAAGAACGGGACGGTGCCGTGCTTGCCGTTGGAGACGATCCCGACGGTCAGCCCGTCGAGCCGATCCGGGCGGGGTGCCACCCGCAGCTCCGGCGCCGACTCGTCGTACGTGGGATCGAGGACTTCGATGGCCATGGCGCTCCTCTCGGACGTCGTGGATGGTGCTCGTCGTGGATGGTGCTCGGCGGGCGAGCGTCGAAGCGAAGCGGAGGCGGTGGGCGCCGTTGCGGAGGCGGCGAGCTCGGTCGGCGGAGCCGGATCCGACCCGGTCGCTCCGGCGAAGCCCGAACATCAACAGTCGACGCAGGCGCCGATCGGGACGGTGACCGCTCGTGACTTGGCGCCGAGCCACGGCGGGATGACGGCCCCGAAGCCGCCGGCCGGGCCGCCCGCCGCGATGACGAGGAGATCGTCCGGAGCGGTGAGGGCCGCGTACTCGCGATCGCCCTTGTCGCCGATCGCGTTCGCCTTGCCGCAGTCGGCCCATTCGCGCCGGTGGATTCGAGCGTGCTCGAACACGTATGCGCGCACGTCGGCCTTCGACCACCCGGCGGCGTCGAAGTGCGCCCGGAGTTGCGGTGGGACGACGATCGCGTAGTTGCCGGCCCAGATCGAGTAGTGCCGCATGTTGGCCCGGATCTCGGCGACGTAGGTGTCGAGGATCTCGGCGGGATCGGTCGTCCACTCGTTCATCACCTGACGAGGCCCCATCGCCGCCATCACCGTCACCGCCGACACGTCGGGGTCGCCGAGTCGCTCGGCGGCGATCGCCGACCACGGTGTGTGCTCCTCGTCCTCGGCGATGCAGTAGCTGATCTTGCCGGGATGACCGAGCGTCGAGCGGTCGATGTCACCCGGCCGCACGTCGAGCACGTTGCCGAGCACGAGCCGCAGCGACCGCCCGACGCTCGTGCTCGCACGGTCGCTCGGCCCTACGGCGTTGAACGTGGGACTCATGCCGATCTCGCGGCGGATCGGCCCGTTGACGATGACGAGGAGCCCGCAGCCACCCGTGCTGGCGGTCGCGCCGTGGAGGAGGAACGGCTCGGCGAGCATCGCTGTCACCGCGGTCACGACCACCGGGAAGTGCATCGGGAGGCACCCCGCCATCACGGCGTTGATCGCCACCTTCTCGGCGGTGACAGCCCGTTGGCGAACCGGCTCGACGCCGATCAGGTGGTCGGGGTCGAGCAGCGCCCAGTCGAGGCAAGCGCCGACCGCATCCGGGGTGGGCGGCACGACCGGCAGACCGTCGGTCCAGCCGTGGGCGTGGAAGTGTTCTTGCACCGCGGCCGCGTCGTCGAACGCGAGGCGCCGGGCATCGAGGGTCGCGGGCTCGATCACGGACCCAGTCGTAGTGGGGACCCGCCGTCGCGGGCGAGTCGGTCGTCGGGGGCCGGCGGACGCTCGACCGAGGTCAGGTCATCGGCGCGGTCGGCTCACTCGACGAGCTTCAGCGCCTCGAGGATCTCGACGCGGGCACCACGCTCCTGGGCGCGCTCGGTCATGTCCTGCGTGCCGCCGGCGCCGTCGCCGGGCGCCCGGTTCCAGAGCGCGATCAACACCACGCGCTCGCCGAGCGCGAACGCGGTGTGGAGCATCCAGAGGTTCGAGCGCTGCCAGATGTTGTAGTCCTGCTTGCTGCGCAGCCAGGGCGGGAGGTCGTCGCCGTCGTGGAGCAGCTCCGGCTTCGTCGTCGGCTGCAGGTCGTTGAAGCGGCGCACCCAGTCGGGCCCGCCATCCGCGACAGAGGCAGCGATGAAGTCCGGCTGCGGCAGCGCGAGGAACATGCGCGACTCGATGCCCAGCTCGGCGCACACCTCGTGGAACAGGATGTCGCCACCCGACGCGCCCCCGGCGATCCCCAGCAGTGGCGCACCGCCGGCCCGCTCCTGCTCGGCAGCCACGGCCGCGCGAATCCACTCCCGCGCCATGTCCTCCTTGTCGGGCGGGAAGCGCGGCTCGGCTCGCTCTGCCGCATCGACGCGGTGGCCCGTGAACAGCACGACCCGCCGGCCCTGCTGGACGGACTGCTTCGGCTCGGGGATCAGGTCCAGGATCTCGCGCGTGTTGCTCTCGAACAGGCCGAGCTCGCCGTAGAGCGCGACCTGCTTGCGAGCGGCCGCGCCCACGAAGTCCTTCGCGCCCGCCAGCGCCTCGCGGTAGGCCTGGGCGACGCGCTTCTCCTTCGTCGACGTCAGGAACTTGAGGTCTGCCTCGGACACCTTCGCCCAGACCAGCTCGTCGCTCTGCTCGCGCTGGAGGCGCTCGATCCCCGACGCGATCGAGAGCTTGACGGCGGCCGCGAGCTCGTCGGCGCGTCGGACCAACCTGCGCAGCGCGCGGCCCGCAGCGTCGTCGTCCTCGTCCTCGTCGTCGACGTCGACACGTTCGGCCCAGACGCCGGGATGGGCCTCGGCCAGGGCGATCGTCACCTGCAGCATCGCCAGCGCGTTCACGCCGGAGTAGAAGTGATTCCGGTCCTCCGCGAACGCGTGCTCGTAACCCGTGGTACAGGCGTCGAGGTGCCCCGAGCGAAGGGCCGCGACGCCCCGCGCCTCGACATCGGGCAGCGAGCTCCAGTCGCCCTCCCAGCTCGTCTTGGTGTTGCGGGCCTGGAGCGCACGCGCCTCGGCACGCTCGAACGGCGTCGGCTCGGCAGAGCCGAGCACGCGGTCGATCGCCTGCGACGAGCGCGCCAGATCCCCGAGCCGTTGGTAGACCGTGCCGAGCAGCGTGTTGGCCTCGACGTCGTTCGGGAACAGCTTCGTCACCGACTCGAGCGACTCCTTGGCCGCGTCCCAGTCCCGGAGCCCGTACTGGGCCGAGCCCACCCGCCGCAGTCCCCCGACCTCCCACGAGAACCCGGCGGCCTCCGCGGCCAGCAGGCGCAGCCGGCCCTGGTCGCCGTTGACCGCGGCGTGGCCGACCTCCTCGGAGAACCCCTGCGGCACGACGAGCATGCGCTTCGGGTCGACCGGGGTGAGGTTCGGCAGCAGCTCGAAGACCGGGCTGTCCGACTCGTTGGCGGCGATCGTCTGCCGGATCGCCTCGGTCAGCCGCTCGAGCGCCGCCCCGGGGTTAGTGTGCTCGTACTCGATGTAGCGATCGGTCCTCAGGTCGAACGGGACGTCGTGGCCCTCCACCCGAGAGCGGATCAGCACCGTCTTCTTGTCGCGCAACGCGTGTCGGATGCCGAGCTCGTAGAAGACGTTGGCGTTGTGGATCGACACGTCGGCGATGACGAGGTCGGCGATCAGGATCTGCTCGAACATGTCGGTGCGGATGTTGCCGGCGCTGACGATGTCGCCGGTGGTGCGACCCTCGGGCCGCTCGGGTTGGGCGTCGAGGGCGGGACCGATCAGCTGCTCGTCGACCGCATCGAAGTCGACCCCCTCCTTCTCGCCGAACGGTCGGATGATGAAGGCGCGCATCGAGTTGGTCCGATCAGTCCAGGAACGTGCCGAAGTGGCTGGCGTCGACGTTCGCAGCGACCGCACGACCGATGCGCCGGAGGTCGTCCATCGCGTCGACGGCGTCGAGCTGCGCGACCTGCTCGGGATCGATGCCGGTCACGCCGAGCGCGCCGAGACCCTCCTCGGTGAGCTCGGCGTTGTAGCGGGCGTAGAGGAACGCCCGACCGAGGTCCTCGCTCAGCGGGATCGTCTGGGTCGTCCCGTCGGGATGCTCGCGGTGCGGGATCAGGTCGCCGATCTCACCGTCGAGCCGGTCGCCGTGCACGCACCGGCCCGTCGTCCGGCAGTTGGTGTCCTGGTCGACCGAGCAGGCGTACATCAGGTCGCCCGGCAGGCCGGCCAGGTTGGACACGAGGTTCTTCTCGGGGTCGTCGACGTTGTCCTGGACGTTCGGCGCCGCCCCGGTGCCGACCGACGTGATCAGCAGCTGCGACTCACCGCTGGCCCACCCGAGCCGGTAGGCGGGCTCGGTCGCCATGCGGTACAGCAGGAAGGCGGGGTTGTTGTACGGCGTGATGCCGCCGTCGACGAACACGAACGTCTTGTCGTCGTCGGACGGGTCCCACTCGACCCGCTCGGGCGGGAAGAAGATCGGGGCCGCCGTGCTGGCCCGGACGAGCTGCCACAACGGGATCCGCAGGTTGCAGTCGGGCCGATCCGGGTGGTTGTACTTCGCGAGCGGGTTCGACGAGATCGGCCACGGCGAGTCGGTCGTCGTGTTCCTCGTGACCGCGAGCAACAGGCAGCGGAGGTGTTCGGGCTCCAGCGTGGTGTCCTTGCCGAACGTCGCGCGGAGCTGCCGCTGCAGGGGACCGTCCTCGTACAGGCTCTTCCAGCGGTGGAAGATGCTGCGCTTGTCGAACATCTCCTTGCCGCTCTGCTCGTAGAAACCGAGCAGCTCGTCGACCGACATGCCGCGGGCGAGGCCGGCGGCGATGATCGCCCCGGTGCTGGTGCCACCGACGTAGTCGTACCAGTCGCACAGGACCAGATCCGGCTGCCCGGTGCGCTCGCGCAGCACCGACTCGATCTCCTTGAGGATCTCCAGCGTCAGGATCCCACGGATGCCCCCGCCATCGAGGGCCAGGATCTTCCTCGGCCGTTCGTCGGCGTACCGGTCGTGCAGCGGTCCCCAGAGACTCATGGGATGGCCCTCCTCGCTCGCGCTCGACCACGACGCTAGTCACGCCGGCCCGACGCGTGTTCATGAATACGCGAGCTCGAGGGCGGCCGACGAGCCAGACGACGTCGTGTGACGATCGGTGACGTCCTGGCGAGGTCTGCCGACGATCCCGTCGACGGCCGGGCGACGTGCGGGCGACGTGCGGGCGACGTCGGCGAGTTGGTGCGACGAACGGCACTTGCCGCCGAACCGATCGTGCGCGTGAGTAGAGGTGTGAGCGGTCGGCACGGCTGTCTCGGGAGCGCGACGTCGCTGGCGATGTCGCTGGTCGGGTCGTCGCTGGTCGGGTCGTCGCTGGTCGTGTCGTCGGCGGTCCTCATGGTGGGGTGTGGCGGCAGCGAGTCCGAGCCCGTGGCGTCCGAGCCTGCCGTACCCGAGCTCCCGGCGAGGCAGCCTGCGGCTCCCGAGTCAGGCGCCAACCACGCCACCGCCGGTACCACCGTCGCCGGCACCACCGGGGCCGGGCCGATCGCGACGGAGTCCGCCGTCAGCGCGACCACCGTCGACACGCCCAGCGCAGTCTCATCGTGGCGCGACGAGGAGGTCCAATTCTCCTTCGACGGCGACGAGCTGTTCGGGGTGCTGACGCTGCCTCCCGAGCCGGACCCGGACGCGGCGCTGATACCGGCGATCGTGCTCGTCTCGGGGTCGGGCGACGAATTCGGGATCCGGTCGGGCGCGACGACGCGCACGTTCGTCGACCACGCCCACCAGCTGGCTGGCGAGGGCTTCGCCGTGCTCAGGTACGACCCGCCGGGCGTCGGCCGGTCGGGCGGGAGCCGCGGCTTCCCGTCGCTCGAGCAGCGCGTCGACGAGACCCTCGCCGCGATGCGGTTCGTGGCGTCGCGCTCGGAGATCGACCCTGATGCGGTCGGCCTCCTGGGATGGAGCCAGGGCCCGTGGGTGATGGCGATGACCGCTGCCCGATACCCCGACGAGGTGGCGTTCCTCGTCTCGGTCGCCGGTTCCGGCCAGACGGTCGAGCAACAGCAGGTGTACGGCATCGAGTCCCAGACCAGGGCGGCCGGCCTGGCCGAGGACGACGTCGCGAAGGCGGTGGTGTTCGGACGCCTGATGATCGACTGGCAGCTGATCGAACCGATCTACCGCGACGACAACGAGGCGGCCATGGCCGAGCTCGGCGACGGCCCCTGGGCGACGATGGCAGAGCTCGTGTACGACGAGGGCGACGTCGGTCCGGTGGCGAGCGTGCCGCTCGTGATCGAGATCCTGACCGAGGTCCAGGACGAACCCTGGGCCTCCGAGCTCGTGCTGCGCGAGTTGTACATCCCACAGCTCGAGAGCCTCCCCAACGACATCACCGTCGACCAGCTCGCTGCTGTGCGAGCGCAGACCGACGCGCTCCTGCGCACCGATCCGGCCGACTTCCTGACCGAGGTCCGCGTGCCGGTGCTGGCGATCTTCGGTGAGCACGACCTGAACGTCGACAGCTCCAAGAGCCCTCGGCTCTTCGAGCAGTACCTCGCCGAGGCCGGCAACGACGACGCCACGATCGTCGTCCTCCCCGACGTCGGCCACGGGATCGGGCTGCCGACTCCCGGCTACTGGACGCTCCTGTCCGACTGGCTCAGGACCCGGTTCGGCGAGTAGCCGGCTCGGCAGATCGCCATGGCGGGGTCGCCGACACAGCGGGAGGGCTGCCGGCGGCGCCGGCGGAGCGTGTGTACCTGCGTGTCAGTTCTCGCCGAGCGTGGCCGCCCAGTCGGTCACCAGCCGAGCCACGACCTCGATCGCCTCCGGCGCCGGCGACAGCGCCTCGGGGGTGCCGACACAGCACGGCCCGGCGAACGCCACGCCGAAGTCGTCGGGATGGGTGTCGGCCGCCCACTGCTCGAACACGGCGAACTGCTCCAACCACGCCTGTTCCTGCGCGGCCGGCGTCGGCTCCCCTTCCTGGCCGAGCAACTCGACGATCACACCGCCCTCGACGCGGTAGCGCTCGCGCACCGGCTGCGGTTCGATGCCGGCGGCCGAGCCGAACGGATCCTCCGAGCGGACCTCGCACACGACGGTCGCACCGTCCGGTGCGCAGGACGCCTCGACCTCGCTGGTCAGCGCGGCGCCCCAGCCGATCTGAACGCCCACGACGTCACCGACCGTGACGACGCCGTCGCCGTCCCAGTCCCAGCTCTGGTCGAACCCGGCCTCGGGCGGCAACGGGTCGGACAGCCGGAACGTCCCACCGCCGTCGTACAGCACGGCATCCGGAGCGAACAGGTCCGCCAGCGCCGCCGTATCGAACGAGCCCGTCAGCTCGTACAGCCGCTCCACCACCGCGACGTCGGCCGCGGTGGCGGCGACGATCGTGGTCGTGGTGGTCGTCGTGTCGGGTGGCGGCGGCGACGGGTCGGACGTGAGCTCGAGCACCAGGAACCCGTAGGGCGGGATCGACTCGAGCGGTTCGTACGCGGCGAACCCGCCGGCGGCGTTGATCTGCGGCGCGTGTGCCGGTGGCCCGACCACCGGCACGACACCGGCGACGCCCGCGAGCGGGCCGCTCGGCAGATCGAGCACCGGGCCGACGGCATGGTCGGGAGCGAGGTTGAGCAACACCAGCACGTGCTCGTCGCCGTCGGTCCGGAGATACGCCATCACCGTGTCGAGGTCGACGTCGACCGGCACCGTCTCACCGCGCCGCAGCGCGGCGCTCGCTGCGCGGAACTGGATCAGCGACCGGTAATGCGACAGCAGCGAATCGTCCACATCGGTCTGGTCGGCGACGTTGAACACCTCGTAGCCCTCGAACGGCGGCTCCCACGGCGTTCCGGTCGTGAACCCGAGACCGGGCGCATCGGCGTTCCACGGCATCGGGGTGCGGATCCGCTCGTCGGGCTTCACCCCCTGGAGCCCCACCTCCTCGCCGTAGTACACGAACGGCACGCCCGGGCTGGTCAGCAGCCATGCCGCAGCGTTCTTCGCCAGGCGCACGTCGCCGCCGACCTCGCTCATGATCCGGTTCATGTCGTGGTTGGTGAGGAACGTCGCCCACTGCAGCTCGGGATACGAGGCCTCCACCGTCGCCATCGCGTCCTCGAACACCCGGGCGTCCTGTGCCCCGAACGCCGCGCCGCCCAGCTCGGTCAGCTCGAACTCGAAGGCGAGGTCGAGCGCGTCGGGGACGTAGGCGGCGACCTCGGCCGTCGGGCTCCACACCTCGCCGAGCACCAGCGCATCGGGAGCGATCGAGTCGACGTAGTCGTTGAAACCTTCCAGCCAGGCCACGGTGGCGGGCGTGTCGCTGACCGTCGCGCCGTCCTCGATGAGGTGCCTCGCCGCGTCGAGACGGAACCCGTCGACGCCGACGTCGTCGAGCCAGAAGCGAGCCACGTCGCGCAGCTCGGCGGTGACCTCCGGGTTGGCCAGGTTGAGGTCGGGCATGCCCTCCCAGAACAGGCCGAAGTAGAACCGATCGCCGGCCGGGTGCCACATCGGTCCGCCGTGCCACGGGCTGGGCGTGCCCGGGTCCTCGTCCGCCCACAGGTACCAGTCGGCGTCGTCGGGGTCACCCGCCAGTGCGGCCTCGAACCAGGGGTGCTCGCGCGAGCTGTGGTTGATCACGAGGTCGATGAGGACGGCGATGCCGCGCTCGTGGGCAGCCGCGAGGAACGCCGTGAAGTCGTCCATCGTGCCGTAGTCCGGGTTGATCTCGCGGTAGTCGGTGACGTCGTAGCCGTGGTAAGAGGGCGACGGGGAGATCGGCATCAGCCAGATGCCGGTGACACCCAGGTCGTCGGTCGTCGCCGGGTCGCCGTCGTTGAGGTAGTCGAGCGACGCCGTCAGCCCGGCGAGGTCGCCGATGCCGTCACCGTCGGAGTCCTTGAACGACCGCACGAACACCTCGTAGAACACCCGGTCGTTCCACCACGGGAGATCGCTCGCGGGCTCGACCTCCGGTGCCGTCGACGCGGCCGTGGTGGAGGTGGTCGTCGCCGATGCCGTCGCCGTGATGGTGGAGGTGGTGGCCGTGATCGGCGTCGTCGTGTCCTCGGCTGCAGGAGCGCTGGCGTCGTCGCCGGTGCACGCTGCGACGACGAGCGCCATGGTGCACATCGCGCACATGGCGATTCTCGAGCTCCGCATCGATTCCAGTCTCCGGCCCGGGCTGACGCAGGAGTAGGGCCCTCCGGCACAAGGTCGCCGCGAGGTCGCAGGAACGGCCTGCTCCCGTGCACCGCTGGACGACGCACGACGGGCTCGACCGCGCACGACGGGCTCGGCGGCGCACGACGACGCTCCACGGCACAGCCGACTCTCGCCGAGCGCGCACCGCACGACGATGACGTCCGGCGCGCCACCCGATCGCTGGTACGGTCGCGCGCCTGGTTCCGCCGACCGAGAGGGGGCTGTCATGGCGAGTACCGAGGCCGAGGCGATCAAGGTCGAGCTGCAGGCGTTCGCCGAGGCGCTGCAGACCGATCCGCCGCCCGAGCTGGACGAGATGCGGGCGGCGTACGAGACGCTCGGTGACATCGGGCGACCGCCTAGTGGCGTCAGCTGGACCGACGTCGACGTCGACGGCATCCCCGCCATCTGGGCCGACGCCGACGGCGGCGCGACCGATCGCGTGCTGCTCTACGTCCACGGTGGCGGCTACGTCATCGGTGCCGCCAAGTACTACACGAACCTGACCGGCCACCTCGCGAAGGCGATCGGCTGCCGCGTGCTCAACCTCGACTACCGGTTGGCGCCCGAGCACCCCCACCCAGCGCCCGTCGAGGACGCCGTCCGTGCGTTCCTCTGGCTCCGTTCGCAGGGCTTCGACGACCGCCACATCGCGATCGCCGGTGACTCCGCCGGCGGCGGCTTGACGATCACGACGATGTTGTCGTTGCGCGACCGGGATCTCGGTCAGCCGGCCGCTGCCGTCCCGATCAGCCCGTGGGGTGACCTCGAAGGGCTCGGCGGCACGATGACCACCAACGCCGACAAGGACGTGCTCGTCGGCCTCGAGATGCTGCAGGCCATGGCGATGATGTTCCTGGCGGGTGGCGACGCGAAGGACCCGCTCGCGGCGCCGATCTACGCCGACTACTCGGGCCTGGCTCCGCTCTACATCCAGGTCGGCGGCGACGAGACGCTCCTCGACGACACGGTCCGGATCGTCGCAAAGGCCGAGGAGGCGGGCGTCGACGTGACGAGCGAGGTCTTCCCCGAGATGCAGCACGTCTTCCAGTTCGCGGCCGGCCGGATGCCCGAGGCCGACGAGGCGGTCGCGAAGATCGGCGCGTACCTGCGCCCACGCCTCGGCCTCTGACAGACGGGCGGCTCGCTGCGCTCGGTGACCTCGGCGTCAGCCGTCCGAATCGAGCTCGGCGACCAGCCGCTTGGGCGCGGTCAGCCGGAAGGACGCGTCGAGGAGCTCGGTCACCTCCGTCCAATCGGTGTCGTCGTCGAGATCGACGCCGATCCAGCCCGACGGGCCCAGGTAGGCCGGGGCGTAGACCCGCTCGTCCTCGAGCAGCGCCTGGCGGTCGTCGGCGTCGGGGAGCAGCACGAGCGAGTGCGGGTGCTGCACCCACTCCCCGTCGACCTTCAGCGAACCCCCGTAGTAGGCGAACACCTTCGTGGTGTAGAGCGCCGGCCGACCGTGGGAGACCTTCTCGGCGCTCCCGGGAAACGTCGATGCGATCTGGCGCACCCTCGCGAGGTACGGATCGTCGTCGTCGAACATCTTCGGATGTGCCACGACCTGCGATCGTAGGCACCAACGGGCGCCCTGCCGAGCCCCCGACCGGCGAACGCCGCCTCGTTCGCGTGCCTGCGGGTGTGGGCGCGCTCAGACGTCGACGTGGTTCCCGTCGGCGTCGACGGGGAGCACCGCGACGTCGTCGGGGCGACCCATCTCCCTCGTCCACGCCGCGAACTCGAGCAGGATGCCGTCGGGGTCGCGGAAGTAGAACGACCTGACGAACACGCCCGGGTGGAACTCGGGTGCGACCTGGTACTCGCTGTCGTCGTGGTCGAGGACCATGCTGACCTCGACTCCGGCGTCGATCAGCCGCTGCCGGTACTCCTCGAACCGCTCGAGCGGCACGTCGAACGCGAGGTGGTTCATCGACCCGTGCGCCGTGGTGATGTCGACCGCGTCGGGGAGCCCGGGCGCGTTCGAGACCCCCGGCTGCGTCGGGCCGGCCCCGGTGAACCAGAAGAAGGCGAGGCAGTCGTCGTTGCCCATGTCGAAGAAGAAGTGCTGTCCCGCGCCGTTCGGCAGCTCGATCGTCTTGACGAGCGGCATGCCGAGCACGTCTCGGTAGAACCGGACCGTCCGCGCCATGTCGGAGCACACGAGCGCGATGTGGTTCACGCCACGCAGCTCGAACCGCTGGTTCGCCGACGTTCCCATGTCGCGACGGTACCCAGACCGGAGAGGTGGCCACGGAGCGAGCGTCGAAACAGAGCAGGGACGGCGAGCTCGGTCAGGCGGCGAGCCCGACGGGCTCGATCCGGCTCGATCCGGCTCGATCCGGCTCGGTCCGGCTCGGCCGGTCGGCGAACGCCCGGGGCGTGACGGCCCGGTCGTGAGCTACTCGCTCGCGAACGCCTCGGCGTCGAAGCCGTCGGGCGCAGGTACCTCGGTGATCGGGTCGTCGCGGTCGTCGAACTCGAGGCGCAGCGCCCTCGTCATGACCGCGTGCATGAAGTAGAGGCCGGTGATGTACGTGAACTCCAGGATCTCCTCGTCGGAGAAGTGCTCGTGCAGCGCGTCGAACACGGCGTCGGGCACCCGGCCGTGCTGATCGACGAGGTAGTCGGTGTAGGCGAGCAGCGCCCGCTCGCGATCGTCGAAGCAGTCGGCCACCTCCCACGCCTGGATCGCCGCGATCTTCTCCTCGGCCATCCCCAGTCCGCGGCAGCTCTTGCAGTGCTGGGAGTACACGAACTGGCTGGCGGTCAACCACCCCGCCCTGGTCTGACCGAGCTCGCGCAGCAGCGGGTCGAGCTGCCGGCTCGAGCTGCGGTAGACGCGGAAGCCGCCGACGCAGTGGCGGAAGATGTCGGGGACGAGCGCGAACACCGTCCACCAGTCCCCCGGCGAGCCGGTGGCCGTGCCGGGCTCGGCGACCGGGTCCCGGTCGCCGAACAGGTAGTCGTACAGCGGCAGCACCGAGTGCTCGTCCGCCTCGGATCGTGGGACCTGACGCAATCGTGCCATCGCCCGATCAGATCGGATCGGCGGGCGGTCGATCGAGGCGGAGCAGCGACTGCGCGGCGCCGAACTCCTCGAACTCCCGCTCCAAGCCGAACCCGAGGTGGCGGAGCAGGCGCAGCGAGGGCTCGTTGGCCGACTGGGTGACCGCGATCACCGAGGTGTCGTCGGTGTGCTCCCACACCCACGCGAGCGCTGCCGTCACCGCCTCGGCGCCCAGCCCGTGCCCCCACGACGCAGTCAGCAGCTCGTAGGACACCTCGAGCTCGTCGCGATCGCGGCCGAAGCCGATCCTGCCGATCGCGACGTCGGTCGCGAGGTCGGCGATGCAGAACACGCCCCACCGTTCGCCGACCGGCGACTTCCGGATCGCGTCGATGGCGTCGGCCGGCAAGGGGCCACCGAGGTACCGGCGCACGTCGGGGTCGGACGCCATCGCGAGGATCGCCGGCTTGTCGTCCTCACGGAACGCTCGCAGTCGGAGCCGGTCGGTCTCGATCGAATCGTTCGTCCACGGCATGGTGCTGAGTTCCGGGTCGGCGGTCATACCCGTCCGGTCGACCGTCCCGCCGGTCCGGGCTCGACTCTACGGCGTGATAGCACTCGACCCATGACGCGGGACACGCCACGGGACACGGCAGATGACACGCCACGTGGCACGGCGCATGGGTCGGACCCGACGAGCCCCGCCGTGATCGCACGACACGGCGCCGGGCTCGCCGAGCTCGGCCGGCGCCACTCGCCGTCGACGCCGGTGCCGACGTGCGGCGACTGGAGGCTCGCCGACCTCGTCTGGCACCTGGCCGAGGTACAGGACTTCTGGTGTCACGTGATCGGCAACCGGCCCGCAGGGCCCGACTCCTACGACCGGCCGAGTCGACCCGCCGATGACGAGCTCGGCGACCTGCTCGCCGACCGCTGTCGTCGGCTGGTGAGCCTGCTGACCGACGCCGACCCAGCCGAGCATGCCTGGAGCTGGGCCGACGAGCAGACGGTCGGGTTCACGGTTCGCCGACAGTCGCACGAAGCGCTGGTGCACCACGTCGACGGCCTCCTCGCCGTCGGCGAGCCGGTGCCCACGGTCGACCCTGCGCTCGGCGCCGACGGCGTCGACGAGCTCGTCGGCGTGATGCTCACCGGGGTGCCGCCGTGGGCCACGTTCACGCGAGGAACCGGCACGATCCGGCTCGACGCCGGTGGCGCGGGCCGATCCTGGTCGCTGCGCTTCGGTCGCATGACCGGAACATCGCCCACGACCGGGACGGACCACGACCTCGCCGCGCTCGAACGGATCGACGACCTCGATCGGGCCGACACCGTGATCGAGGCGCCGGCGCTCGACCTCGACCTCTGGATGTGGGGACGGTTGCCCGACGAGCACGTGTCGGTCGCCGGCGATCCCGACGCCGTCGCGCGGCTGCGGCAGACGATCGCCGAGTCGACGCAGTAGACGTGCAGCAAGGGCGACCGCATGGGAGCGCGCTCTCCCGTTCGCCCGCCTCGCCGGGCCAGGTGCCGGGTCGAGCATCGGGAACAACGAGGTCGGCCCAGTGGTTTCGCATCCGTGATGACGACGACGGCGCAGCGAGGACGTCCATGACATCTGGCCCGCACGTCGAGCTCGGGATGTATCCGCTCGACTCGGTCGCGTGGGCATGGGACGAGCTGTGGGCGGCCGTGCACCGCCGGGCACCGTGGACGCCGGACCGGCTCACGCGGTCGGGCGACGTGCACGCCCGCTGGTACGACGCGGATTGCCTGGTCACCCATGTGTGCGGCTGGCCCTTCGCGGCCCTGCACCGCAACGACATGCACCTCGTCGGCGCCTTCGACGTCGACCTCCCCGACGCGGCCGACGGGTATTACCGCAGCGTGATCCTGACGCCGCACGACCGGCCGTTGCACGAGCTGATCTCGTCGCGCAGCCGGGCCGTCGCCAACAGCGCCGACAGCCTCTCGGGCTGGTTGAGCCTGCTCGCCGCCACCGTCGGCACCGGCGCCGAGTGGCCGGGCGACGTGACGTTCACGTCGGCTCACCACGACAGCCTTCGCGCGCTCGCGAAGGGCGAGGCCGATGTCGCCTCACTCGACGCGTGGAGCCTGGCCCTGATCTCGGCCGAGGAGCCGGGCCTCGTCGCCGGGCTCCGCCAGGTCGGCATCGGCCCGCGGATCCCCACCCCTGCGATCACGCTGCGCAAGCCGGCCGGCGACGCGCGCGCCGACGAGCTGCGGGCGGCGTTCGTCGACGCCGTCGAGAGCCCCGAGCTCGCAACCGCCCGCCACGCGCTCCACATTGAGGGATTCGCGTCGCTGACGCTCGACGACTACCTGGCCACCCTGCGTCTCGGCCCCCGCTGACCGCCGAGTCCCCGAGCGGCCCATCGCCGGCCGGTTGATGTAGCCTGGAACACTCGTACCGGAAATTACGTCATGGATTGGGGGATCCGTGGGCGCAAACGTCGCACGGAGCGGTCAACGCCGGCGCCGAAACCGAAACGTGTCGCGCCCTCGCGTTCCCGAGCAGCGGCCGTTCGACCAGCCCCGCCTGCGCCGGGAACCGACCCGGCTCGTCTCCGACGACCAGGTCGAGGCGATCCACCACGCCTCGCTGCGCATCCTGAGCGAGCTCGGCATGAAGGTCCTCGACCCCGAGACCAGGTCGGTGTTCGGTGGCGCCGGCGCGACCGTCGACGGCGAGATGGTCCGGTTCGAACCGGCGCTCGTCGAGGAGCTGATCACCACGGCGCCGGCTCAGTTCACGCTGCACGCCCGCAACCCCGCGCACGATCTCGTGATGGGCGGTGATCACCTGTCGTTCGCGGCGGTCAACAGCGCGCCGAACGTCGCCGACCTGGACGGCGGTCGTCGCGCCGGGAACCGGCACGACTACCAGAACCTGCTCCGGCTCGTGCAGTCGCTCACCTCGATCCACTTCACGCCCGGCTATCCCGTCGAGCCGATCGACATCCACGCGTCGGTGCGCCACCTCGACGCCACGCTCGACCTGCTGACGCTCACCGACAAGGCGATCCACGTCTACTCGCTCGGCAGGCAACGGAACGTCGACGCGATCGAGATGGCCCGCATCGCACGTGGCCTGACCGAGGCCGAGCTCGACGAGCAACCGAGCATCTGCACGATCATCAACACCAACTCCCCGCTCACCCTCGACGTGCCGATGAGCCACGGCATCATCGAGATGTCCCGGCGCAATCAGGTCGTGTGCGTCACCCCGTTCACGCTGGCCGGGGCGATGGCGCCGATCACGATCGCCGGGGCGCTGGCGCAGCAGAACGCCGAAGCCCTCGTCGGCCTGATGCTCACGCAGATCGTGCGCCCCGGCAGCCCCTTCGTCTACGGCTCGTTCACCAGCAACGTCGACATGCAGTCGGGTGCGCCGGCGTTCGGTACACCCGAGTACTGGAAGGCGACCGTGGTCGGCGGGCAGCTCGCCCGCCGCTACGCCGTGCCGTACCGGTCCTCGAACGCCTGCGCCGCCAACGCCGTCGACGCGCAGGCCGCGTACGAGTCGATGTTCTCGATCTGGGGCGCCGTCGACGCCGGCACGAACTGGGTGCAGCACGGCGCGGGATGGATGGAGGGCGGCCTGCACGTGAGCTTCGAGAAGATGCTGCTCGACGCCGACCTGCTGCACATGGTGTCGGCGTCGCTCGACCCGCTCGTCGTCGATGAGGAGACGTTGGCGCTCGACGCGATCGCCGAGGTCGGGCCCGGCGGGCACTTCTTCGGTGCCGAGCACACCCAGGCCCGGTACCGCACCGAGTTCTACCGACCGATGGTCTCCGACTGGCGCAATTTCGAGGCGTGGGCCGAGGCCGGCAGCCCGGAGGCAGCCGCCAAGGCCAACGAGCTGGTCAAGGCGTTCCTCGCCGAGTACGAGGAGCCGCCGATGGACGAGGCCGTGCGTGAGGAGCTGACCGACTTCGTGGCCCGACGGACCGCCGAAGGCGGCGTGGAGGTGGACTACTGATGATTGGTTCGCACGCCGCCTCTGCGCCGGCACCGAAGAGGCCGCCGCTTCGACGACGGCTCACGAGTACACCACTCCTCGGGGCAACCCCTCGTCGCTGCGCCACCCGACACGCACACACCGACCACGCCGGTTCGCACGCCGCCGCTGCGATTGGACACCGGGTGCGGCCCGAACCGACCGGATCGCACGCCGTCCCCGGATGCTGCGGCAGTCGACAGGACATCCGATGTCGTCGTGACTGCCACGGAACCCCGACGCACACGCCACGGCAGCCAACCCCACCGATCCCCCACCCACGCGACTCTGCGGCAGTCGACAGGACATCCGTCGTCGCCGTGACTGCCACAGAACCCGGAAGCACACGCCCACGGCAGCCAACCCCACCGATCCCCCACCCACGCGACTCTGTGGCGGTCGACACGACATCCGTAGTCGTCGTGACTGCCACGGCACCCCGACGCACACGCCACGGCAGCCAACCCGACGCAGGATGCCGTCGTGACTGCCACAGGGTCTGAAGGTTGAAGGAGCACATCGATGAAGTCGTCAGCACAGGTGGTGGTGATCGGGGGTGGGGTCGTCGGCGCATCGGTCCTGTTCCACCTCACCGAGAACGGGTGGACCGACGTCGTGCTGGTCGAGCGCAAGGAGCTCACCGCCGGCTCGACCTGGCACGCCGCGGGCGGCATGCACACCCTCAACGGCGACCCCAACGTCGCCCAGCTCCAGCAGTACACCGTGCAGCTGTACCAGCAGATCGAGGAGCGCTCGGGCCAGGACTGCTCGATCCACCTCCCCGGCGGCATCACGCTCGCGTCCGACACCGACCGCATGGACTGGCTCGAGATGGCGGTCGCCCGTGGCCGCTACCTCGGCATGGACGGCCTCGAGATGATCTCGCCGAAGGAAGCGCAGGAGCTGTTCCCGCTGCTCGACCCACGGCACTTCCTCGGCGCGATGTGGGACCCGGTCGAGGGCCACGTCGACCCGACCGGCGTCACGAACGCATACGCGATCTGCGCCCGCCAGGCCGGCGCCGAGATCTACCGCCAGACCTGGGTGAGCGGTCTCGAGCAGCGCCCCGACGGCACGTGGACCGTCGTCACCCGACCCAGTACCGGCAACGCCGACGACGGTGAACGCCACGAGATCCACGCCGAGCACGTGGTCAACGCCGGCGGCCTGTGGGCGCGCGAGGTCGGTCGGATGGCCGGTCTCGAGCTGCCGGTCCTGGCGATGCAGCACCACTACCTGGTCACGGAACCGATGCCCGAGGTCGCCGAGCACATGGCCGCCAGCGGTCGCGAGATGCCGATGGCGATGGACTTCACGGGCGAGATCTACATCCGCCAGGAGGGTGAGGGCATGCTGCTCGGCACGTACGAGCAGGACTCCCGGCCGTGGTCCGAGCACGAGACGCCGTGGAACTTCGACATGGAGCTGCTCCCGCCCGACCTCGACCGCATCGAGCCCGAGCTGAGCGTCGCGTTCCAGCACTACCCCGCAATGGCGACGGCGGGCATCAAGACGATCGTCAACGGCCCGTTCACCTTCACCCCCGACGGCAACCCGCTCGTCGGCCCCGTGCCAGGGCTCCAGAACCACTGGACCGCATGCGGCGTGATGGCCGGCCTGTCCCAGGGCGGCGGCGTCGGCCTCAGCCTCGCGAACTGGATGACCGACGGCGACCCGGGTTTCGACATCTGGGGGATGGACGTGTCCCGGTTCGGCGACTACGCCACGTTGCCGTACACGCGGGTCAAGGCCGAGGAGAACTACCGCCGCCGGTTCCGGATCACGTTCCCCAACGAGGAACTGCCCGAAGGCCGCAACCTGCAGACCGTGCCGGTCCACGATCGCCTCGTTGCGCACAACGCCGTCTTCGGCGCGGACTTCGGTCTCGAATCGCCACTGTGGTTCCAGCGCGCAGGTCGCGAGCCGGTCGAGAACGTCACGTTCCGCCGGTCGAACGCGTTCGACCTCGTCGGCGAGGAGTCGCGTGCCGTCCGCGACGGCGTCGGCATGACCGAGGTCTCCAACTTCTCGAAGTACCGCGTGGCCGGCCCCGGCTCGGCCGAGTGGCTGCAAGGGCTCTTCACCAACACGCTGCCCAAGGTCGGGCGGATCAACCTGACCGCGATCCTGAACCACCACGGCCGCGTGATCGGCGAGTTCTCGGTGGCCCGGTACGCCGACGACGGGTTCTTCCTGTTCAGCTCGCTCGGGGCGACCGACCACCACCGGCGATGGTTCCTGATGAACATGCCGGCCGACCCGGCGTTCACGTTCGAGGTGGTCGGCCAGCGCATGGTCGGCCTCTCGATCGCCGGTCCGAAGTCGCGCGACGTCCTGCAGGCGGTCACCCGGTTCGACGTCTCGAACGAGAACTTCCGGTTCATGGACTTCCGCCAGTTCGACGTCGGCATGGCGAGCTGTCGCGTGGGTCGCATGACGTACACCGGCGACCTGGGCTACGAGATCTGGACGTCGCCCGAGAACCAGCGGCACGTGTTCGACGTCCTGGTGGAGGCCGGCGAACCGCACGGCCTCCGGCTCTTCGGCGTCCGCGCCCTGCTCTCGATGCGCCTCGAGAAGATGTTCGGCACCTGGTTCCGCGAGTACCGCCCGATCTTCACGCCGTACGAGGCGCGCATGGACCGCTACGTCAAGCTCGACCACGACTTCGTCGGGCGCAAGGCGCTCGAGTCCGCCGACCCGCCGAAGCGGTACCTGTCCTACTTCGAGGTCGACCCCGACCCGGACGACCCGGCCGACGTCATCGGCGACGAGCCGATCTGGCACGACGACGGTTCGGGCCCGAGAGTGGTCGGTTGGGTCACGTCAGGTGGCTACGCCCACTACAGCGAGAGGTCGCTGGCGCTCGGCTACGTCGAAGCAGGCGTCGCCGATGCCGCCAGCGGCTTCGAGATCGAGATCATCGGCCGTCGCCGGCCGGCGACGCCGCTGCGCGAGCCGGTGCTCGACCCGCGCGGCGAGCGCATGCGGAGCTGAGCGTGGCTCGCCCCGTCGACCGGCAGCACCGGCTCGACCTGCTCGACCGTGTCGTCGATCACCTGGGCGAGCACGGCCTCGCCAATGTGTCGTACCGGCCGCTCGCCGACTCGGTCGGCGTCAGCGTCAACTCGCTGGTGCACCACTTCGGATCGCGCGACGACCTGGTCATCGCCGCGCTCAGGAGGTCGGGCGAGATCCAGCGCCAGGTCGAGCAGCGCTGGCTGAGGCGCCGGCCGCGGATGTCGCAGGCCGACCTCTTGCGCGCATGGTGGCGGTGGATCAACGCCTCGCCACGCAACCTCGCCATGGCCCGGCTGGGCATCGAAGCCGCTGCGATGGAGGCGACCCTCGGCGGGCTCCCCCGGCGATTGCGCGGTGAGCAGATCGGCGTCTGGCGGCTCAACATCGAGCAGCGCCTCGTCACCGAAGGTGTCCCCGAGTCCGCCGCCGTGATCGAGGCGTCGCTCGCGAAGGCGATGTTCACGGGGCTGGTGGTCGACCTGCTGGCGTCGGGCAACAAGGCCCGGCTCACCCGCTCGCTCGAGGTCGGCCTCGCCCGGCTGGAGCAGGTCGTGTGGTCGAACGCCGGCCTCAGCGACCAGCAGTTCCCCGCCGCCACGCGGGTCCGAGAGCGCTGACCGGTTGCCACAGGGCGTGAGCTACCAGCACGGGTTCGGCTTCAGCCCGTCGCAGATCACGCCGTCGTACTCGAAGACCGCGCGCTGCCCCCCCAACTCACGACCTGACCGAGATCGTTGATCGCGTAGCCGGCTGCACAGATCTGTCCGAGATCGTTGATGTCGCCGATCTGGACATCGAGCACGAGCACCTCCCCGGTGGCCAGATCCCAGAGCCGACTGGACGAACCCCTGCTGATCGCCAGACCGAGGTCGCTGAGCGCCCCGGGGATGGTCGAGCCGGCGAGTCGCTGGATCTCACCGGTGTCGAGGTTCCAGGCGACAGGACGATCGTCGCACGACCCGACGACCTGGCCGCGGTCGTTGATCGCCGTTGCGCCACACGACGTCGCGCCCGTCGGAATGCCGAGGTCGGCCATCTCGCCGGTCGCCACGTCCCACAGGAACGCCCTGGTGATCGAGGTACCGTTGCCGGTGACGCCCGGCTCCGGGGGGATGGCGTCGATCTCCACGCTGCCGACGACCTGACCGCGGTCGTTGAGGTCCTCGGCGAGGAAGTACACGCCGTCTGCCCCGACGCGGCCGAACGAGGGCACGATCTCGGTCGCCACACCCCTGGGCAGGTCGATCACGTAGACACCCTCGCCGAAGGCGAGGACCTGACCGGCGTCGTTGATCCGCGTCGCCGATGTGAACGGCTCGGCATCCGGGGCGTCGACGAGGTCGTCCAGCCGCTGCGGGGGGCTCAGGGGATCCGGCCACCAGACGCCGTACATCTCGTACTCGCCGACGTAGCTGTAGCCGACGATCGCGCCCTGGTCGTTGATGTCGAGCGCTCCCGAGACGTCGATCCCAGGGAGTGCCCCGAGGTCGATCCAGTCGTCGGGAGCCGACCCGAGGTCCACGGTCGTCCACGGCTGTGTGGTGCTCGGCACCAAGGACGCTGCCGTCGAGATCGCGGGTGACGAGGTCTCGTCCGCCGGGGTCGCGCCCGTCGAGGACGGTGCGACGGTCGCCTTTGCGGAGGGCTCGGCAACGGGCAGCACCGTCGAGGCGGTCGTCTGCGGCGAGATCGGAGCCGCCTGGCTGCTCGCACCTGGCGCATCGGGGCCGCCTCCACCGCAGCCGACCGCCGCGACCAGCCAGACCGCAACGACTGCCCACCGATGCGTCATCGTGCTCCACGCCTCCGCTTCCCGCGTACCACGCGGCCGACACCCACGCCAGAGACGAACGACCCGGCCGGCGATGATCCCGGTCGGGGCGACACGGCCGCCCGCCCGCTTCAGGAGCGGCGCGACTTCAGGAGCGGCGCGACTTCAGGAGCGGTGCGGCTTCAGTAGCGGCGGCCCGATTCGACGTCGTTGAGGTCGAGGTGATTGCGCATGTACTGCTGGCCGGCGTCGACCGTCGGCTGGTGGTCCCACGACCGATACCGACCCCGGCGGAGCGCCCGGTCGACGTCGGCGCGGTCGCGCTGGCTGGCACGGACCTCGGCGTCGATGCGGTCGACGTCCCATCGCTTCGTCACCTCGGCCGTGAACGACTCCAGCGTCGCCCCGTGCGCCGGGTCGTCGGCGAGGTTCGTCAGCTCGTGCGGGTCGGCGGCCACGTCGTAGAGCTGTGGCGGGTCGGCACTGCACCAGACGAGCTTGAGGTCACCCCGACGGATCATGAAGATCGGCGCGACCGCTCCCTCGCCGAGGTACTCCCCCACCACGGTTCGGTCCGGGTCGGGCGACGAGACGAACGGCAGCACACTCGCCCCCTCCATCGGCTCGGTCGCCTCGACGCCGGCGAGGTCGAGGAGCGTCGGCGCGAGATCGAGCAGGCTGACATGGGTCGTCGCCTGTGCCGCCGAGCGACGGGCCGGGTCGTGGACGATCAGCGGCACGCGTGCGCTGTGCTCGAAGAAGCTCATCTTGTACCAGAGGCCGCGCTCGCCGAGCATGTCGCCGTGGTCGGCGGTGAACACGGTCACCGTGTCGTCGGCGAGGTCGAACCGCTCGAGCGTGTCGCGGATCTGCCGTAGCCAGTCGTCGACGTACGAGACGTTGGCGAAGTAGGCGCGCCGCGCCGCACGGATCTGGTCGTCGGTCACCGACGTCACGTCGGCGGCGATCACGTGCCGGAGCCGCTCGCTGTGCCGGTCGTGGGTCACCGCGCCGTCGGCGACTGCCGGCATCGGGATCTCGACACGGTCGTAGCGTTCCCAGAACTCCGGCCGGGCGACGTACGGGTCGTGCGGGTGCGTGAACGAGACAGTGACGAACCACGGGCGGTCGTCCGACGTGCGGGCGAGGTCGCGCAACTTGCGCAGCGCTTGGTGGCCGACATCGTCGTCGAAGTCGAGTTGGTTCGACGCCTCGGCGACGCCGGCGTCGGTCACGCTGTCCATGTTGTGGAACCACCAGTCGAACCGGCCGTCCGGATCGTCCCAATTCGGCGTCCAGCCGAAGTCGGCCGGGTAGATGTCGGTCGTCAGGCGCTCCTCGAAGCCGTGCAGCTGGTCGGGCCCGACGAAGTGCATCTTCCCGATCAGCGACGTCTGGTAGCCGGCGCTGCGGAGGTGGTGAGCGAACGTCGGAACGCTCGCAGGGAACTCCGAGGCATTGTCGTAGGCGCCGATCACCGAGTTGAGCCGGCCACTCATCATCGAGAACCTCGAGGGCGCGCACAGCGGGCTGTTCGCATAGGCCGACTCGAACACCACGCCCTCCTCGGCGAGCCGGTCGATCGCCGGCGTGATCGCGGTGTCGCCGCCGTAGCAGCGCAGGAACGGCGCTGCGAGCTGGTCGGCCATCACCAGCAGGAGGTTCGGCCGACCCGTCACGGCGACCCGTTCACGTCGCCTCGCTCACGTCGCCCAGTCACGACGGGCCCCCGAGATAGAACTCGGCCGGGTCGGGCGGCAGCGGGTCGTTGCCGAGGATCAGATCGGCCGCCCGCTCGGCCACCATCATCGTCGGTGCGTACAGGTTGCCGTTCGTGATCACCGGCACGACCGAGGCGTCGACCACGCGCAGCCCGTCGACGCCGTGGACCCGCATCGTCGACGGGTCGACGACGGCCATCTCGTCGGTGCCCATCGTGCACGTGCCCGACGGGTGCAGCGCGGTCTCGCTGTCACGGGCGACCCACGCCATGATCTCCTCGTCGGTCTCGACGTCGGGCCCGGGCGAGATCTCACCGCCGTCGTACGGCTCGAACGCGGGCTGGGCCAGGATCCGCCGGGCCGTCCGGACCGCCTCGATCCACTCCCGCCGGTCGCGCTCGGTCGACAGGTAGTTGAACTGCACCGCCGGGTGCTGTCGCGGATCGGTCGACGTGATCCGGACCCACCCCGTCGAGTCGGAGTACATCGGGCCGACGTGCACCTGGTAGCCGTGGCCGGTCTCGGACGTGCCCGCCGGCGACGAGCCGTCGTAGCGGATCGCGATCGGCAGGAAGTGGAACATCAGGTTCGGGTACGGCTCGTCGGGATTGCTCTTCACGAACGCCCCGGCCTCGAAGTGGTTGGTGGCGGCGGGGCCGCGCCGGGCCAGCCACTGCAGCCCGATCCACGGCGCCCGCCACATCGCGAGGTGCGGCTGCATCGAGACCGGCTGCTTGCACGCGTACTGGATGTAGACCTCGAGATGGTCCTGCAGGTTCTCGCCGACGCCGGGCAGAGCGTGGACCACGTCGATGCCGAGGCCGGTGAGGTGACCGGGCTCCCCGACGCCCGAGAGCTGGAGCAGTTGGGGTGAGTTGAAGGCCCCGCCGCAGAGGACGATCTCGCCGGCCCGCGCGACGTGCGTGCGGCGCCGCCGCCGGTACTCGACGCCGATCGCCCGCGTGCCGTCGAACTGCACGCGGTTGGCGAGCGCCCCGGTGACCAGTTCGAGGTTCGGCCGGTCGAGCACCGGGTGCAGGTACGCCCGGGCGGCGCTGAGGCGGCGCCCGCGCCGGATGTTCTTGTCGAACGCCGCGAACCCTTCCTGGCGGAAGCCGTTGACGTCGTCGGTGCGTCGGAAGCCCGCCTGCGGGCCGGCCTCGAGCCACGCCTCGAACAACGGGCTCGCGGCGGGGCCGCGCTCGAGCTCCAACGGTCCGTCGCCGCCCCGCCAGTCGTCCTCACCGGCGAGGCAGGTCTCCATCCGCTTGAAGTACGGCAGGCAGTGGGCGTAGTCCCAATCGGCCAGACCCGGGCGTTGCGCCCACTTCTCGTAGTCGGCGGGGTTGCCGCGCTGGAAGATCATCCCGTTGATGCTCGACGACCCGCCCAGCACCTTGCCGCGGGCGTGGTACACCCGACGCCCGCCCATGTGGGGCTCGGGCTCGCTCTCGTACTTCCAGTCGTAGAAGCGGTTGCCGATCGGGTACGCGAGCGCGGCCGGCATGTGGATGAACACGTCCCACTTCCAGTCACGCCGTCCGGCCTCGAGGACGAGCACCCGGTTCGAGGGGTCGGCGCTGAGACGGTTCGCCAGCGCGCACCCCGCCGACCCGCCGCCCACGATGACGAAGTCGTAGTGGTCGGTCATCGCCGACATTCTTCCAGGGTCGCGGCCCATCGACGTCGCCCGAGCCCTCGTCTACCGTTGGCCGGTACGGAGGGCATCATGCGGGTCTGGATCGACCAGGATCTCTGCACCGGCGACGGGCTGTGCACCGATCACAGCCCCGAGGTGTTCGTGCTGCTCGAGGACGGCATCTCGTACGTCCGCGACGCAGCGGCGGGTGTCGTCGTCAGCGACCCCGGCGGCCGGGCGTGCATCGTCCCGGTGCCCGGCAGGCTCACGGCTGCGGTCATCGACGCTGCGCTCGACTGCCCCGGCGAGTGCATCTTCGTCGAGCACGATCCCGTCCCGGTGCCGCGACGCGCCGACGGCTGACCGACGCCGACGTTCGGCGTCACTGCGTGAGCTTCGTGCGCCAGGCGTCGCGGAGCTCGCGCATGCCCACGACGTCGAACGATTGGTCGTCGAGCCAGCTCACCCAGCTCTCGCGGCCGAACAGGTCGTACTCGTCGGTGCGAACGTGGAACGTGTCGGGGTCGATCCGCTCGACCTCTCCGGGCCCTGGCCGGCACGGGTGGAACGCGCAGTAGACCAGTTCGCCGTCGGCGCCGAGGAGCATCCGCTCGTAGTCGACCGATTCGTCGGCTGCTCGTCCGAAGTCGGTCTCGAGCACCTCGTCGAAGACCGGCATCGCGGCCGCTCGGGCCTGGCCGACGAACTCGGCGAACGCCGCCTCGCTCACGTCGGCGAGGTGATTGCTCGGCCCGTACGCGTCGAGGCGCGCCGTGATCAGCGCCGGCACGCGGTACTCGACGGCGAGCGCGACGTAGCGCTCGCACCACTCCGGCGCGAGC
>NZ_JASJCS010000183.1 GCF_030065885.1 Ilumatobacter sp. | reverse complement strand
CGCCGCCAACTCGGCGGTCTGCTACGCGCTCGGCGTCACCAAGGCCGACGCCGTCTCGCTCGGCCTGCTGTTCGAACGGTTCCTGTCGACCGAACGTGACGGACCTCCTGATATCGACATCGACATCGAGAGCGACCGGCGCGAAGAGGTCATCCAGTACGTGTACGAGCGCTATGGACGCCATCACACCGCGCAGGTCGCCAACGTCATCACCTACCGGGCGCGGTCGTCGATCCGCGACATGGCCAAGGCGCTCGGCCACTCCACCGGCCAGCAGGACGCCTACGCCAAGCAGATCGACGGGTGGGGCGGCGTCGAGGCAACTGCGGCCCAGCCCGACTGCACCATCCCCGACGACGTGCTCGACCTGGCACGCCAGATCGAGGACGCACCCCGCCACCTCGGCATCCACTCGGGCGGCATGGTCATCTGCGACCGGCCGGTGATCGAGGTGTGCCCCGTCGAGTGGGGACGGATGGAGCAGCGCAGCGTGCTTCAGTGGGACAAGGACGACTGCGCCAACGCCGGGCTCGTCAAGTTCGACCTCCTCGGGCTCGGCATGCTGTCGGCGCTGCACTACGCCGTCGACCTGATCCGCACCCATCGCGGCTACGAGGTCGACCTCGCCACCATCCCGCAAGAGGACGACGTCTACGCGATGTTGTGCCGCGCCGACACCGTGGGCGTGTTCCAGATCGAGTCGCGGGCCCAGATGGCGACCCTGCCGCGCCTCAAACCGCGAAAGTTCTACGACTTGGTCGTCGAGGTGGCGCTGATCCGCCCCGGGCCGATCCAGGGCGGTTCGGTGCACCCGTACATCCGACGACGCAACGGTCACGAGCCCGTCACCTATCTCCACCCACTGCTCGAGAACGCGCTCGGCAAGACACTCGGTGTGCCGCTGTTCCAAGAGCAGCTGATGCAGATGGCGATCGACGTCGCCGGGTTCACGCCGGCCGAGTCCGACGAGCTGCGCCAGGCGATGGGCTCGAAGCGCTCGCTGGCCCGCATGGAGAACCTGCGCGAGCGGCTGTACGCCGGCATGGCCGAGCGTGGCATCACCGGTGAGATCGCCGACGAGATCTTCCACAAGATGAAGTCGTTCGCCAACTACGGGTTCCCCGAGTCGCACTCGGTGTCGTTCGCCTATCTCGTCTACGCGTCGTCGTGGATCAAGTACCACGAGCCCGCCGCCTTCTGCGCGGCGTTGATCAACGCCCAGCCGATGGGGTTCTGGTCGCCGCACACCCTGGTGCAGGACGCTCGCCGCCATGGCGTCACGGTGCACACACCCGACCTCAACATCTCGCTTGCCGGCGCCTCGCTGGAGGACGGCGGTGATTCGGTCCGGCTCGGCATCGCGTCGGTACGCGGCATCGGCAGCGAGCTGGCCGAGCAGATCGAGACCGAGCGCGTCGAGCACGGCGCGTATGCCACGCCCGAGGACCTGGTGCGACGGGTCCCCGAGCTGACCATCGCCCACCTCGAGGCGATGGCGACCGCCGGTGTGTTCGGCGAGTGCTTCGGGCTCGACCGGCGCGAGGCGCTCTGGGCGGTCGGCGCGGTGTCGCAGTCGCGTCCCGGCCGGCTGCCGGGCATCGTCACCGGCGAGCGCCCGCCGACGTTGCCGGGGATGAACCCGATCGAGGAGTCGATCGCCGACCTCTGGGCGACCGGCGTCTCACCCGAGGGCCATCCCACCCGGTTCGTCCGCGACGAGCTCGGCAAGTTGGGCGTGGTCACGTCGCAGGGTCTGTGGGAGTGCGAGCCCACCACGCGCGTGGTGGTCGCCGGGGTCGTGACGCACCGGCAGCGGCCGATGACCGCCCAGGGGACCACGTTCCTCAACCTGGAGGACGAGACCGGCCTCATCAACGTGGTCGTGTCCAAGGGCTGCTGGCAGCGGTTCGGCAAGGTGGCGAGGCGGGCTGCGGCGATGGTGATCCGCGGCCGGTTGGAGCGCAGCGAAGGGGTGATCAACATCGTCGCCGAGCACATGGCGCCGCTCCCGCTACCAGCGTCACCGGCCAGCCGCGACTTCCGGTGAGCTCGTGTTGCCGCCGGGGAGTCGTCGACATCCAACGCAGTCGGCCTCTGTGGTCCCGAGGGAACGGTCGTGCGCACCTTCGGAGAAACCGGAACGAAGCCAGCCGGACGTCGGCCGGTGACTCAGCCGGCTTCGTCGGCGTTTGCGTTGTGGAAGAGCCGCTGCAGGCCGAGCACGACCTCGCGGCCGACCTGGGTCAGCTGCAAACCGTCGGCATCGGCGGCGGCGAGCAGGGTCAGCACGGCCACCTGGGCGACGCTGAAGACGAGCACCTGGCCGTCGGTCGACCGCTGGTGGCTCACCGCCGAGGGGGACTCGCCGGTGAGTCGAACGAGCCGGTTGGAGAGCCCGATCGTCGCCGCCGACATCGCCGCCACGGCTGACGGGTCGATGTGGTCGCGGGACGGCAGCCGCGATGCGAGCACGAACCCGTCGGCGCTGCTGACGAGCGCGCCGGTGACGCCGGGCACCTCGTCGACCAGGTGGTCGATGAGCTGGCGCATCGAGGCAGTGATGGTCACAACGGTCCCTTCGGCCCGGCCGGCCGACAACTTGAGGAATTCTTGAGCTTCACTCAAACACCGATGTCAACGGGCAGTGCGGGTGGCCCGTCCTCGAGGAGGCCCCGCAGGTGGATGGCCAGCTCGCGCGGCGCGAACCGGGTGTCGGTCGCCTCCTCGATCTCGGACAGCGACCACCACCGCATCTCGAACACGTACTCGGCCTCGAGTGCCTCCCACCCGATCGTCGGTCGGGGCTCGAAGCGTGCGAGGCGGACGAGGTGGATCTGATCGCGCTGGCCGTCATGCCCCGTGTGCATCGGGATGACGTGTTCGCGGCTCCACACGTGCGGTCCGATCGGCGCCGCGTCGAGGCCGAGCTCTTCGTGGAGCTCGCGACGGAGGCCGTCGATCGGGTCCTCGCCGTTCTCCAGGCCGCCTCCCGGGAGCGCCCACGCCTCGACGCCGCTCGGGAAGACGTACCTGGCGAGCAGGACGTGGTCGTCGTCGTCGATGAGCAACGCCCGCACGGCGGAGCGCAGGTTCAGCGTCACGGTTCGAGGTTCAGTCCGACGGCGAGTCGCGGAGGCCGTCGTTGAACACCTTGTACATGTCGTAGACCTCCTTGCACGCCTGGCACACCGGGAGCTGCTTCGGGTCGCGTGCGGGCACCCACACGTGACCGCACAGCGCTTCGACCGGGGTGCCGTTGATGCGGGCCTCGAGCACCTTCGCCGCCGCCGACTCACCCGGCCCGACCTTGACGATGTGGGCGACGACCGGTTCGCCGGTCTCGGTGACCTCCTCGACGTCGGGGATCGTCTCGGCCGGCAAGGTCTCGAGCTCTGGCACGGCACCAGTCTGCCAGCCGGGTGCGTGACCGTGGCGGCACGGGCTGACCGGTGCCGGTCGACTGCTCCGCCGCCTCGCGCATCGCACGCGCCGCCCGACACGGCACTAGCCTGCGCGCATGTCCGGCGGGTCTGCGTACGAGGACATCGCGGCGGCCGTGGAGTCGATCGGCATGATCGCCCGAGGTGGCTTCTCGCCCGCCCCCGACGACGGTGTGCCGCCGCTCGCCGACGGCCGGCCGACCCGAACCGTCATCGTGATCGGCAACGTCGGAGGTGCGATGTGGCCGCACTTCCGGCGGGGCGAGAGCCCGGGCGCCGATCCGCTCGATCGGTGGACGCGCGAGCAGCTGCGGCCGGTCGCGGCACGCTTCGACGCGACGTATGTGCATCCGAGCGATGAGCCGTACCAGCCGTTCCAGCGGTGGGCGCAGCGCGCCGCCGACGTGTGGCAGTCGCCGATCGGTCTGCTGGTCCACCGCCGTTTCGGGCTGTGGCACGCGTACCGCGGCGCGTTCCTCCTCGCCGAGCCCGTCGACGGCGTGCCCACGCCTGCAGGTGGCGAATCTCCCTGTGTCGACTGCGACGGTCAGCCGTGCTTGTCGACGTGCCCCGTCGGCGCGTTCACCGACGCCGGGTACGACACCGTCGCCTGCGCCGATCACGTCCGGTCCGATCGCCAACCGGACTGTCTCGCCGAGGGTTGTGCGGCCCGGCGGGCCTGCCCCATCGGGGGCGACGGTCGGTACGGCCCCGACCAGATGGCGTTCCACATGAGGGCCTTCGTGGGCATGCCGTCGTGAGCGAGCCGAGCCTGCCCCCGCCCGCGACCACGCCGGCCGGGTGGTACCCCGATCCGACCGGGGACTCGGATTGGCGGTGGTGGAACGGCTCGGCGTGGACCGCGTTCACCGGTGGTGCATCACGTGAGCGCCGGCCGCGCCTGCCGAGATGGCTCAGCGTGCCGGTCACGATCTGTGCCCCGTTGCTGGCACTCGGCCTGATCGTGATGGTCGCCGTCGAGCCGGTCGTCGTCGCGGCGGGTCTCGTCCCGTTCGTGATCGTGCTGCCCGTGCTGTCGTGGCTCGATCGCGTCGAGCCCGAGCCGAGGGCGTCGCGGGCCCACGCCGTGCTCTGGGGGGCGTCGGTCGCCGTCGTGGTCGCGCTGATCGCCAACGGCGTGGTCGCGGTCGCGTTCGGTGAGATCGCTGCGGTGGTCATCTCGGCACCCGTCGCGGAGGAGGCGATCAAGGGACTCGGCGTCGTCTGGGCCGTGCGGCGACGCGAGGTCGACGGCGTCTCCGACGGCGTCGTGTACGCGGGCTGGGTGGCGATCGGGTTCGCCGTGGTCGAGGACATGACGTACTTCTCGATCGCATCCGTGGAAGGCGCGTTCCTGCCGGTCTTCATCATCCGTGCGATCCTGACCCCGTTCGCACATCCGCTCTTCACGTTCTGGACGGGGCTGGCGATCGGCCTGGCGGTCCGGAGGGGTCGTCCGCTCTGGACGGCGTGGTGGGGGTACGCACTCGCCGTGATCACCCACGCGATGTGGAACGGCTCGCTCGCCTTCGGCGACATCGTCGGCGACGTGACCGAGGACGTCGCCACCCGCGTCGTCTTCCTTGCGGCGGCACTGTTCGTCGCGCTGTTCGTCGCGGTGGCGATCACGCTGATCGTCATGCGGCGCCGCGAGCGCGATCGCTTCGATCACATGCTGCCGTTCCTCGCGCAGCAGTACGGCTTGACCCCAGCGGAGGCGGCGATGTTCTCCGGCTGGCAGCAGCTCCTCCGTCAGCGGCGGGCGTTGCCCCGAAGTGCCCGGCCTGCGTTCGACCACGTCCATGCCTCGCTGGCGCGACTCTCGGCGCAGCACGAGCGGTTGGGCGCGATCGACCCGGCCACCGAGCGAGTGCTCGCAACGCAGCTCGCGCAGGCGCGTGCACGGCTGCACGCCGAGCTCGGCTGAATCGACGTCTCAGCCAACCAGGTCGCGGGCGGTGCCGATGACTGGCGGATCGGGTCGCAGGGACGCGGCGGTGAGTTCGGGGGTCGATGTCGGTCGGGTTCGGTCGGTTGGTGGAGGTCGTTGGTGTCAGCCAACCA
>NZ_JASJCS010000182.1 GCF_030065885.1 Ilumatobacter sp. | reverse complement strand
CGAAGGCAAGTTGGGCTGACGCTGGTTGCCCGGCGTCGATGCGTCGACGCCTTCGTCGCGGTGATGATCGCCCGCCACCCCGAGCTCGAAGGCAAGTTGGGTTGATTCTCGGCGTCGATGCGTCGACGCCTTCGTCGCGGTGATGATCGCCCGCCACCCCGAGCTCGAAGGCAAGTTGGGCTGACGCTGGTTGCCCGGCGTCGATGCGTCGACGCCTTCGTCGCGGTGATGATCGCCCGCCACCCCGAGCTCGAGGGCAAGCTCGGCTGACGCTGGTGCCCGGCGTCGATGCGTCGACGCCTTCGTCGCGGTGATGATCGCCCGCCACCCCGAGCTCGAAGGCAAGCTCGGCTGACGCTGGTTGCCTTCGTTCGATCGGGCTGCGCACGTGGCGCCGCTGATGTAGCGGCCGCCCTGCCGGGCTGTGGTGCTCGCTGGCGCTGCGCTCCTCGCCTCCCAGCGGCATGGCGACGCGGTCGCCGGCCGGCGAGACGACTGGCTTCGCCTCCCGTGCTCGCCGCCGCCGCTTCGCCGCGGCGCTCGCCCACCGCGCCGGCGCGACGCGCTCGGTCCGTGAGATGCGCGTTGGTTGGCAGGCCCGGCTGACGCTGGTTGCCCGGCGTCGATCAGCGGCGCGACTCGACCGACGCCTCGGCGTGGCCGAGGGCTCGCACGACCCAGTCGCCGACCAACACGGCGAGCTCGTCCGCGCCGAGATCGATGCGACCGTTGCGCCATGCGTTGCTGAACGACGAGACGGCGCCGAGCACGCCGAGGGCGAGCAGCCCCGGGTCGGCGTCGAGGATCGAGCCGTCCTGCTGCGCCTCCCGGACCAACGCGGTCACGTCGGCGAGGTAGACCGCGCTGCCCTCGCGCACCACCTCGGCGATCGCGGGATCGGCACGCTCGACGTCGACGAGTGCGAAGTACGTGGCGTGCTCGGCGATGTACAGCACGCTCGCCACCGTCCCCTGCCGGATCCGCTCGACGGCATCGGCGTCGGCGGTCATGGCGTCTGCCTGTGCTCGACGCAGACCGCGACGCATCGACCGAGTCAGCTCGCCGAAGAGGTCGAGCTTGGTCGGGAAGTACCAGTAGAACAGTCCCTTCGCGACGCCGGCCTCGTCGCAGATGTCCCTGATGCGGGTGGCCGCGTAGCCGCGTTCGGCGAAGAGCGCGACCGCAGCGTCGACGAGCTGCTGCTTGCGCTCGCGGCCCTGCTCGGTCAGTTGTCGGCCGCCGGAGGTCGACCGGGCGTCGGTCGTCGACGGGTCGTCCGCGATCGTCACCGGTCCAGTTCACCCCGAGCTTGACCGGCGGGTCAAGCCGATCGCTGGTAGACATCCCGACGTGACGATCGAGATCCCCGTGCTGGACGGCTGCGAATCGCTCTCGCACGCAGCGGGTGGCGCCACCGGCGTGGTGGTCGTGCACGGGTTCACGGGGAATCCCTCCTCGGTCCGCGGGGTTGCCGACGCGATGATCGCCGCCGGCTTCGACGTCGAGCTCCCTCGCCTCCCCGGTCACGGCACGACCGTCGACGACATGCTCGGCACGCGGTGGGCCGACTGGTCGGCCGAGCTCGACCGTGCCCGCTGCCGCGTCGCCGAGCGCGTCGACCACGTCGTGCTGGTCGGGCAGAGCATGGGGGCCACGCTGGCGCTCGCCTCCGCCATCGAGCAGCCCGACGTGCGCGGGCTCGTGTGCATCAACCCCGCCACACGACTGCGCGACGCTGACGTGATGGCGATGCTCGACGAGTTCATCGAGGACGGCCTGACGATCGTGCCGGGCGAGGGCTCCGACATCGCCGACCCGGAGGCGTTCGACAACTCCTACGACGGCACGCCGCTGGCACCACTGCACTCACTGCTCCACGACGGCATCGCGCCGATCACCGGCCGGTTCGGCGAGCTGACCGTCCCGCTGCGGCTCTTCACGTCGCGCCAGGACCACGTCGTCGATCCGGCCGACAGCGAGCATCTCGCTGCCGCCTATGGCGGGCCTGTCGAGCACACGTGGCTCGAGCGCAGCTTCCACGTGGCGGCGCTCGACTACGACCGCGCCACCGTCATCGAGGACTCGGTCGAGTTCGTCCGTCAGGTGACGGCGACATGATCGCCTCGGTCGTCGCCTCGTTGCCGAGCCCTTCCGGCAGCGGCATCTCGATCGGCCCGCTCGACCTCCGGGCGTACGGCCTGATGATCGCGCTCGGCGTGATCGCCGCGGTCTGGATGATGGGCCGGATGCTCGAGCAGAAGCGGCTCGGCACCGCCGAGGACGCGAGCTCGATCGCCGTCTGGGGCGTTGCGGCCGGCGTGATCGGCGCGCGGCTGTACCACGTCGCCACCGACTGGGACCGCTTCTCCGACGACCTCGGGTCGATCCCCAGGCTCTGGGAGGGTGGCCTCGGCATCCCCGGCGGATTGCTCGCCGGTGTCTTCGCCGGGCTCTGGCAGGCACGACGGCGCGGCATCGGCGCCGCCGAGACCCTCACGTGCGCGGCACCGGCGATCCCGCTGGCGCAGGCGATCGGCCGGTGGGGCAACTGGTTCAACCAAGAGCTGTTCGGCAAGCAGACCGACCTGCCGTGGGCGCTCGAGATCGACGACGACCACCTCCCGGCGGGCTTCGAGTCGGGCACGACGTTCCACCCGACGTTCCTGTACGAGTCGATGTGGAACATCGGCCTGGTCGGTGTATTGCTGTGGATCGACCGGCGGCTGCGGCTCGGCGCCGGCCGGCTGTTCGCGGTCTATCTCATCGGGTACGGCGCCGGCCGGTTCTGGATCGAGGGTCTGCGGATCGATCCGTCCAGCGAGCTCGGCGGGCTGCGCTGGAACCAGTGGGTGGCGCTCGCCGCGGTCGTCGGTGGTGGTGCCTATCTCGTGGCGACGCGAGGCCGCCGGTGGGTCGATCGCAACGACGGTGACGACGGTGCCGCGTTGGACGTCGACGAGCTCGACGATGCCGAGTCGGTGGACGTCGACGACGCCCCGCCCGGCGAGGGCGGGCGCACCGCGTCCGGCCAAGCGATCGAGGCCGAGAGCGGCGCCGATGGTGCCGATCTCGCGGCCGAGTGACGGGCTCGCTCGGGGCGTCATCGGGCGCTGGTGAGCCCACGGAATCGCACGGCGCGCTCGCCGATCTCCTCGTCGTAGTGCGCACCCCACCCGGCCAACCGGGCGATCGCGAACAGGGGCGCGTCGAGCGGGAGCCGGCCGACGAAGAGCAGCGCCGCGAGCCCGAGATCGACGTTCGGGTGCTTGCCGAGGTGACGACCGGCCACGGCGAGCACGTCGGCTACGACGTCCCACCGGCCGCCTTCGTGCGGGATCGCCGACACGGCGTCGAGCAGCGGTGCCAGCCGCGGGTCACCGTTGCGGTACACGGTGTGCCCGAACCCCGGGAGCCGTCCTGCGGCGAGCCGTGCCCGGACGGTTCGCTCGGCTCCGTCGCGCTGCGCACTGGCCAACATGTCGGCGGCGATCCGGCTGGCGGCACCGTGGAGCGAGCCGCCGACGACGTTGAGGCCGGTCGAGAGTGCCGCGTACGGCTCGGCCCGCACCGACGCTGCCACGCGCACGGCGAGCGTGCTGGTCGCCAGCTCGTGATCGGCGAGCAGCACGAGCGCCCGCGACACCGCCGCAACGACCGCGGGTGATGACCGACCGCACCACGCAGCGGTCAGGCGAGTTGCGAGGTCGCCGCGCTGCGGCCCGCCCAGGACGCTCGGCGCGATGCCGAGCAGGCGGCGGGCGGCTGCCGCGCCCGGCGGTGCCCCGGCCGGCGCTCCGTCCGTCCGGGACGAGAGCGACAGCGCGCTCATGCTCAGCCGGGCGAGCGGATCGTCGATCGCCGCAGCGTGATCGCGCGCCTGCCGCAGGGCGGTGCGGTCGACGGGCCAGCGGGGGACGTCCTCGGGCAGCTCGCCGGACCACAGCAGCTCGGCAGCCTGCTCGAACGATCCCGACGTCGCGAGTGCGACGGCGTCGTGGCCGCGGAAGGAGAGTCGCTCGTCGCTCAGCGTCGTGATCGACGACGCGATCTGGACGTCGATCGAGGGTCGCTCGACCGGCGCCCGGCGGCGCGACCGGTTGGCGAGTTCTTCGATGTCGTCACGAGCGTAGAGCGAGGTCCGTCCGTCGACGGCGGTTCGCCGATCGAGCAGGCCCCTGCTGACGTACGCGTACAGCGTCGGCTTCGTGACGCCGAGGAGCCGCGCTGCCTCCGTCGCGCCGATGTAGGTCGGCATGCGCACATGGTGGCGGACGGTGGTGGATTCGTCAACGTTGATTGAATCAACGTTGATCAGTGCGTGTGCCAGCGGGACACTGGCGGGCATGCAAGAGCTGATCGACGTGCCGCCGGGTCTCAACAACGTCGCGGTGTCCGACACCGAGATCGGCGCCGTGCTCGGTGAGGAGGGGTTCTTCCACTACCGCCAGTACGACGCCGTCGACCTCGCGCGTCGACACCGTTTCGAGGACGCGTGGCACCTCCTCGAGCGTGGACGCCTGCCCGACGAGACCGAGTACGAGTCGTTCCGGGCCGCCGTCGCAGCGGCGCGCGTCGTGCCGGCCGACCTCGATCGGCTCGTCGGGACCGTCGCTGCCACGCCTGGGGCGGCGCTGGCGAAGCTTCGTGCGGTCCTGTCGATGGCCGGTCCGGCCCTCGGCGTCGCGCCGCTGCTCGAGCTCGACGGCGAGCAGCGGCGCGGTCAGGCACTCCGACTGGCCGCGCTCGTGCCGGCGGTCCTGGCCGTCCTGCATCGGCGCTCGGTCGGGCTCGGTGCGGTCGAGCCGGACCGCTCGCTCGGCCATGCCGCCGGGTACCTCCACTCGGTGACCGGCATCACGCCGTCGGCCGGCGATGCACGGGCGCTCGAGCAGTACCTGATGCTGACCATCGACCACGGCTTCAACGCGTCGACCTTCACTGGGCGCGTCGTCGCATCCACCGGTGCCGACCTCGTCGACGTCGTGTGCGCGGCCCTGGGTGCGCTGGCCGGGCCGCTGCACGGTGGCGCGCCGAGCCGGGCGCTCGACGCGCTCGACGCCATCGGCACGCCCGATCGGGCCGCCGATTGGGTGCGCGGTGAGGTGGCCGCGGGCCGTCGGATCATGGGGTTCGGCCACGCGGTGTACCGCGCGCCCGACCCGCGGTCGGCCCTGCTGCGAGAGGTCGCCGAGCGGCTGGGTGGCGAGCTCGTCGAGCGGGCGATCGCGATCGAGGGCGAGATCCTGGCGACGTTGCGCGAACTGAAGCCCGACCGGCCGCTGCCGAGCAACGTCGAGTTCTACGCCGGTGTGATCATGGCATCGGTGGGGCTGCCGCGCGAGATGTTCACCCCGACGTTCGCAGTGAGCCGGACGGTCGGCTGGGTGACGCACGCCGTCGAGCAGGCGGCGGCCGGCAAGTTGATCCGGCCGGCCGCCCGGTACGTGGGACCCGAGCCCGGACGCGCTCCGGCCGAGGGCTGAGCGGGCCCGATGCCGATCGGGATGCAGGTGGGGAGGGCGCGGCCCCGGGATTAGCCTCACCCCTCGTGTCCGATCGCCTCACGAAGGAGGCCGTGGCCAAGGTCGCCCGGCTGGCTCGCCTCGAACTGACCGACGACGAGCTCGATCGCGCCACGCACCAGCTCGGTGACATGCTCGACCACTTCGCCGACATCGATGCGCTCGATCTCGACGACGTCGCACCGATGAACCAGCCGTACCACCTGGTCAACGTCATGCGCGACGACGTCGAGCGACCGACGCTCGACCGCGACGAGGTGCTGGCCGGCTCGCCCGAGGCAGAGGACGGGCAGTTCCGAGTGCCGCCGATCATCGGGTCGGAGGGATGACGGTGCCGTTCGCCAGCGCGTCGTCGATCGCCGCCGGGGTGCGCGCGGGGGAGCTGCGCGCGACCGACGTCGTCGACGAGCACCTCGCTCGCATCGCCGACCGGGACGCGGAGGTCCACGCGTTCAACCTGGTCGTCGCGGACGAGGCCCGCGCGCAGGCGGCCGCCGTCGACGAGGCGGTCGCGGCGGGTCGTGACCCGGGCCCGCTCGCCGGGGTCCCGATCGCGCTCAAGGACAACATGTGCACCCGCGGCATCCCGACGACGTGCTCGTCGAAGATCCTCGACGACTGGCGACCCCCGTACGACGGCACCGCCGTCTCGGTGCTCCGCGCCGCTGGTGCGATCGCAGTCGGCAAGACCAACCTCGACGAGTTCGCGATGGGGTCCTCGACCGAGAACTCGGCGTTCGGACCGACCCGCAATCCGCTCGACACGAGCCGGGTGCCCGGCGGTTCGTCGGGCGGTTCGGCCGCTGCGGTCGCAGCCGGCTTCGCCGCGATCGGGTTCGGCTCCGACACTGGCGGATCGATCCGCCAACCCGCCGCGCTGTGCGGCGTCGTCGGCGTCAAGCCGACGTACGGTCGTGTCAGCCGGTACGGCCTGATCGCGTTCGCGAGCAGCCTCGACCAGATCGGGCCGTTCACCCACTCCGTCGCCGACGCGGCGCTGGCGCTCCAGGTCGTGTGCGGTCACGATCCGCTCGACTCGACGTCGATCCCCGAGCCGGTGCCCGACTACACGGCGTTGCTCGACCGCGGGGTCGAGGGCCTCCGGGTCGGTCGCATCACCGACCTCCCCGAGGGGGCCGACGACGACGTCGTCGAACGGACCGAGCAGGCCTTCGACGCACTCGCAGCCGGTGGTGCGACGATCGTCGACGTCGAAGTGCCGGCCTTCACGTACGGGCTGACCGCCTACTACCTGATCGCGCCGGCCGAGGCGTCGTCGAACCTGGCGCGGTACGACGGCGTGCGGTACGGCATGCGCGTCGACGCACCCGACACCAACGCCATGTACACCGCCACCCGCACGGCCGGGTTCGGTGACGAGGTGAAGCGGCGCATCATGCTCGGCACGTATGCGCTGTCAGCGGGGTACTACGACGCCTACTACGGCAAGGCGTTGAAGATCCGCCGTCTGATGGCCGACGACTTCGCCCGCGCCTACGAGCGCGCCGACGTGTTGGTGACGCCGGCCTCGCCGAGCGTGGCGTTCCCGTTCGGATCGAAGACCGCCGACCCGATCGCGATGTACCTGTGCGACACCTACACGATCCCGGCCAACCTGACCGGCGACCCCGGCCTGAGCGTGCCGTTCGGTACCGGTGCCGACGACCTGCCGGTCGGCGTGCAGGTGCTTGCCCCTGCGCTGGGTGAGCCCGTCATGTTGCAGGTGGCCGCCGAGCTCGAACGTCGCGCAGCGGCCGGAGGCGAGCCGTGATGGCGACGTGCGGCGCAGCGAGCATCGAGGCACAGCAGAGCCGGCGTGTCCGGCGGCGAGTGAAGCGAGCAGCGACATGACCTGGTCGTACGACGGCTACGAGATGGTCGTGGGCCTCGAGGTCCACGTCGA
>NZ_JASJCS010000181.1 GCF_030065885.1 Ilumatobacter sp. | reverse complement strand
CGCAAGCAGCACGAGGAGCGCCACCATCGTCACGCCAATCCCGAACGCGATCCGGAACGGCGACGATTCGGCGGTGTAGAACCACTCCGACGTCAGCCGTGGCGACGACGCGGTGTCCATGAAGTTCCACATCGACGTCAGCAGCGCCAGGACACCCTTCAGAATCCAGTCGGTGATGCCCTGGACGACGGTGTCCCACGCCCACCCGGCCGCGGCCTGGAACGGTGTCGTGACGAAGTCGATGACGTCGCCGATGATCGGGATCGCCAACATCAGTGGTCATCCTCGGTGGTCGTGTCGGCGAACACGGCCGCCTCCCAGGCGTCGACCGTGACGAAGTCACTCGCCGGGGATGGCAACGCAACCTCGTTCGGGATCGGTGTCGGGCCCTCGGTGATGACCACGTCGTCGATGCGCCAGTCGTCGCGCTCCCAAACCAGGTCGATCCGGTGCGTCCTCCAGAGTGCTTCGATCGGTCCGTGCTCAGGGTCGCCGGTGACGAGTAGTGCCCAGACCGCAACAGTCGCAGTTGAGGCGTCGGCGTCGAGGATGTCGACCTGCAGCGGCGACTCGATCCAGACCCGACTGGCGAAGTCGGGACCGAGTTCGTCGATCAGCATGAAGTAGTCAGCGACGACCTCATCGGTCCCAGACGCGGCTCGACGTTCGGACAGCAGTTGACCGAGCGTGTCGTCAAGCCGGATCGGACCCATACGAACGACGGTCGGGAATGATGCGACCCAGTTCACCGCCGATGTCGCCGCACCTCGCTCCGACCTCGGGTAGCCGACGGGAACTTCTGCGAGGTCACCTGCAGCAACGACCGGCTGCACGGGCATAGCGGCCTGCGTCTCTGCTGGGTCCACGCCAGCCTGTCCCGGAACGGTCGATGACGCTTCGGCCGGCCGCGTCGAGGGTTCGCTCGCCCCGGTGTCGAGGACGAACGAACGGATCGCCCACACCCCGAGCATCGCCACGACGAGCACGACGCCGACGAGCTTGTGGCCGTTCACGTCAGCCTGCCTGTCCGGCGTCGAACAGCACCCGCACGATCGTCGGAGCCAGCCCGATCACCATCGCCCCGATGGCACCGGCGGCGACGTACATCTTCCCCTCGACACCGCGACCCGTGTTGCCGTTCATCCCCCGCCACGTCGCTGCGCCGTAGAGGATCGCCAGGCCGCAAACGCCGAGCGCGATCCAGAACCCCCACGAGAGGATCTGGGTGAAGAGCCCGGCGCCAGGGAGACCGTCCGACGACGGCGACACGTCGTCGAGCGGCGATGCCGCCGCAGGCTCGGATCGGCCGACGGCGAGCCCGACGATCAGCGGCGGAACGAGGGTGGCAGCGACGCGCAGCCGTCGGCGGGGATGATCTGGCGAACGCTTGGTGGGATGGGACATCGGCTCCCCCTTTGACGGGACGTGACTCGCCCGGTGCGGGTCAGCTACCCGAACAACCACCCATCGACCGGGCCGCGCGTTACACGACGTAACGGGACGAGACCGGCCAGGCCGGTCGTTGAGGCATGAAGCCACTCGCCGCGCTCATCGCCACCTGCATCGTCATAGTGCTGTCGATCCCGCTCGTGTTCGCCAACGGCGGCCCAGCAACGACGCCGTACGCATGCGGCCGACTCGGCGTCATCCTCGACACGATCCGCACGCTCGAGTCCGGCGGCGACTACACTGTCCGAGCACGCGGCGCGTCGGCGGCCGGCGCCTACCAGTACATCACCAGCACGTGGCGGCACTGGGCCGAGGAAGCCGGCGTGTCGACCGACCTGTATCCGACCGCCGACACCGCTCCACCACACGTTCAGGATCGCGTCGCCGGCGTGAACGTCTCAGCGATCCTCGCCGACCACGACAACCTCGTCGAGGTCGTCCCGATCATTTGGTACTTCCCAGCCGCTCTCGGCGACCCGGAGACGATGGACCGCATCCCACGCCCCGACGCCGGCAACACCCTGACCGTGCGGGCGTACCAGACCCGCTGGCTCGACACCTACAACGAGAAGGTCGCCGGCGTTGACGAGACGGTGCCCACCTGCGTTGCGACCGACGTCACCGGCGAATGGGCGCTACCCCTGCCGAGGGAGATCCTCACGCCCGAGATGCTCTCGGCACCTCACCACACGTACCCGGCATGGGATGCCATGGTGCCTGAGGGAACTCCGGTCTACGCGCTCACCGGCGGTCGGGTCGCTCGCATCACGAGCTGGACCGGCAACTGGTGGCACGCCGGGTGCGGCGGACCTAGGCCACCCGCCGACTGCAACACATGCGGCGTCGGCATCACGATCCAGCACCCCGACGGCCTCCGCCACACCTATTGCCACAACGTCCGCAACCACGTCGCCGTCGGCGACCAGATCGCGCCCGGCCAACACATCGCCGACAGTGGCAACACCGGCCGCTCTGGCGCTCCCCACCTTCACCTCGAACTCCGCATCAACGGCCGTCGCCTCTGCCCCCAGCCGCTCTTGGTTGGACTGTCGGACGGGGCGCCGACCGAGCCGAGGTCGCTCCCGACCTCGGGTTGTAGCTTCTGATCCTTCGCTGCGGCGCTCGTTATCGAGCACCTCGGAGCCGCGCGATTGCCGGTTCCCGATCGGGTCCGGGCGCCTCTCAGCGGTGAGCGATACCGGACGGGTCAGTCGGCTGGGTAGGTGGCGTGTGAGTTGGCGTGCTCCCCCATGTGGGGTTGCGAGCGGGTGATCGCTGGCGGCCGATCGCGTTGGACGGTCGGTGTATCGACCGATCGGTTGATCGGAGAAGCCGACCGCCGGTCGATGTGTGCCCCGAATCGGATCGTGAGAGTGGGGAGTGTTCCAACGATCCACTCATCAGGGAGTCCACGATGTCCACCGTCAACCGCATCCTCACCTACGCACTCGGCTTGTTCCTCGTCTCGTCCGGTGTCGCCAAGTTCACGGGCGGCCATGTCTTCCAGTACATCGAGCACAAGTCCGGGCTCGACATCTTCTACCCCTACGTCAATCACGCGACCGGCGCCGCGGAGATCCTCGTCGGATTGCTGATCCTGGTCCCGGCGACCCGACTTGTCGGATCACTCGGCGCGGCCGGGATCATGGCTGGAGCGATTGGCTTTCATCTGTCGCCGTGGCTCGGGGTCTCGATGCCGACCGGCCTCGCCGACGGTGCATCGGCGCCGTGGACGGCGGCTGACTTTGCGCAGTCGACCACGTCGGTGACCTTCGCGCTCGCCATCGTGGCGTTCGTCCGGGCGATGGTGATCGTCCGTAACGAGCGTCGTCGCCGTACCGCCGACGTCGTCGCCAGCGGTTCGCCCGCCGTGGTCTCGGTGGTGAACGTCTGATCGACGATCGGTCAGCACAAGTACGGTCAGAGCGGAGGAACGATCATGCTCCGAGCAGCAGTGCCCCAGCGACACACCGAGGCGCCGACCGCCGTGGCTCGTCTGCCGCGGGTCTGGTTGGTGATCGCGTTCGTCAGTCTGCTGGTGGGTTTCGTGCTCACGTTCGACCCGTCGTTCGTCGACGCCCGGTCGACTGTGGTGACGCTGCTGCCGTTCTTGTTGCTGCCCACGATCGTCGTGGCGTACACGCGGCTTCCCGTCGGAGGCTCCTCGACCGCGATGACGGTGGCGACGCTTGCGTCGATCGCGGCGTGGACGGTCCTCGTCATCGACGACGAACGCTGGTCGGCGCTCGCCTTCGCGATCTACGGGCTGGCGTTCTCGAACCGTGGTCGCCGGCTCGAGCTCCCGCTCGCCGGCTTGATCACGGTCATCTGGATGATCGCAGCGACCGTCCACGACGGGCCCGACTGGCGAGTGTTCATCCCGGTCGCCGCGCTCGTGATGGGTGTGGTGGCGTGGCGGACGTTCATTCGCGCCGACGACGAGACCACCGAGCTCGCACGGTTGCTCGACGAACTCCGCGCGACGCAGGCCGACCTCGCTTCGAGTGAGCGGGCGAAGGGTGTGCTCGAAGAGCGTGCGCGAGTCGCGGGTGAGATCCACGACACCTTGGCGCAGGGATTCACGTCGATCGTCGTGCTCGCGAGGTCAGCGAAGCGGACGGGGGAGACCGAGCCGGCACTCGACGACATCGAGTCGGTCGCCGCCGACAGTCTGCAGACCGCCCGTCGTCTCGTCGCCGCGATGGGCCCGGCCGAGCTCGACTCGGTGTCACTCCCACAGGCGATCGAACGTCACCTCGACGCATCTGCCAAGGAGGATGGCGAAACGCACCTCGAAGTCGTCGGCACCCCACGATCGCTCGGCGGCGCTGCGGAGGAGGCGCTGTTGCGCGCGGTCCAGGAGACGGTGCTCAACGCCCGACGGCACGGACATGCGACGTCGGTTCATGTGACGCTCTCCTACCTCGACGACCGGGCCGTGCTCGACGTGGTCGACGACGGTTCGGGCTTCGAGCCCGGTGAGGTCTCCGATCGCGGGGATCTGACGGGCGGGCAAGGTTTGGCGGCGATCCGCCACCGGGTCGGCGCGCTCGGTGGAAGCGTCGAGATCGAGACCGAGTCCGGAACCGGAACGGCGATCTCGGTCCAGATTCCGAGCGGTGCGGCGTGACGGTCTCGGTGTTGGTGGTGGACGACCACCCGATCATGCGCGGCGGCATCGTCACCTTGCTCAGCACCGACGACGACATCGTTGTCGTGGCTGAGGCGGGTGACGGCGACGAGGCGGCGCGCCGCGCGATCGAGTTGCGTCCCGATGTGACGTTGATGGATCTTCGCATGCCGGTGCTCGATGGCGTCGGGTCGATCGAGCGGATCCGCAGCGAGTGGTCCGATGCGACGATCGTCGTGTTGACCACCTACGACACCGACGAGGCGATCGTGCGAGCGATCGAAGCCGGCGCCGCCGGCTATCTGCTCAAGGACGCGCCACCGGACGAACTGCTCGACGCCGTCAAGCGAGCCGCCAACGGTGACACCGTGCTCGCCGCCCCAGTCGCCAAGCGTCTCGTCGAGCGCGTGCGCGATCCGGCCGCTGGCGCACTGTCGCAACGAGAACTCGAAGTTCTGCGCGCGGTCGCGTCCGGCAACACCAATGCGCAGATCGCCGGCGAACTGCACATCAGCCAGGCGACCGTCAAGACCCACCTGCTGCACATCTACGACAAGCTCGGCGTCACCGACCGCGCCGCAGCGGTCGCTCGGGCCTACGACTCGGGCATCCTCACCTCCGGATTGTGACCGGACCTCCGGATTGTGAGCGGCTGCGCGCTCACCGCTCACGACACCTCAGACGTCGACGACCCGGCTGCCAGAGCTTCGACAGACGGTGGGTCATCGGTCGATGCTGACGACGACCTTTCCGCTCGTTCGTTTGCTGCCCAGCATCGTGATCGCCGACGTGATCTCAGCGAGCGGGAACGTGCGGTCGATCACGGAGGTGAGGGCTCCCGACGACATGAGTTGTGCGAGCGTTTGGAGGTCACCGGTGTTGAACTGTGCGACAAAGCTGATGACTCTCTCGCCGTGCTCTGAAGCCTTGTAGGCCCCGAGCTTCGCCAGGTGTTCGGTCGTGTCCGTGCCGAGTGCTCCGACGGAGACCATGCGCCCTGCGGGCGTGAGGTTCTTCACGTACACGTCGAACGGGCGATCTCCGACCATGTCCACGATGAGGTCGTACGGTCCGGTGCCATCCCAGTCTTGCGCGGTGTAGTCGATCACGTCGTCGGCTCCGAGACCCCTCACCATGTCGGTGTTCGTTGTGCTGCAAACCGCGGTCACGTGAGCATCGAAGGACTTGGCGATCTGCACCGCGGCAACTCCCACGCCACCGGATGCACCGACGATCAGGACGCGCTGACCCGACTCGAGTCGCCCGTGGTCACGCAGCCCTTGGAGGGCGGTGAGGCCTCCCGTTGGGACGGCGGCAGCGTCGACGAATGGCACGTTCTCGGGCTTGCGGACCAGATTCCTCTCCGTGGCGATCGCGTACTCTGCGAGCGCGCCCTTCGCCGCCCCGAACACGGCATCGCCGACGGTGAACCGTGCGACGTTCTTCCCGACGGCCACGACAGTGCCGGCGCAATCGGTGCCGAGTGCGTGATCGGTCGGCTCGGGGTCACCGTACGCCTGGCGGAGCATCGGAATCTTGCCTTCCGTGCGATGCCAGTCGGAGGGGTTCAATCCAGCTGAGCGGACTTCGACGAGCACCTGATCGCCTTCCGGCGTCGGTCGATCGATCTCCTCCAGCTTCAAGACATCGGGAGTGCCGTAGCGGCGAGCACGAATCGCTTTCATGTCAGTTCTCCCCGCTGTCGTCTCGTCTGGTCCGGCGTTGCTGAAGTGCGGCGATCTCCTCAGGCGTCGATGACGCGTCCGAGGGTCGGTTGAGCCAAAGGACGAAGCCGTGGACGGCGATGCCGATGCTCCAGCCGAGGAGGGCCCACACTGACCACCAGGCGTCCCATTCGTCTGCGGTTCCGGCGGAGATGTTGGTGACGAGGTTCACTGCGAACATGATGAACATGCCGGTGGCGAACCCGCCGACGTGGCCGTGGAACGCTCGCAGTTGATCGGCGTACCGTCTGGCCGCTTCGTCTCGTTCGTCCGGCGCTTCATCGTGGCGGCTCGGCGCTTCAGTTGGGGTGTTCATTGTTCGTCTCTTTCGTTGGCTTCGTGCTGAGGTCGGTTGGTGTGATCTTCGATCAGTGGCGGAGGCTCAGCGGGCGAGGTCCGCAGCCGGAGCGGCGGTCTCGGAACTGCGGAGCAGGACGATGCCGGTCCAGGCGAACCAGGCGATGGATCCGAGGCCGAAGATCATCCCGACGTCGGACAGGCCTGGGACGAGCGTGATGAGTGCGGCGACTGCGCTGATGCCGCCCAGGATGTTGAGTCCGGTCGGGAGTCGTCGGGTGCGCCAGGCGGCGACGCTGACCAGGAGGATCCAGAGGCCGCCGACGAGTTCGTTGCCGCCTCCGAGACCTTCGGTGACGGTGTCGATGCTCGACCACAGTGCCTGCGCTGCTGTCGGGTCGGTCTCCTCGAGGTCGGCGACGGCGGTGATGCCGACGTTGTGGATCATTCCGGTGGCGAACATCAGGCCGGACCAGATGTAGGCGAGGACGGCACCGATGTCGGCGAGTTGTGGGCTGACGTCGGCGAGGCGCCGGCGCAGCGTTCGAGCGAGGGGGATGATCGCGACGCCGAAGATCAGGAAGATGACGAGGTACCAGGCGAAGAGCGTGGTCTGGTGCCCGACGAGGAACTCGACGGACTCAACCGGTGTCGGGTCGCCCTCGGTGTAGTCGCTCAGGGTCGTCACGAACAGGACGATGCCGAACACGAACGTGGCCGCGGCGACGAGTGCGCCGATCGCGCCCGCTCGGGAGGGGGCGAGCTGGGTGTCGGTCGGGGTGTGGATGGTGGTGGTCATGGCTGCCTTTCAGGTGGATGGGTGGG
>NZ_JASJCS010000045.1 GCF_030065885.1 Ilumatobacter sp. | reverse complement strand
CGACGATCGATGTGTCGGTGATCCCGCCGGTGCCGGTGTGCAGCGCGGTGTCGACCAGGTAGCTGCCTGATGCGGGTTGGGTGGAGGTGTAGAACACCACCCCGTTCTTCAGGTACGTCACCGTCGTGAGGTGAGACCCTCGTAGTGGTCCAGTTGTTGTGCGACTCTGAACAGAGGAGCAACGACGACCATGACCAAGAAGCGCCGGCGGCACACGCCGGAACAGATCATCCGCAAGCTGGAGGAGGGCCACCGGCTACTCGCTGGCGGGATGGAGCTCGACGAGGTGTGCCGACACCTTGAGATCGCGGAGTCGACTTGGCACCGCTGGCTCGCCCAGTACGGCGGGATGAAGGCCAACGACGCGAAGCGGCTGAAGGAACTCGAGGGCGAGAACGCCCGCCTGAAGAAGCTGCTCGCCGAGGCCGAGCTGGACAAGTCGATGCTCAAGGAGATCGCCGAGGGAAACTTCTAACCCCGAACCGTCGTCGCAGCGCCGTGAAGATGCTGTGCGAACGGTTCGGGGTCTCCGAACGACGAGCCTGCCGAGTGGTCGGTCAGCACCGCTCGACCCAACGCCTCGACCCGCCCGAGGTCACCGACGAGGAAGCTCGCCTGCGCGAGTTCCTGCGGGACTTCTCCAAGCGGCGTCCGAGGTGGGGGTGGCGACGGGCAGCCAAGGCCGCCCGCAAGGCGGGCTGGACGGTGAACGACAAGCGGATCCGCCGCCTGTGGCGGGACGAAGGGCTGCGCGTTCCGACCCGCAAGCGCAAGAAGCCGCTGCGCGGGATCGGCGCCCACGTCGGAGCGATGTGCCCGATCCGACCGGACGCCCTGTGGGCGTTGGACTTCCAGTTCGACACCACCGCCGATGGCCGCACCCTCAAGATGCTCAACGTGATCGACGAGTTCACCCGCGAAGCTCTCGCCATCGAGGTGGACCGCACCATCGACGCCGACCACGTCGTCGCCATCCTTGACCGCCTCGCTGCCGAACGCGGTCGCGCGCCCGCCTACGTACGGTTCGACCACGGTCCCGAGTTCATCGCCGCCTCCGTCGCCGACTGGTGCCGCTTCAAGGCCTGCGAGTCGGTGTTCATCGATCCCGGGTCACCGTGGCAGAACGCCTGGATCGAGAGTTTCAACGGCCGGTTCCGTGACGAGTTCCTCAACGGCCGCCACTTCGACAGCCTCCTCGAGGCGCGGGTGCTGATCGAGGACTGGCGGATCGACTACAACATCAACCGACCCCACTCCGCCCACGGCGAGCTCAGCCCCGCCGAGTTCGCCGCGAAGTGGACCATCAACCAACCCCAAGCCGCATAGCGGCTGGACCACTCAGCGGGTCCCCCTCACGACGATCTCCTGGTGACCGATCTCGGCTGACGTGAGTAGGGAGGCGGACCGCTACCGGATCGGCGGCAGGCGCGAGCGGAATCGGTCGATGGCCGTCATCCAGTGCGCACGGAAGATCGCGGCGATCACCACGTCCTCGAAATGGCCACCGACCCACTGGTGCTCGCGCAGCGTCCCCTCGACTTCGGCGAACTTGTCGAGGACCGAGCGGTACTGGCCGACCGCGGTGCGGTTGGCCTCGAGGTAGATCTTCCGAACGGGGAACTCGTTGAAAGCTTGCTCGATGATCGTGCCGAACGCCTTGATGCCGACGCCGGTCTGGTGAAGGTTCGGCGCCATGAATCCGGCGAGCGAAGACGTCTGGTCCCGTGGACTCGTCCCGTACGTCCGCACCAGTCCCTGGACGGCCCCGTTCACGACGACGCTGTATTGGAGGTGGATGTCCTTGGTCATCAACATCTCGAACTCTCGAGTGTCCATCGACGGACCGCCCATTCTCCACGTCCGGTAGACGATCGGATCACGGCAGAGCTCGTAGAGGCGCCCGAAGTGACTGGGATCGGTCGGCGTCAGGAAGAGGTCCGCGGACGGGCTCATGCCTCGTCCAGGGTGATCCGCTCGGCGGCCGCCCTCAACGCGGCCAGGTCGCCGCCGGCGACGACATCGGCGACGAGTTGCAGTTGGGGGCACGCCTCGAGCTGCGTCTGGAACGCTCCGAGCAGGTCTCCCTCGGCGTACCCGAGCTCGCCTGTCTCGCCCGACCCGAGGGCCGCGGGCTCGGTGTCGACGAGCGGTGGTCCCGCGTCGCCCCGGGCGAGCAGCACCACGAAGTACGTGACGCCGGTCGATGAGTCTCGGTACTCGAGTCCGAACGGTGACTGGATGAAGCTGAGGCTGAACGACTCCGTCGCGCCGACGTAGGTCGCGTCCTCGAACCGGATGCGATCGAAGCACGCGTTCGTCGCCCGCGCGTTCGCGACCTCGTCCGCGATGAATCCGTCCGCGAGGAGCGCGTCGACGTCGTAGATCGCCGAGGACGGTGGGGAGGCGTCGATCGTGGCCGTCGCCGGCACGGTGGAGGCGTGGCCCTCGCCGGCGATCGTCGTGGTCGGCGGAGGATCCGCGGTCGTCGGTGCGACCACCGAGCCGCTCGGCGCGGCTTGGTCGACGCGCGGGGTGGATGAAGGTGCCGGTGGCGCGCTCTCGGTGGTGGGGGCCTCGGCGACATCGGTCGTGTCCCCACCGCACGCCACCACAGCGCCGCAGATGAAGACGACGATGGCGCTCCTCGAGCGCCGTCTCATCCCACGACCGCCAACGCGACCGCTTCGGAGAGAAGCGCCTGGTTTCCGTTCGTCAGCGCGGCGACGAGCCAGCGGCGGAGCGCCTCGCGGGCGTTGATGTCGCCCGACACCGCCACGGAACTGAGCTTGGGAGACGCCAGGACGGGCGGGGCCAGCAGCTCGTCCGCGAGCGTGAGCTCGAGCTTGACCCGCGCGGTCGAGGCGTCGCCGGTCTCACCTGGCGCCCACCTCGCGACGCCACCTCGGAACGTGGCCGTCATGACCGCGCAGAGCACACCCCTCGTGAACGCCTCGACGACGATGCTGTCGTCGGCCGGCCGCTCCACAGCGGCCTGTTCCTTGGCCTCGGCGTAGACATCGATGCTCCGCGGGTCGCGGAGATCGTGTCCACCGGCCTCGCGGCGCATCGTGTCCTCGAGTTGACGCCGAAAGCGTCGGTCCGGCCGCAGCACAGCCGGGACCTCGATTCGGTTCAGCGTTGCCGCGATCTGCGCAGAGTTCTTCTGGAGGTCGCTCGCTCCGACGATGATCGTGTTCATGTCGTCAGTCCGTTCCGTGCAGCCACGCCGTCCGGCAGTACGCCTCCCAATGCAACGGGTACGCGAGGATGTTCGGATTCGATACTCCTCCGTATGAGGTCAGCACCGAGTTCACGGCGTTCCTGACTGCGGTCGAGTAGTAGTTGTGCCCACTCGACTGCTTGGCCGTGTTGAACGAGTAGCCGAAGATGTCGTTGAGCGAGTTGAGCAAGAAGTTGTTCATCGCCCATGATGTGGATCCATAGGCGACGTCATAGCTGTCGTCCATGTGGATGTGGTCGTGATGGGCGCTGTTGTAATGGTGGCCGAGTGAGTATTTGAACTTGCGGTGGCACGAGGCCTCGACGCCCATGGTGAACTGCTTGTCGTTGCCGTAGTTGTCGTTCCACCAGTAGCTGCGCGAGCTGAAGTCGAGGCCGACGAGGTCGAACGCGCCACCGTTCTCGTGACGACTGGTCGAGCCGCTGTTGTTCTGGTTGCAACCCTGAGGTGTCTTGTCGACCGCGGCACCGTAGTAGACGATCTTCGTCGGCTTGCCGGTATACGAGTTCGAGTACCAGAGGTCGACCCAGTTGTCGAGCCGAGGCTTGAAGTCATCGCAGCAGAGGAGCGTCGATCTGCTTCCGGGTTGGTAGGAACTCGTCGTGTAGTACAGAGGGACATCTGAGATCGATTGGCCCTGACTGTCGTTCCAGCCCGATGAGATACATCCGCATGACACGCGAGGCATGGTTACGCTCCTTCCGCTGCGAGTTGGCTGCCCGACGACACGACGCCATCACGGTGGTCGCTGACGATCGCTGCCGAGGCGACGAAGACCGCCCCGGACGTCGAGGCGACGTCGACGACGGCGCCGGGGCCCTCGGCGACGGTCTCGAGACCGAGCGCCGAGCTCATCCGGCTGCAACGCCAGAAGTCGGCGCCCTGTGCGGCGACGACCAGTGAGTCCGCGCTCCCGTCGACGAAGTACGTCTCCACGTCGGTACCGAGGGCGAGATCGGTGATCGCCGTTCCATCGTCGAGCCTGGCCAGCCTGACCGCACCAGGGAGGCTTTGCGCCACGACCGGCGAGTGCTCGACGTCGATGCAGCCGACGACTGGGTGCCTGTCGTCGACCCACCGCTCGCTCCACGTGGAGTCACCATCCGTGCGGGCGTACAGGCGGCTCTGCGTTTCGGCGTCGACGTCGTGGGTCGGTTCCTCGACCAGCGCGACGTCCAACCCATCCGGAAGACCCCAGACCCGACTGACGGTCGGAGGCAGCTTCGACAGGACCGGCGGCACCGCGGCGGCGGATGGCGGCCACACCGTCATCCCGGCCATGCCGAGATCGATGACCCTCCCACGGTAGGACGCCGGGAAGCGGGCTGGCGGCGCCGCCATGGCTTCGGCGGTGAGGTCGGGGTGCACGAGATACACCTCGCGCCGTCGCTCGTCGCACCCACTCATTGCGATTACCCCGTTCGAGACGGAGATGAGGCGCCCGCACGGCCCTGTGATGTGGATGGGTCCGAGACGGTCGGGCGGCGGAGCTGCACGCAATCTTCCCGGCTGCAAGGTGAACGACTGGAGGGCGATCGTCGCGCCCACGGCTCCAATGAAATCGCGCCGAGTCAACAACGCAATCACCTTCCCTTGACTGGTTCGCCAGTCCGAGCTGGGAACAATCGTCGTTCAGAAACGGGATGAAGGCCAGGGTCCTAGGTCCTCATGTCGATCGAATCGGCGAGATCGACGTCAGTTCGAGAGAAGAGATTGACGATCTCAGGCGGGTGCCGTCATACCGAAATGGGGGCTGGCGCTTGACCCGCCACGACCAACGAGCCGGATCGGTCCTCGTGCACAGCTCGAGCACCGACCGCGCAGCCGCCGTCGGCCACTGCGCAGGATGGTCGAACACGGTCTGCATCGGGTGGTCGATCATTCGAGTGTCACCGGTCGAGTCGGCGGCGGGCGACGAAGACGAACTCCTTGCCGGGGCGATCGGGGGCGTCTCTCACCTCGAGGACGTCGAATCCGTTGGCTGCCAACGAGGCGTCGATGGTCTCTCGTGACCGGAACCGCAACGTCGAGTCGGATGTCAACGTCTCGTCATCGACGACGTACGTCCACCGGAACGTGACCACGCCACCGTCGGCGCCCATCTTCACCCTGAGCACGTCGCACCACGTTTCGACGTCGTGACCGTCGAACCGGACCGTCGAGCGGGTCCGATCGGGCGTCCACTCCTCCCACGCTCGGCGTCGAGGATCCCGCGTCTCGAACACGAGGTGGCCGCCCGGCCGCAGCGCACCCCCGATGCCCCGCAGCGTCGCCGTCCAGTCGTCATCGTCGACGAAGACCTGCGCGACGTTGCCGGTCATCGTCGCGAGGTCGACGTCGAGCGGTGGTAACACCGTCGCGTCCGACTCGATCCAGCGCACGCTCCCGGCGTGAGGCTTGGCCGCCGCCACCCGGAGCGACGCGGCCGCCGGATCGACGGCGGTCACCATGCGGCCGCGTGCCGCGAACCGGCACGCGAGCTCGCCGGTGCCGCACCCGACGTCGAGCACTGACTGGGCGCCGAGCTCATCCGCGAGCGCGACGTATGCGTCGAGGTCGTCGCGGTCACCCTCGACGAGGTCGTACAAGGGGGCGAGGCGCGGGTCGGCGAACAGCGCGTCCGGGGCCACGCCGGTGACCGTACCCAGCGCCCGCGTGCCGTCGATCAGCGGTTTCGGGCTTGCAGGTAGGCGCGGCTCGCCTCACGCGACTCGCTGTCGAGCAACGCGGCCACCAGCGTGTCGGCGTCGTTGGCGTTCCTGGCGACGCCGGCGATCTCGTCCATCACGGCGTTGACGTGGGTCTTCGTCGCTCGCAGCGCGAAACCGGGCTTCGACGCGAGATCGGCCGCCAACACCTCGGCTGCGGCGATCAGCTGCTCCTCCGGCACCGCGCGGTTGAGGAATCGCAGCTGCAGCGCTTCGGCCGCGCCGAAGGGCCTGCATGTCAGCACGAGCTCTTTCGTGATCGCCGGGCCGAGCTCACGGACGAGTCGAGGGATGCCTCCCCAAGCGAGCGGGATCCCGAGATCGACCTCGGGGATCGAGAACGAGGCGTCGTCGGCTGCCAGCCGCAGGTCACACGCCGCGGCGAGCACGAGACCGCCCCCCACGCAGTGGCCGTGGATCGCCGCGACCGTCAGGGGCCGCACGTTCGTGAGTGCCTCCGCTGCGAGGCGACCGAGGTCGGCCGTCTCCCGGCTGGACATCCCGGTGTCGAGCCCGGTGAAGTCGCCGAGATCGAAGCCCGCCGAGAACGCACGGCCCGCGCCGCGCACGACGACCGCCTTGATCGTGGCGGTGGCCGTCAGCCAGTCGCAGGCGGCGGGGACCTCGGCGAGCAACTCGGCCGAGAGCGCGTTCAACCGGTCGGGCCGGTTCAGAAGGAGCGTGGCGACCGGGGCGTCCGTCGGGTGGATCAGCTTGATCGTGGCCAGTCGTGGCTTGCGCATGCCGCCAGCCAAGCACGCGGACGGCTCGCACGCCGCAGTGGCGCCTACGATCCCTGCGATGCCTCGCAAGATCGACATCGGTGGCTACTTCGAGGGCCTGACCCAACGCGCCCGTGGCGGTCGCCGACTCGACGACTCCATCGCGGCAGGCGAGCCCACCAACCGATCCGGCCGCTCGCGGTCGGGTCGCAGCGTCCGCGAGACGATCGAGGAGGCGCTCGACAAGGGACGCAAGCGAGCCGGCACGCGGCGCCGCCGGCCCGCGCCGGCGCCGAAGCGGGTCGACAGGCTCCCGCCCGAGGGTGTCGTCGCGATCGAGTACTCGCCGCGCCTCGACGGCGACCCCGACCCCGGCGAGGTGGTGTGGACGTGGGTGCCGTTCGAGGAGGATCCGGAGCAGGGCAAGGATCGTCCCGTCGTCGTCGTCGGCCGTCGCGGACGCAAGCTGGTCGGCGTTCCCCTGACCACCAAGCGATCGGGTCGAGAGGCCCAGATCGCGATCGGCAAGGGCGGCTGGGATCCGAAGCGCAGGAACAGCTACGCGCGCATCTGGCGGATGCTCGACCTCGACCCCGATCGCATGCGACGGGAAGGCGCCGTGCTCGAGCGCCGGCGGTTCGACGACGTCGTCGCCGCCGTCGACGAGTACTACGACGTCCACTACACCGACTCGGTCGCGGACGACATCGCCGACGACGACTTCGACTACGAGTACTGACGCCGGCTACTGACGCCCGACCGACGGTCCGCCGGCGCCGAGCAGCGAGCCCCGCCGGCCCTCGGCGGCGACCGCCTGCCCCACGCAGCGCGCAGCACACATCGCCGCGACCGCGTAGCGTCGGCCTGTGTTCGACATCGAGTTCGTCGACGTCACCAAGGTGTATCCAGATGCGCCGCCCGCGCTCGACCAGTTCAACCTCTCGGTGGTGGCGGGGGAGCTCTTCGGCCTCGTCGGTCCGTCGGGGTGCGGGAAGACGACCGTGCTCCGGATCTTGAGCGGCCTCGAGGAACCGACCGCCGGCCGGGTGATCGTCGGCGGACGCGACATCACGACCGTTGCCACCCACGAGCGGGGGTTCGCACTGATCACCCAGCAGAACCAGCTGATGGGCAAGCGAACGGCCGGCGGCAACATCCGCTTCCCGCTCGAGGTCGGCGACCCTGCGAACCGACCGACGAACCGCCAGGAGCTGGTCGACTTCGAGGCATCGCACCTGCGTATCGGGCACCTCCTCGACCGCCGCCCCTCGACGTTGTCGGCGGGCGAGCGGCGCATCGTGCAGCTCGCCCGCTGCATCATCCGGAGTCCGTCGACGTTGTTGATGGACGAGCCGCTGGCGTTCCTCGAGGACGACATGCGGTTGCGGCTGCGGACCGACATCGTCCGCGTGCACCGGGACCGCGGTCTGACGACGCTGCTCGCGACCGCCAGCCAGTCCGATGCGATGGCGATGAGCGATCGCATCGCGGTGATGTTCGACGGCATCGTGCACCAGATCGGGACACCGTTCGAGGTCTACGACCTGCCGGCGACGGCGCAGGTCGCCGCATTCCTCGGCGAGCCCGGGATGAACGTGCTGCCCGCCTCGGTGCGAGTGGCCGGCGGCGAACGGATCGTCGATGTGCTCGGTCTCGAACTGCGGATGTGGACACCGGTGCTCGACGACTTCGCCGGCCAGCCGATCCTCGTCGGCGTCCGGCCCGAGGACCTGGTGCCCGGTGGCAAGACCACCGAGAGCCTCGAGGTCCGCGTCGCCTCGGTCGAGCCGCTCGGTCGCCAGACGATCACCGAGGCGAGGACCGCCCACGGTGAGCGGATCGACTGCATCCTGCCCGGGATCGCACCGCCGATCGGCACCACGCTCGATCTCGGCGTGCCGACGAGCAGGCTCCACCTCTTCGACCCCATCACGCAGCACGCCGTGTACCACCCGCCGGCGACGTGATCGAGCGGCCGGGGAACCCCCCGTGGGGAACCTCGGGACGATCACCTAGCCTCACCACCGTGGCGAACGACGGCAAGACCATCAGGATCGGCCTGCTCGGCTGCGGCAACGTCGGCGGGGCGCTCGTGCCCCTGGTCCAGCGGCAGGCCGATGCGATCGAGGCCCGGACCGGCCTCCGGTTGGACATCACTCGTGTCGCGGTCCGCAACATGTCCCGCGACCGCGGGGTCACACTCGCCGATGGCGTCCTGACCCGTGACGCCCACGCTGTCGCGACCGATCCCGACATCGACCTGGTCGTCGAGGTGATCGGCGGCATCGAGCCGGCTCGCGAGCTGATCAGCGCCGCGCTCGTCGCCGGCAAGCCGGTGGTCACCGGCAACAAGGAGCTGCTCGCCAACGTCGGCGCCGAACTGTTCGCGACCGCTGACGCGAACGGCGTCGACCTGCTGTTCGAGGCGGCCGTGGCGGGCGGCATCCCGCTGATCCGTCCGCTGCGCGAGAGCCTGCGCGGCGAGCCCGTCACGCGGGTGATGGGCATCCTGAACGGCACGACCAACTACATCCTCACCAAGATGAGCGAGGAGGGCGCCGAGTACGGCGAGGCGCTCGCCGAGGCGCAAGAGCTCGGCTACGCCGAGCGCGACCCGACCGCCGACGTCGAGGGCTACGACGCCGGCGCCAAGGCGGCGATCATCGCCTCGATCGCGTTCGGCGCGAAGGTGGTCGCCGGCGACGTGTACCACGAGGGCATCAGCGGCGTAACCTCGGCCGACATCGAGGTCGCCCGCCGGCTCGGCTACGTCGTGAAGCTGTTGGGCATCGCCGACCGTGACCCCGCAACCGGCGATGTCGCCGTCCGCGTGCATCCGTCGATGGTGCCGGTGCACCACCCGCTGGCCAGCGTGCGCGAGAGCTACAACGCCGTGTTCGTCGAGGGCGACGCCGTCGGCTCCCTCATGTTCTTCGGCCGCGGCGCCGGCGGCGCGCCCACCGCGTCGGCCGTGCTCGGCGACGTGATCGATGCCGCCGTCAACCTCTCGAAGGGAACCCACGGCACGATCGGCTCGTTCGGCAAGGCGACGATCCGGGCGATCGACGAGACCAGTGCCGAGTACCTCGTCAGCCTCGACGTCGCCGACCAGCCCGGCGTGCTGCACGCAGTCACCGGTGTGTTCGCCGAGCACGGCGTCAGCATCCGGGCTGCCGAGCAGGAAGGCATCGGCGCCGACGCACGGCTCGTCTTCATCACGCACCAGGCGCGCGAAGCCGACGTCCAGGCCACCGTGCGCGACCTGCGCAACCTCGACGTCGTGCATCGCTTCGGTGGCTTCATCCGCGTGATCGGCGCCTGAGATGCGGTACGTGTCGACGCGCGGAGCAGCGCCCGAGCTCGGGTTCGCCGACGTGTTGCTCGCCGGGTTGGCCGGCGATGGCGGGCTGTACGTGCCGGCCGCGACGCCGGCGCTGCCCGGCCTGACCGGTGTCCACGACTACGCCGACGTCGCGGCGGCCGTCGTCGCACCGTTCGTCGGTGACGACATCGACGCCGACACGCTCACCCGGCTGTGCCACGAGGCCTACGCCACGTTCCGCCACCCGGCCGTGGTGCCGCTGGTGCAGATCGACGACCGGCACTGGCTGCTCGAGCTGTTCCACGGCCCCACGTTGGCGTTCAAGGACGTCGCCCTCCAGCTGGTGGGGCGCCTGTTCGACCACGTCCTCGCCGAGCGTTCCGAGCGGGTGACGATCGTCGGCGCGACGAGCGGGGACACCGGCTCGGCGGCGATCGACGGTGTCAAGGGCTGCCGCAACGTCGACATCGTCATCCTCTACCCGGCGGGTCGGACGAGCGAGGTCCAGCGCCGCCAGATGACCACCGTCGACAGCCCCAACGTGCACACGGTGGCGATCGACGGCACGTTCGACGACTGCCAGGACCTGGTCAAGGCGATGTTCGGCGACGCGGCGTTCCGGTCGGAGATGCGCCTGTCCGCGGTGAACTCGATCAACTGGGCCCGCGTCATGGCCCAGATCGTCTACTACGTGACCGCGTCGCGGGCGTTGGCCGAGGCGCCGACGTTCTGCGTCCCGACCGGCAACTTCGGCAACGTGCTCTCGGGGTGGATCGCACGCGAGATGGGTGCGCCCATCAGCGACTTCATCGTCGCGTCGAACGAGAACGACATCCTCACGCGCTTCATCAACGACAACGACATGTCGACCCGGGAGGTCGTGCCGACGCTGAGCCCGAGCATGGACATCCAGGTGTCGTCGAACTTCGAGCGGCTCCTGTTCGAGATGAACGACCGGGACGGCGGTCTCACGGCCGAGCAGCTCGAGCGTTTCCGTGCGGTCGGCAGGCTCGACGTCGAGGCCGACCAACGGGCCGAGTTCATCGACGGCAGCTTCCGGGCCGCGCGCTGCGACGACGATCAGACCATCGCCGAGATCCGGCGCATGCACGCCGAGACCGGACTGAGCATCGACCCGCACACCGCCACGGGCGTCGCCGCGGCCCGCCGGCTGGGTAGCGACCGCCCGATCGTGACGCTGGCCACCGCGCACCCCGCGAAGTTCCCCGACGCGGTCCGCGACGCAACCGGCCGCCAACCCGCGCTGCCCGAGCATCTCGCGGACCTGTTCGACCTCGACGAACACACCGTGGCGCTGCCGAACGACCTCGCCGCCGTGCAGTCGCTCGTTCGCTCGGTGTCGCGCGTCGGCGCCTGAGCGCCCGCGCCAGGGCGGCGTTCGCGACCAACGGCTCGGTGTCGGCTCGTGCGCCTCGCTGCTCCGGCGCTCGGTCGCTGGATCGCACACCTGTTCTGCATGACGTTGCAGCGCGCCGCAGAGCGTCGCTACAGTGGTGGGCACCTGGGGCTTCCCGGGTCGCACTTGCTTCGACCCGTCACCAACTTCGCACCTCCCGCGGCGGGCGGTCGTGTTCGGCCACTCACCGTGTGCGAAGGGGTCATCCAAGCCGGTTGCCACCGAACCACGCTTGGTGCTCGTGTGTACCACCCGACGGTGCCGAGCCACGTGGCGCTCGAACCGTTCCCACCCCCCACAGTCAGGGAAAGTAGGTCATCGTGACCGCACAAGCTCTCGAACAGTCGGTCCTCGAATCGAAGGACAAGACCCAGCTCATCCAGATCGCCGACGCGCTCGGCGTCAAGGCCAACTCACGCACGAAGAAGGCCGACATCATCGACCAGATCCTCGCCAAGACCGGCTCGGGCGGCGGCGCCTCGTCGTCCAACGGCGACTCCGGCGACGAGCCGGAGGCCTCCGCCACAGATGCCGAGGCGGCCGCCGATTCGTCGACCGCCGAGTCGGGTGGCGCCGACACCGCGGCCGATGCTGCGCCCGCGGCCGGCCCGGCCGACGCCGGACCGCCACAGGACGCCGAGCCGAAGGCGGAATGGGAGCTGGCCCTCGAGGCCGGCGGCGCCGACGATGCGAGCACGCCGGCAGCCGGTGCGACCACCGACGCGGCAGCGGGCCCGGACACCGCCGCCCCGAAGACCGACGACGGCGCCGAGGTACCGGCGGGCGGCACCGACACCACGCCGACCGCCGGCGGCGAGCAGGCCAAGGCACAGCCCGACGGCGACCGGCAGGGCGGCAATCGCGACCGCCGCACCGGCGGCGATCGCCAGCAGCGCAACAACCAGGGCAACCGGCAACAGGACGGTGGTGACGGCGAGAGCCGCAGCAAGCGCCGGCGGCGTCGGCGCAAGGGCCGCGGCGGCCAGGACGGTCCCCAGGGCGAGGACCGCGAGCTGCTCGAAGAGGACACGCCGGTCAGCAACGAGCCGGTGCAGGTCGAGGGCTACCTCGACATGCGCGACGAGGGCTACGGCTTCCTCCGTGTCAACAACTACCTCGCCAGCAAGAGCGACTCGTACATCCCGGTCAAGCTCTCCCGGCAGTTCGGTCTGCGCAAGGGCGATCACGTCGTCGGCATGTCACGGCCGGCGGGCCGCAACGAGAAGAATCCGGCCATGCTCGAGATCCAGACGGTCAACGGCCGTCCGCCCGACGAGGCGAAGAAGCGACGCCGGTTCGAAGACCTGACGGCGTTGTTCCCCGACTCGCGCCTGCAGATGGAGAATCCGTCCGATCCTGCCGACATGACGGCCCGCATCATCGACCTGGTGTCGCCGATCGGCAAGGGTCAGCGAGGCCTGATCGTGTCGCCGCCGAAGGCCGGCAAGACCTCCGTGATGAAGACGATCGTGTCGTCGATCGAGCGGAACAACCCCGAGTGCAAGGTCATCGTGCTGCTCATCGACGAGCGACCCGAAGAGGTCACCGACATGCGGCGACTCGTCAAGGGCGAGGTCATCGCGTCGACGTTCGACAAGCCCAGCGATCAGCACACCCAGATCGCCGAGATGGCGATCGAGAAGGCGAAGCGGATGGTCGAGTACGGCGAGGACGTCGTGGTCCTGCTCGACGGCATCACCCGCCTCAGCCGCGCCTACAACCTGGCCGCGCCGGCGAGCGGCCGCATCCTCTCCGGCGGTATCGACGCCGGTGCGCTGTACCCGCCCAAGCGCTTCTTCGGCGCCGCCCGCAACGTCGAGGAGGGCGGGTCGCTGACGATCCTCGCCACGGCGCTCGTCGAGACCAACAGCCGCATGGACGAGGCGGTGTTCGAGGAGTTCAAGGGCACCGGCAACATGGAGCTGCGCCTCGACCGCAAGCTCGCCGAGCGGCGGATCTACCCCGCGATCGACGTCGACGCGTCGAGCACGCGCCACGAGGAGCTGCTGTTCGACCGCAAGCAGCTCCAGATGGTGTGGAAGCTGCGCCGCGTGCTGAGCGGCCTCGCCGCCGACGGCAACGCCGCCCCCGGGCTCGAGCTGCTCGTCGACCGTCTGAAGACGTTCCGCACCAACGACGAGTTCCTCACCGAGATCGCCAAGCAGCCCGGAATGTGACTCGGCCTCACTCGCTCGCTGCGCTCGCTCCGTTCGGTCCGACTGGCGCGACCCGGTGCGGGGAGCGTGGGGACCGGGCCGGGAGACCCGGCCCTGGGGCGTGCTCGGTGAACGAACCGAGCGCAGACGTCGTCGACGGCTGTCGACGGGAATGCACATCGGGTTTCACCCGATATCCTGCAGTGTCCAGTTTCGAGGAGAACGACGTGAAGACCGACACCCACCCCGCGTACGAAGAAGTCACGATCAAGTGCTCGTGCGGCAACACCTTCGCCACGAAGTCCACCAAGCCCGGCGAACAGCACATCGAGCTCTGCAACGAGTGCCACCCCTTCTACACCGGCAAGCAGAAGCTGGTCGACTCCGGTGGCCGTGTCGAGCGCTTCAACAAGCGCTACGGCAGCCGCAAGACCAAGTGACCTGACGCGGCCCCGCGCCGCCTCGGACGAGCGAGACCGCCCCCTCGACCGGGGCGGTCTCGGCGTTTTCGAGCCGGACGCGCACCGCAAGCCTCATGTTTGCGTCAAACTGTGCAGGCACAGCTCAAGCGCGGTCGGGCGGCCGACGATGCAAGCCGAGAAGCGAGTACCGGGGGTCGCATGCCAGCCCAGTCCGACATCGAGCATCTGTTGCGTCGCACCGAGTTCGTCGCGCGCCCGAGCCGCGTCGCCGAGCTCACGCCGCTCTCTCGTGCGGCAGCCGTCGACGACATCCTCGCCGTACCGGCGAACCCGGGGTCGGTGACGTTCACCGAGTCCGAGAACTGGCAGCGGGGTGAGGAGCTCACCCACTTCTGGCTCGACCGCATGGCGCACGACTCGCCGCGACCCATCCAGGAGAAGATGGGCTTCTTCTGGCACGGCCACTTCTGCTCGGAGTTCGGCAAGGTCGGCTCGGCCGAGCTGATGCGCGAGCAGATCGACCTGTTCCGTCGGGATGCGCTCGGCAACATCCGGTCGTTGGCGACCGAGATGTCGACCCAGGTCGCGATGCTGCGCTACCTCGACAACAACCAGAACCGGGCGTCGTCGCCGAACCAGAACTTCGCCCGCGAGCTGATGGAGCTGTTCCTGCTGGGCGTCGGCAACTACACCGAGGCCGACGTCGAGGCGGCGACCGCAGCCTGGACCGGTCACACCGATCAGTGGGACACCGACGAGTACGTGTGGCGAGCCGACTGGCACGACGGATCGACCAAGCGGTTCCTCGGCCGCAACATCAACAAGGGTGGCGACCCGACCCAACACGGCTACGAGGTGATCGACGTGATCCTCGGCGGCGGCGCGGTGCCGAACGGTGCGCCGGTCGTGGCGAATCGGGGCCGGCCGAGCAACGCGGTCGCCGCCGAGTTCATCGCCAAGAAGCTGTGGATCGAGTTCGCCGGCACGACGCCCCCGGCCGCCGTGGTCAACGCCATGCGTGACGCCGCACTGCCCGACTTCGACGTGACACCGATGCTGCGCGTGCTGCTCAACCGTGACGAGTTCTACACCGAGGACGTTCGACAGGGGCTCGTGCGCTCACCGGTCGAGTTCGTCGTCGCCGCGCTCGTCGCCACCGGCCGCCGATCCGCCCAGGGCACCCCGCTCTGGCTGATGGAGGGCATGGGGCAGCGGCCGCTCTTCCCGCCGAACGTGAGCGGTTGGAAGCACAACGGCTACTGGGTGAACGCCAGCGCCATGGCACAACGCACGGCGACCGCACGGTCGATGCAGTGGAGGTCGATGAGCGGGTACTGGGACGGCGACGGCCTCATCCATCTCGGCGGCGGCACGATCTCCAAGACCGAGGTCGAGACCACCTACCGGGGTCAGCCCGTGGCGCTGCTCGATCGCTTCCTCGAACTGATGCAGATCGACCTGAGCCCTTCCTCCCACGAGGCGCTCCGGACCTACGCGCGGACCTCGCACTGGTGGGAGCGCAGCGACCTGCTCTCACTCATCCTGCTCACCCCCGACCTCCACGTGGCCTGACATCATGCTCGATTCCGACATCTCCACCGCCGACGCGCTGCGTCACCTCCACCAGGCCGAGACCGACCCGCACGCGCTCGATCGCCGTCGCTTCCTCCAGCTGCTCGGCATGGGAGCGGGCGCCGGCGTGCTCGCCGGGCCGACCGGCGCGCTGCTCGAGCAGCTCGTGCCGGGACACGACCCGCTGGCCTGGGCCGCCGGCCCCGTCGGCCCGACCGACGGGATCCTCGTCGTGATCGGGATGTACGGCGGCAACGACGGGCTCAACACGATCGTGCCGTTCAACGACCCCCTCTACTACGAGCAGCACGGCGCCCTCGCGATCCCGGGCAACCAGACGCTGGCGCTCGACGGCAACGTCGGGCTCAACCCGGCGTTGACCGAGCTCAAGCAGTTCTGGGACGACGGGCAGCTGGCGATCGTCGACGGCATCGGCTACCCCAACGGCGACCTGTCGCACTTCAACTCGATGGCTTACTGGATGGCCGGGCGACCGCACGCGATCCCGACGAGCGGGTGGCTGGGGCGCTGGCTCGACGGATACCTCTCGGGTTCGAAGGACCTGTACGCCGCCGCCGAGATCGGCTCCTCGGTGCCGCTGCACCTCGTCGGCAACGCAGCACGGGGGACGGTCGTGCCGCCCTACAAGCCGGGGTTCGGCGCCGACACCGACGAACGGAGTCAGCGCCAGTACCAGGTGATCCGCGACATGCGTTCCGCGAGTCAGGGGCCGTGGTTCGAGGCGATCGGTGACACGTTCGTCGACACGCTCGATCTCGCCCGAACGCTGTCCCCGGTGATCCCCGAGGACCAGGACCTTCCCGACACCGACATCGTCGCAGGGCTCGAGATCGCCGCGCGCTTGATCAACGCCAACCTCGGCTTCCGCGTGCTCACCGCAGGTTGGGGCGACTTCGACAGCCATGCCGGTCAGCCCGATCAGCACCCGCTCCGGATGGACGAGCTCAATGCCGCGGTTCGGCGGTTCTTCCAACTGCTCGACCCCGCCTGGCTGAGCCGGGTGACCGTCATGACGTTCTCGGAGTTCGGCCGCACGCCGTGGGACAACGACGGTGCAGGCACCGACCACGGCACGGCCGCACCCCACTTCGTGTTCGGGCAGAACGTCAAGGGCGGTCGCTACGGTCAGCAGCCGACGCTCGCAGGGCTCCAGCGGTGGGACCGCGTCGAACACCACGTCGACTTCCGCTCGTACTACGCCTCGATCATCGACGGCTGGCTCGGCGGCGGATCGAGCGACGTGCTCGGCGGCAACTACGAGAACCTCGGGCTGTTCAGCCGGGGTCCCGGTCGGAATCTCGACGGGTCACCCGCGCCGGGACCGGCGGTCATCTCGTCGGCGTCCGACTTCGTGCCGATGACGCCGTTCCGCGTGATCGACACCCGCAACGGGCACGGTGGCGTGGCGGCGCGTGCGCTGCGGCCCGAGGAACGAGTTCGCGTTCGTGTGCGCGGGGTCAACGGGGTGCCCGCAGGAGCGACGGCGGTCGTCGCGAACGTCACGGCGGTCGGCGCGACCAGCCCGATGTTCTTCACCGTCTACCCCGGCGGGACGGCCCGCCCGAACACGTCGAACATCAACGGCGGGCCGGGCCGACCGGTGCCCAACCTCGTCGTCATGAACATCGGCGACGACGGGCACATCGAGGTCTACAACTCGCACGGGAGCACGCACTGCCTCGTCGACGTCTTCGGCTACTTCGTCGAGGGCGGCGGTGACCGCTTCGTCGCCGTCAACCCGTCGCGGCTGTTCGACACCCGTGAGGGGAGCGGGGTCCGGCGCGGCAAGCTGGCCCACGACCAGCCGATCGACATCCAGGTGAGCGGGCGCGCGGGCGTGCCGTCGAGCGGCGCGAGCGCCGTCGTGCTCAACCTGACCGCCACCCAGCCCGAGTCGCCGGGCTTCCTCCGCGTGACGCCGACGGGCGACCGGCGAGCCGAGACCTCGAACGTCAACTTCTTCGCGAACGACACCGTGCCCAACCTCGTCGTCGCCAAGCTGGGCAAGGGCGGCAAGATCACGCTCGACAGCGCCGGGCAGGGCGTGCACGCGCTGGCCGACGTGTTCGGCTACTTCACCAAGAGCGGCGGGCGGCTCCGTGCGATGCCGCCGCGCCGGCTGCTCGACACGCGGGACGGCACCGGCGCCGACCGCGGCCCGATTGGTCCCCGTCGGACGCTGCGCCTCCCGATCGGAGGTCGTGAGTCGGTCCCCGAGAGCGCGACCGCCGTCGTGCTCAACGTGACGGCCACCAATGTCGCGGCCGCCTCGTTCGTCACGGTCTGGCCGGAGGGTGAGGACCAACCGGGGACGTCGAACCTCAACCTGATCCCGGGCCAGACGATCGCCAACCTGGTCGTCTGCCGGCTCGGCGAGGGCGGTGCGCTGGCGATCGGCAACCAGCTGGCCGACTGCGACGTGATCGCCGACGTGCTCGGCTACTTCATCGACTGACCCCTGGGTTACCGTCACCCGCGTGACCGCAGCCGACGACGACGCTGCCCGCCGTAGCCGATTGATCGGCATCAAGCTGCGAGCGTTGGTCGCCGACCACCTCTCGGCCGACGTCGGCGACGTCCGCGAGTTCGCACCCGGTGCCGCGTTGCTGCACGACGATGCAGCGTGGGTCTACCTCGACGATCGACCCGGGCAGCGCCTCGGCGCGTCGCTGGCATGGGCGCTTCGAGCCGGCGCGAGGTCGCTCGACGTGATCGCGGCGGCAGACACCGGCGTGCTGGCGCGCCGCGCCGGCGAGTTCGCGTTCCCGATCTCGGTGTGGCACGCCGACGAGCGGTCGCTGCTCGCCGCGATCCCCGAACCCTTCGAGCCCACGCTCGAGGTTCCCGCCCATCATCTCGAGCTACGCCAGCTGATCGCGGATGGGGGCGCCGATCCGATCGTCGAACACGGCGTGCTCGTCGGCGAGGTGAGGGGTCTCGAGGTGTGTCGCGTCGTCGACGACCCCGCCACGGGCGTGACCCGCCTCGAGGTCGGCGTCGGCGCCCATGACCGCGAGGCGTTCCAGATGTTGCACGGCGACGTCCCGGCCGTCGAGTCGCTCGCACGGGTCGTCGACATCGTGGCCGAGGTGCGCTCGCCTGGGGCGCCCCAGCACCCGCTCAACCGGCTCGGCGCCGAGCGGTTGATCCGGTGGCAGGTCGAACAGCGCCCCGAGCTCGTGGGTGCCGCCGAGGTGCGACCAGCCGAGCCACCGGTCGCCCGGACGAACCTGAAGGACCCGACGCCGTGTGTCGGGACGGGGACGACCTCGGCGGGTGAGCGGCTGGTGGTCGTCTGCGCCTCGGGCGTCGACCTCGAGGTGGTGCCGTACGCGGCGGACGCCCGGCTCGCAGCCGAGAGGGCCGTCGAGCCGGGCTCCACCGGGGGGTCGCGACTCGTGCTGGCGATGCCGGCGCGAGATCGCCTTCCGTTGACGGACGAACTCGCCGGCTTGCTGACGCAGCCGGCCGAGTTCGTCGCCGTGGGGTAGGTGTCGCACCGCTGCGGTGTGCCGAGACGGTGCGTGGCCAGTCAGTCGGTGCCGGTCGGTCGGTGCCGGTCAGTCGGTGTCGGTCGGCACGGCCTCGGTGTCACCGGCCTCGGTGTCGCTGGCCTCGATCGCGGCGCGGGCCGGGCTCGTGTCGATCTCGACCAGACGGGCGACGGGCTCGTCGACGGTGCCGATCCGGACGGTCAGGCGACCGTCACGGTGGTGGGCGGTCACCTTGTCGGGGTCGAGCTGCTCGCCGAGGCGGACGCTGCGCTCCCAGCTGGAGTCGTCCGTGGTGGCGGACAGCGTCAGCGTGTTGCCGGTAACGCCGACCGAGACGGCCTCGGCGGGCACGCCGGGCAGGTCGGCGGTGAGAACGTAGGCGTCGTCCTTCCAGGTGCCGCTGACGGTCGGGCCGCGGCGGGTGTCGAAGAACGAGCCGGTGAGCTGCTCGAAGACACGGTCGACGTCGCGGTCGAACAGGTCGAAACGACGATCGAACGGGAAGCGATGGCGGACGATCATGAGGGTTCCTCCGGTGGTTGTTCGAATAAGTGCATCTACATCATACATAAATCCTGAGTGGTGGCAACTAAGCATCGACGGAAGCTCGTGCGGATCGGCCGGGAACCCGTGCAGTTCGATCGGCGGTAGCCTCGCAGGGCCATGATCGACGAGGCGATGCAGCACCGTTTGACCGCCGTGGTCGACGAATTCCGCGAGCTCGAGGCACGTCTCGCCGATCCTGCGGTGACCAGCGACGCCGACCAGCTGCGGACCGTGTCGCAGCGCTATCGCGAGCTCGAACCGCTGGTGGACGCCTACACGGCGTACCTCGACCGCCAGGGCGACGTCGACGCAGCTCGTGAGCTTGGTGGCGCCGCCTCCGATGAGGAGCGGGCGATGCTCGATGCCGAGGTGGCCCGCGCCGAGGCCGAGCGGGACCTGCTCGAGGCCGAGATCAGGGAGCTGTTGCTGCCTCGCGATCCACACGCGGGCAAGGCCGTGATCGTCGAGATCCGCGGCGCCGAGGGCGGCGAGGAGGCGAACCTCTTCGCCCGTGACCTGCACGGGATGTACGCCGCCTACGCGCAGGCCCGCGGCTGGAAGGTCGAGACCCTCTCGCTCGACAGCAGCGAGCTGGGCGGCCTCAACCAGGTCACCTTCGTCGTTCGCGGCGACGATGCGTGGCAGCGTCTGAAGTTCGAGGGCGGCCCGCACCGGGTGCAACGGGTGCCGGTGACCGAGAGCCAGGGTCGGGTGCACACGTCGTCGGCGACGGTCGCCGTGTTACCCGAGGTCGACGAGGTCGACGTGACCGTCGACGACCGCGATCTCGAGATCGACGTGTACAGGTCGTCGGGCGCCGGTGGGCAGCACGTCAACACGACCGACTCGGCAGTCCGGATCACGCACCTGCCGTCGGGGATCGTCGTGACGATGCAGGACGAGCGCAGTCAGTTGCAGAACCGGGCGCGCGCGATGCAGGTCCTGCGCGCTCGGCTGTACGAACGGGCCGAGCGCGAACGCGACGACGAGCTGTCGGCCGAGCGCCGCTCGCAAGTCGGTGGTGGCGGACGGAGCGAGAAGATCCGTACGTACAACTTCAAGGAGAACCGGGTCACCGACCACCGCATCGGGTTCACGGTGTACCGGCTCGGTGACGTGCTCGCCGGCGACCTCGATCTCGTCGTCGAACCGCTCCTCCACGACGAACGGGCCCGCCAGCTCGCCGACGCCGACGCGTGATGCCGGTGCCCGACGACGCCCGATGAGCGAGCTCTCGGTCAGGGAGCTCTGGGCGCAGACGGCCGACGTCGTCGGGACGCGCCACGAGGCGCGCTGGCTGTGCGAGGTCGCGGTCGGCGCGACGGGTGACGAGTTCATCCTGGTGCTCGACGAGCCGGTCACCGAGCGCATGGTCGCCCACCTCGACGCGATGCTGGCGCGACTGCGCACCGGCGAGCCGCTGCAGTACGTGCTCGGCCGGTGGGGCTTCCGGCGTCTCGATCTGCTGATCGACCGGCGGGTGCTGATCCCCCGACCCGAGACCGAGCTCGTGGCGGGCGTGGCCATCGAGCTCGCAGCGGCCCGGCCGACGACCCGCACGGTCGCCGACCTCGGCACGGGATCGGGAGCAATCGGCCTCGCGTTGGCCGACGAGCTCCCGCTGGAGGGCACGACGGTCTGGATCACCGACGTCAGCGAGGCGGCGCTGGCGGTGGCGAGAGCCAACCTCGCCGGCATCGGCCGAGCCGCCACGAACGTCCGGGTCGGCGTGGGTTCGTGGTTCGAGGCGCTGCCGGCCGATCAGCACTTCGACGTCATCGTCAGCAACCCGCCCTACGTGGCGGAGGGCTCACCCGAGCTCGACGACTCGGTCGCGGCGTGGGAGCCCGCCGAGGCGTTGCTCGCCGGCGTCGACGGCCTCGACGACATCTGCGAGCTGGTCGCCGGCGCGTCCGAACGATTGCGGCCGGGTGGCTGGCTCGTCCTCGAGATCGGCGCCGATCAAGGTGACGTGGTTCGCCGGCTGTTCGACGACCACGACTTCGTCGACGTCGAGATCCGTCATGACCTCGCCGGCCGCGACCGCGTTGCACTCGGTCGGCGCCCCGGCGAGCCGCAGCCTTCTCATCCGTAGCCTGCGCCGTCGGCGTCGAGGGTGCCTGCGCGGGGCTCGACGCAAGCGAGATGCCGAGTGGCGCCGGCTGCCGATGCTGCGGGACTACCTCACGGGAGCTGACAACCTGGGTTGCCGAGATCGGCGCCCACCCGCTGCACACCGCAACCGGAGTTGTCAACTCGCCGAACGGGACCCCACCGACGCGCCTCCGACCGCCAGGCGCCGCCCGCACGCTCGGGCCCGATTCGCGAACGCGACCGCATGTGGCGCAGGGCTCTGGACCTTGGCGCGGAGGTGGTGTTCCGTGGATGGTGGAGCCAACAGTTCGTGGTCCTCGTGCGCCGTTGTGGGTGAAGGAGGAGATGAGGGATGCGGTCCGCGACGCGAGCGGCGAACGTCGGCGGAAGCGTCGGCGACGATGCTCGTCTGGAGCGGTTGTTCCGCACCGAGTACCGGCCGATGGTGGGACTGGCCTACACGCTGATCGGTGACAACGCACGGGCCGAGGAGATCGTCCAGGACGGCTTCGTCGACGTCATCCGTGCCGGCGACGGTGTTCGCCGTCCGGGCGCCTACCTGCGGACCGCAGTGGTCAACCGGTGCCGCTCCGAGTTGCGTCGGCGGCGTGTCCGGGCGATCCCCCAGCCGGAACCGCGGGCGGCGTTGTCGCCCGGGACGGACGAGTTGTGGGACGTGCTCGGCAAGCTGCCCGAGGAACAGCGGATCGCGGTCGTGTTGACGTATCACGGCAGGTTCCGGTCGTCGGAGATCGCCAAGATGCTGGACATCCCGGCGTCGACGGTCCGCTATCACCGTCGCGAAGGGTTGGCCGCGCTCAGAGAGGAGCTCGAGTCATGAAGCACCTCGAGGACCGTCTCATCCGCGAGCTCGGCGAGATCGCCGACCAGGCCACCGCTTCGCCCGACGCGCTGCCCCTGATCCGATCCCGCGCCTCCTGCTATCTCGACGATGACGAGGGAGTCGTGGTCATGTTGGCACCTGACACCCGTCCCGATCGACGCCGCCGTCTACGTCTGGCGGTCGCATTCGGAACGATCGCTGCCGTGGCTCTTGTCGCGGTCGGAGTGGCGGTCCTGAGGTCCGGCACCGACGACGTCGCGACGGTCGACCCGACGCTTCCCACCGAGACGGCTGCCACGGCGGACCCGACGATCCCCACCGACACGGCCGTCACGGTCGACACGACGACAACCGCGACCGCCGAACCGTGGACTCGCCCGCCTCTCGTTGGCGAGTGGGTCGAGGTGGCCGTCGACGAGCCGTGGGGGCCACCTCTGATGGGCGAGATCGACGCCCTGCCCGGGGGCGGCTACGTGGCCGTCACGCCGGCGAGCGAGCCGGCGGCAGACGCGGAGCGGGATGGGTTCCCGATCTCGACGGTGATGTGGTCGCCCGACGGCGTCGAGTGGTTCGACGGGGACCCCGAGCGGGAGATCGGGCGCCCCCTGGACGCTCCTCCTCAGCTTGCCGTCGCGAGCGATCGGGTGGCCGTCGTCGACGGCACGGACTTCTCGGACCACGTGCCGCTCGCGATCGGTGATCCTCGGACCGGGTCGTGGGATGTTGTCGTGTTGGACTACTCCGCGCTCGATGGCCGCGAAGGTGGCGTCTCGGTTGTCGGCCTGACGGCCAGCGACGACGTCGTGCTGGTCGCCGGCTACTCGGCTCGTGAGGAGCCGGCCGGGATGATGGACGTGGTGACGTGGGTCGTCGATCCCGCGACGGGCAGATCGGAGACCGGCTCGTTCGACGTCGCCCTGCACGAGTACGACATGGCGGCGCCGCCGATCGCGTGGGTGGACGGGCGTTGGATCCTGTTCGCCATCGAGGACATCCCCGACCCCGACGGAGGGGGACGAAGCAACACGTTGTGGATGTCGAGTGACGGGCTGGCGTGGTCGCAGGCCGACCTGCCGATGCAGGACGTCTACTCGCTGGCGGTCGGGCCGATGGGAGCCGTCGCCTCGACTCACTGGGCTGGGTTCTGGTACTCGGCCGACGGCCTCGAATGGACCCAGGTCCCGCAGTCGCCCCCCGACCTCGGGGGCTCGCTGACCGCCGTGGGTGACTACGGATTCGTGGTCTCCGGAGAGGATCCCGAACCGCTCCAGCTGGTCGCCCCAGACGGTTCTGGGGTGTACCAGGTGCCCGCTCCGTTCGAGGCAGCGGGCAGCGCTGCTGCCTCGTCCGGGGACACACTCCTCGTCTCGACCCAGTCATGGATGAGGGGACCCTGGCTCTTCACCCCGTCGTGAGCCCGATCGACCACGACTCGAGATTCGGATGAACGGAGGGATCATGTGGAACCGATGCATCGCCCTCGTGGCAGTGGGTGGACTCTTGCTGATCGCGTGCGGCGGCGACGGCTCGTCCGGAACGGACACCGCGGCACCGGACGTCGCCGCGCAAGCCGAGCCTGAGGTCACCGAGCCCGCGGTCACCGAGCCTGAGGTCACCGAGCCGCCTCGGACCTCGACCAGCGTTCCAGCGCCGACCACCCTGGCGCCAGATGCAGGACCGGGATGCGAGGTCCTGCACGGGCCCGGCGAGTACGAAGGGGTCGGTCGGTTCGGAGAGGTCGAGCAGCCGTACTGGATGGTGGTGCCCGACTCGTACTCGGATGTCGCACCGGCACCGCTGTATGTGATGTTCCCCTCAGGAAGCGGGAGCCGCGACCAGGCTCTTGAGGGAATGCGTCCGTATGTCGACGGCTTGAACGGACTCATGCTCATCGTCCAGACCTCCGATCGGCAAGCGGTCACGCCGGAAGCGCTCGTCTCACTCATCGACGGCATCGGTTCGGCGTTCTGCGTGGACCCGGAGCAGATCCATGCGATGGGAACGGCCTGGGCGGCCGCGATCGCGGAGGGCCTGGCGTGTGAAGCGTCCGACAGGATCGCGTCGTTCGTCTCGGCGGTTGGTCAGGGCACCACGCAGGCCTGCGCACCGGGTCGGCCGGTGCCGTTGTTGACCTTCACGGGGGATACCGACCGAACGACCGTCAACGCCATCGTCGACCGATGGACCAGCATCAACGGCTGCGACCCGGAGCCCGCTGTCGACGACCTCGGTTCAGGAGTCCTGGAGAAGACGTTCCTGGACTGCGATGCGGACGTCGTGTTCTACGACATCCAAGGCATGGGCCACTGCTTCGTCACGCACGAGGCCAAGGGTCCGGCCGCCCCCTTCATGTGTGAGTACGAGGAATTCGACTACCTCGAAGGCTCCTACGAGTTCTTCGCTGCGCACCCACTCGAGTAGCGACGGATCGGCGACGCGGTGGTCGCCCTCGACCTCGTGGACGGCGCGGGCACCCTCCACGAGGACCTCGGTCCAGACGACGACCTGTTCCGGCCGCCGTCGGGGGATCGGGACGGTCGGCATCGTCACGAAGATGACGTTCCAGGTCCGCGACGCGTTCCACCTCCGACAGGGCCGACCGTCGTCGTATCGAAGATCGTCCTACGCGACGGTGGGCCCGTCCTCGAGCCATGCCTGCGAGCCGTGTGGGGGAAGTCCACGGCATTTCACCCGGAGCGCCGTGTCCACCAAGTTGTACGGTCCGCCGGCCGAACGCACCGCTGGCGGCGTTCCGGCTACCTCGAAGGTGCGCACGGCGCTTCCTTCGTCGCCGCGCCGTGCCGGCGCCACGGTCGACTCGGCGCGTAACAGCGCACACGTTGCCGGTCACGGCATCAATAGAGGTCGCCCGACTCCTCACCGGCGGCTTCGCCCTGGGACGCCGCCAGTTCACTCGCGTAGCCGGCGCGCATCGCCAGCGCGTCGCTCGTCACCGTGATCATGCGGAACCCCTGCGCACGCCGCAGGGGCGTCAGTGCGCCGGTGGAGTGGATGCCCGGGACGACGCCGTGACGGCGGCAGGCGGCGACGATGGTCTCGAGCGCCCCGTCGAACACGGGGTCGCCCTCGTTGCCGGCGGGGCCCAGGCCGAGGCTGATGGCGAGGTCAGCGGGGCCGACGTAGATCGCGTCGATGCCCGGAACGGTGAGGATGTCGTCGAGGTTCGACACCGCCTCACCGGTCTCGATCATCGGGATGACGGCGATCGTCTCCGCCGCCCAGGATCGGTTGTCGGCGTGGCGCATCGCCGCCATCACCGGTCCCCAGCTGCGGGCGCCGTCGGGCACGTACCTCGCCGCCCGCACCACCGCCTCGGCCTGCTCACGGTCGTTCACCATCGGCACGATCACGCCGTGGGCGCCGGCATCGAGCGTCTTGCCGATGATGCCCGGTTCGTTCCACGGGACGCGCACGATCGGCGTACCGCCGCCGAGCTCGATCGCCTGGATCATCGACACCGACGCCTGGTAGTCGATCGCGCCGTGCTGGGTGTCGATGCAGACGTAGTCGACGGGCTGCAGGGCGGTGGCCTCGGCGGACACCGTGGTCGGCAGCGACAGCCAGAGCCCCAACGTCTCGCCACCGGCCGCCCAGGTCTCGCGCAACGTGCTCATGGGCCGAGTCTGGCAGAGGCCAACCGCACACCGAGACTCGCCGGTCGCGACGCCGGCGAGAGGGTTCGCGACGGCCAGCGGTCAGGCGGAGGGTGGCACGATCGAGGCGGGGCGACCCTCGATCACGGCGAGCGCGTTGTCGACCGCGTGTTGGTACAGGCGACGCCGCCCGGCGACGCTCGCCGACGCGATGTGGGGCGTCACGATCACGTCGTCGCGGTCGAGCAGCGGGTGGCCCTCGGGGAGGGGCTCGGGTTCGGTGACGTCGAGGGCTGCGCCGGCGAGCTTCCCGCCGTCGAGCGCGGCCAGCAGCGCGTCGTGGTCGACCAACGCGCCGCGGGCGCAGTTGACGAGGTAGGCGCCGTCGCGCATCGTCGCGAGCGCATCGGCATCGATCATGTGCGTCGTCGTGGGCAGCGCGGGTGCGTGCAGCGACACGACGTCGGATCGCCGCAGCAGCTCGTCGAGCGAGAGCAGCTCGACGCCCTCGACAGGCGACACGTCGTGTGCCGGGTCGGTGGCCACGACACGCATCCCGAGCGCCTGTGCGGCCACGGCGACCCGGGACGCGATGCGGCCGGTGCCGACCAGGCCGAGCACCTGCCCGTCGAGCTCGAGTGCTCGCCCGACCGGTTCGCCCTTGAGGCCGGCTCGTGCCCGTCGCACGTGGTGCGGCAGGTGCTTCGTGATGGCGAGCAGCAGCGCCATCGTGTGCTCGGCGGTCGACACCATCGGCGCCGTCGGCGTGTGGCAGGCGACCACACCGACGCGATGCAGGTCGTCGACGTCGACGTTGTCGTAGCCGACCCCGATGCGCGAGACGGCACGCACGTTCGGAGCTGCGGCGACCGCAGCCGCGTCCCACCGGCGGACGGCGCCGGCGATCACGGCGTCGGCGCGGTCGAGTCCATCGTCGGTGCCGGACCCGACGATCTCGGCGCGACCCGCGACGATGTCGTCGTACGCGGCGGGATACGGATGGTCGACGAACAGGACCGGCATGGCGGGCACGTCGGCAAGGTAGCGCGCTCGGCGCCGTGTCGCCGTCGATCGGTTATCGTCCGATCACGATGACCGACGAGCAGCTCGAGAAGTACCGATCGAGCATCGACAACATCGATGCGGCGCTCGTGCACCTCCTCGCCGAACGATTCAAGATCACCCAGGACGTCGGCGAGTACAAGGCATCGGCGGGCCTGCCGGCGGCCGACCTCGATCGCGAGGCCGAGCAGGTTGCCCGCCTGCGTTCGCTGGCCGAGGAATCCGGCCTGGACCCGGTGTTCTCCGAGAAGTTCCTGCGGTTCATCGTGGCCGAAGTCATACATCATCATCAGCGCATCGCTGAGCAGGCGGCTCCCTCCTCCGATTGAATCGGGGGTGTGACCGAGCGCGTTGACATCGCCGTCATCGGCGGCGGCCCTGCCGGCGCAGCGACCGCCATCCGCGCTGCGCGTGCCGGCGCCAGCGTGATCGTGGTCGAGAAGGGCTCGCACGGACGCGACAAGATCTGCGGTGACGGCCTCACGCCGCGGGCGGTCGCCGCCTTGAACGAGCTCGCGATCCCGCTCGACGGCGCCCACCACATCGACGGATTGCGGATGATCGCCGGCAGGCAGGTTCGCGAGCTGCCGTGGCCCGAGACGGGGCGCTTTCCCAGCCACGGTGCCGTGTGGCCGCGCCGACGCCTCGACGCTGCGCTCATCGACGCCGCCGTCGAAGCCGGCGCCGACGTCCGGTTCGAGACGGCCGGCGATCCGATCGTCGACGACGACGGTCGCGTCTCGGGCGTCCGCACCGCACAGGGCGACATCGAGGCCGGGCTGGTCGTCGCCGCGACCGGCGCACCCGGCGCCGTTGCCCGCACGCTCGGCGCCGAGCGCGACCCGAACGAGCCGTTCGGGCTCGCGATCCGCGCCTACGTCGAGAGCCCCCGCCACGACGACCGCCACCTCGAGGCATGTCTCACGATCCGCGACGAGCACGGGACCTGGATCCCGGGGTACGGCTGGATGTTCCCGTGCGGCGACGGCACCGTCAACATCGGTGTCGGCGCGCTGTCGACGATGAAGGGGTTCAAGCAGCTCAACCTCAACCGGCTCCTCGACAGCTACCGGTCGCTCGTCGCCGATTCGTGGGAGATCGGGCCGAACCTCGAACGCCCACGCGCCTGGCGGCTGCCGATGAGCGCCGTGAAGCGCCACGGTCCCGGCTGGGTCGCGATCGGCGATGCCGCCGGGCTCGTCAACCCGATGAACGGTGAGGGCATCGACTACGGGCTCGAGTCCGGCATGCTCGCCGCCGACCTGTTCCTCGACGACCCGGCCACGGCACCCGAGCGCTACGACCGGCAGATCGGCGAGCGGTTCGACGGGTTCCTGCGTACCGGCCGCCGCTTCGCGTTCGTCATCGGCCATCCGTGGCTGATGCGAACCGGGCTGCGGTTCGCCGTCGGCACGCAACGGATCGCGGACATCACCCTGCAGGTGATGGGCAACCTCGTCGATTCATCGACGCCCGGCGCCGCCGGGCGCACCATGCGGGTCGCCGACCGCACGCTGGCGGCCGCCGACCCGATCCTGCGCAAGACCCGCGCTCGGGCCTGAGCCGCGCTCGATAGGTTGTCGGGCTGTGAATCCCGACCGCGGCTTCGGCATCGACATCGGCGGCAGCGGCATGAAGGCGGCACCCGTCGACCTGACGACGGGTGCGCTCGCCGCCGATCGCTTCCGCATCGACACCCCCAAGCCGGCGACGCCGAAACGCGTCGCCAAGGTCGTCAAGCAGCTCGTCGACCATCACGGGTGGTCGGGTCCCGTCGGTGTCTGCATGCCGTCGGTGGTGACCCACGGCATCGTGCGGAGCGCGGCGAACATCGACGAGTCGTGGATCGGCGTCGACGGCGACGCCTTGTTCACCGAGACGGTGGGTCACCCCGTGTCGCTGATGAACGACGCCGACGCCGCCGGGATGGCCGAGATGCGGTGGGGGATCGGCCGTGACCGCGACGGTGTGGTGCTGTGCCTGACCTTCGGCACGGGGATCGGGTCGGGCTTGTTCGTCGACGGCACGCTCGTACCCAACACCGAGCTGGGCCATCTCGAGCTCGACGGGTTCGATGCCGAGAAGCG
>NZ_JASJCS010000180.1 GCF_030065885.1 Ilumatobacter sp. | reverse complement strand
CCCGACCTCCGCGACCGACTCGCTCACCTGCAGCGACCGGTGGTCCGTCGCAAACGCGGCTCGAGGTGCGGCGCTCACGACGCCGATCGGCGGGGGATCGTCGTTCGGGTCGTAGCCTGCTGCCCGATGACGGCAACCGTCGCCACCGATGCTGACGAGGGCGAGGCGATCGGTCGGTTCGCGTCGCTGCAATTGCCCGTCTACCGGCGGCTGCTCGTCGGGGGGACGTTCAGCTTCCTCTCGATGATGATCGCCACGACCGCCCGCGGGTGGCTGGCGTTCGACCTGACCGGCACCAACACGGCGCTCGGCGGCGTGATGATCGCGTTCGGCATCGCCAGCATCTTCATGATCCCGCTCGGCGGCGTGCTGGCCGACCGGTTCCCGAAGCGGCGGGTGCTGCTGGTGACTGCGGGCCTGCAGGCGCTCGTCTCGCTGCTGCTGGCGACGGCGGCGGTGACCGACGTGATCGCCTACTGGATGCTGATCGTGGCGAGCGTCGTGCAGGGTGCGGTGATCTCGATGCTCGGCCCGGCTCGCCTTGCCTTCATCGCCGAGGCCGTCGACCGCGACCGCCTCACCAACGGCATCCTGCTCTCGCAGTCGACGCTGCAGCTGACGCGAGTCGTCGGGCCGGCGCTCGCCGGCGTGCTGATCGGGGTGCGGACGGTCGGGGTCGGCGGCGTCTATTACATCGCTGCCGCCTGCGCCGTGGGCGGGTTCGTGTCGACGATCGGGCTGCCCGAGGGACGTCCGATCCGGCAGCCGTCCCGCTCGCCGATGGCCGACCTGCTCGACGGCGTGCGCTACGTGCGGGCCAACCCGTCGACCGCCCACCTGCTGGTGCTCTCGTACCTGGTGGTGCTGATCGGGTTCCCGTACATCGCCTTCCTGCCGGTGATGGCCGAGGACATCTTCGACGCCGGCGCCGCCGGGTACGGACTCCTCACGACGGCGGGGGCGGTCGGCGCGCTCGCCACGTCGCTCGCCCTCGCCGACGTGGCTGCGACGCGGGTGGAGCGATTCCAGAGCGGCGCCGCGATCGGGTTCGGCGTCACGCTGTTGCTGTTCGGGTTGTCGCCGGTGTTCGCCGTGGCGCTGCTCGTGTCGGTCGTCGTCGGGGCCACGTCGGCGTCGTTCCAGTCGTTGAACAACTCGCTCGTGCTGACGAGGACGCCGGTCGAGTACCACGGCCGGATCCAGAGCCTGCTGATGCTCGGCTTCTCGGGCTTCGGCCTCGCCGCGCTGCCGTTCGGGCTGATCGCCGACGCGGTCGGGCTGCGCGAGACGCTCGTCGCGATGGGTGCCCTCGTCACCGTGGTCTCCATCGTGTCGGTCGTCATCAGGGTGCGACGCGCCCCGCGCCCGGCCGCCAGAATGTGAACCGAAGGGAAACGTCCATGTCCAACGATCCTGCGACCAGCGACCCGACGAGCCACGATCCTGCGACCAGCGACCCGGTCGACGATCCAGCGGCCGTGGTGCGGTCGTACTGGGACCGGGTCTGGCTCGATCGCGACCTCGACGCCCTCGACGAGCTCGCCACCGACCCGTCGATCCGCCACACGTCGCACGGGACGAACACCTACACCGTCGGCGAGCTCAAGGAGCACATCGGCGATGCCCTCTGTGCGATCCGCACCGAGGAGGTGACGTTCGACGCACTGACCGTCGACGGGCCGATGGTTTGGTTGCGGGCGACGGTCCGCGCCGTCAGCCTCGCCACGATGACGCCGCTCGACCTTGCCTGGCTCGCCCAGTACCGAGTGGAGGGCGGCCGCATCGCCGAAGCGTGGGCCCTGCACCAGTCCAACATGGACTGGGGTGGCACCTGACGGCGCGAGCCGAGATCCGTCCGGCCTGATTCGAGCCTGAGCGCGAACGCATCGACGCAATCGGTGTCACAGCGACACGTCCGCCGCAGCGATGCCCCGGCGGCAGATGCCGCGGTCGACGACGACCTCGGTCAGGAGCGAAGCGATCGGAGCAGTTCGATGACCTCGTCGCCGTAGGTGTCGGGGTCGATCTCCTGCCCGAGCATGGCGGTGCGGATGATGACCGCACCGAAGACGGCGTCGATGACGAACTCGACCGACGCGGGCTCGTGGCCGGCGACGGCGGTCATCAGTTCCCGGAGGCGTTCGCGCATGGGGCCCATGATCTCGCTCCGCACCACCTCGCCGATCGGAGCGTGGTCGCGGGTGGCCTGCAGGAAGCTCATGAGGTACTCGCCGTCCTCCCCGCACTTCGCCACCATCGACGCGACCATCGCCCGCAGGTCGGCCTCGGCATCGCCGGTCGGTTCGGGCGCGTCGAGCGGCGAGTGCTGGATCGCTGCTGCGACGAGCTCTGGCTTGGTGCCCCATCGGCGGTAGATGGTGGCGAGGCCGCTGCCGGCGCGGTCGGCGACGTCCTGCATGCGCAGATGGTCATAGCCGTGCTCCTTGAGGAGCTCGTGGGTGGCCTCGAGGATCGCCTCGGTGGTGTCGGCGGAACGTGGTCGACCGCGGGTCGAAGCGGCTCCCGCTGCCGTCGAGGCCTCCCGCGCTTGGCGCGTCGTCCTCGTCGTCGGCGCCGTCTCGAGGGCGGACGTGTCCGATGTCATGTCGAGAATCTTACACGAGAATGTTGACTTTCGGAAATGATCGTTTCATACTGAAGCCTCGCTTACCGAAAATCTCACTTCTCGAAATCTCTTCTCGAAAGGACCGGATCATGACGGACACACTCTCGACTCCACCCGTCGAGTCCAGCGGCGCAGCGAGCGACGTCTCGCCGCGTCGCCGCCAGGGCATCCTCGCCGCGATGAGCCTGGCGCTCGTCGGCGTGGTCGCCTCGGTCTCGGGGCTCAACGTCGCCCTCGGCGAGCTCTCGGTCGCACTCGACGCGTCGGGCTCGGCCCTGCTCTGGATCGTCAACGCGTACACGCTCACGATGGCGGCGTTGCTGCTCCCGGTCGGTGAGATCGGCGACCGGATCGGACGCCGCACCATCCTGGTCGCCGGCCTCGCCGTGTTCGGCGTCGCCAACCTGCTGGCCATGACCGCCGGGTCGGCCGGGCAGATGATCGTCTACCGGGTCATCGCCGGCGTGGGCGCTGCGATGATCATGCCCGCCACGCTCTCGACGCTGACCTCGGTGTTCCCGCCCGAGGAGCGCGGCCGGGCCGTGGGCGTCTGGTCGGGCTTCGCCGGGGCCGGTGGCATCCTCGGCCTGTTCGCTTCGGCGTTCCTCATCGACTTCGTCTCGTGGCAGTTGTTGTTCGTGCTGCCGGCCGCCACCGCTGTGGTCGGCATCGCCCTCACGCTGGCGATCGTGCCCAACACGCGCTCCAGCGAGACCCACCGCATCGACGTCGTCGGTGGCGTGCTGTCGGCGATCGGCGTCGGTGGTCTCGTGCTCGGCATCCACGAGGGGCCGGAGGTCGGCTGGACGGCGCCCATCACGGTGGCCGGCCTCGTCGCCGGTGCGCTCGGTCTCGTCGCCTTCGTGCTCTGGTCGCTGCGTCGAGAGCATCCGCTGCTCGACATGCGGATCTTCTCGAATCGCCGCCTGGCCGCCGGTTCGATGTCGCTGACGGTCATGTTCGCGCTGATCTTCGGCGTGTTCCTCGTGGTCATCCAGTACCTGCAGCTGGTCCTCGGCATGTCGGCGCTGCGTGCCGCCGCCGGCCTGCTGCCGATGGCGATCGTGATGATGGGGCTCTCGCCCCAGGCGCCCCGCCTGGCCGCCAGGTTCGGCTACGGCCGCATCCTCGGTGTCGGCACCGCGGCGCTGATCGCCGGCTTCGTGCTGCTCGGCCTGGCCGACGGCGACCCGTCCTACCTGGCGATCCTGCCCGGGCTGATCGCGATCGGTCTCGGGGTCGGGCTGGCGATGAGCCCCTCGACGACGGCGATCACCGAGTCGATGCCCGAGGACAAGCAGGGCGTGGCCTCCGCCCTCAACGACACCGTTCGCGAGTTCGGCTCGGCCGTCGGCGTCGCCCTCATCGGATCGGTGCTCTCGGCGGGCTACGCCGGCTCGATCGAGCCCACGACGGCGACGCTCCCGGAGGAGCTCGCCGAGCCGGTCGGCGAGGGCATCGGGCAGGCGCTCGCCGTCAGCGCCGAGCTCGGCCCCGATGGTGCGCCGATCGCCGAGGCCGCCCGGACCGCCTTCCTGAGCGGTTGGGGCACGGCGATGACGGTCGCCGCTGTCACGGCGGCGCTCGCCGGGTTGGGCGCGGTGGCGCTGCTCCGGCGTGATCGCGACACCGCCGACGACGTCGACCTCGACGCCGAGCCGGACATCGAGGTCGGGATCGACGGGGACCTCGAGCTGGTGCCCGCCTGAACCGGTCCGCAGCGGGCCGGGCGTTCCTCGTGAGCGCCCGGCCCCGTCGCGTCCGGCTGGCCGTCGGACTCGACAGAGCCCACGTATGAAGCCTCGAGCCGTCCAGAAGGATCCGACCGTCGTTCACAACTACTCCACATCTGGCGTGGACCATGAGTTCCGTCGATCAAACAACGATCGGCCAGATCAAAGGAGTACCTCTCATGTTCGGTTTCGGTCGGGGTCGCGGCCCCTTCGGCTTCCCGTTGTTCTTCCTGTTCGTCGTCCTGCTCGCCATCGTCGGCTTCGCCGTCATGGGACCCGCCGGCGCCGCGCTCGGGTTCCTGCTGTTCCTCCCGTTGAAGCTGTTCTTCTTCATGTTCCTGTTCGGGATCTTCTTCCGGTTCGCCCGGGGTGGCGCGCCGTGGGGCGGCCGACGCCGGGGCGGTCCGTGGGCACCGCCGAGGGAGCCGACGCGGGAAGAGCGCGAACGCGCCGAGGCCGAGCGGCGGGCGAAGGAGGAGGTCGACAGCCTCTTCCCGGACCTGTGAGGATTCGGACCTGTGAGGAATCGGCTGTGACGACCGTTCTCGTGGTGGACGACGAGCCGCGGATCTCCGGCCTGGTCCGTGACTACCTGGACCAGGCCGGGTTCCGCGTCGTCGAGGCCGCCGACGGGCCGGGGGCAATCGAGGCGTTCAGCCGGCACCGCCCGGACCTGATCGTGCTCGACCTCGGGTTGCCGGGCGTCGACGGCTTGGACGTGATCCGCAGGATCCGGGCGAGCTCTGACGTGCCGATCGTGATCCTCAGCGCCCGCACCGACGAGACCGACCGCGTCGTCGGGCTGGAGCTCGGCGCCGACGACTACGTCGTGAAGCCGTTCGGACCGAAGGAGCTCGTCGCGCGGGTGCGGGCGTTGCTCCGGCGAGTCGAGTCGTCGGGCGCCGACGACGTCCACCGGGTCGGCGACGTCACCGTCGACGTCCCGAAGATGCGCGTCGTCGTCAAGGGCGACGAGGTCGAGCTGACGCCGAGCGAGTTCCAGCTGGTGGCCACCTTGATCGCCCAACCCGGTCGCGTGTTCACCCGTGGCCAGCTGCTCGACGCGCTCCACGGCGTGAGCTTCGAGTCCTACGAGCGAGCGATCGACGCGCACGTGAAGAACATCCGGCGCAAGTTCGGCTCGCGGCCGCGCGAACCGCAGTACGTCCTCACGGTCCACGGCGTGGGCTACAAGTTCACCGATGCCTAGGTCGCCGATGGGCGGTCAGTCCGGTGCGGGGCCCGGCGGCAGCTTCGGTCCTCCGGCATGGTCGGGCCCGGGCGGCGGGCCGGGATGGCCCGGCGCGAGGGGCTTCGCCCGGCGGCTGTTCGCGCTGCTCGCGCTGTTCTTCGCCCTGCCGATCGTGATCGGCGTCGTGATCGCGGCCGGCTTCGCCGGCTGGACGGGTGCAGCCGTCGCCGCCGCGATCATCGCGGTGTTGTTGATCGCCGGCGCGCTGCTGCTCCGGTTCGCCGCTCGCACGTTCCGCTCGGTGAACGACCTGGTCAGCTCGACCGGACGCCTGTCCGAGGGCGACTACTCGGTCCGGATGGCGCCGAGCCGGTCGGCGCCGTTCCGGCCTGCGACCGAGGCCTTCAACCGGATGGCGGAACGGTTGGAGCGGTCGGACGACCTCCGTCGGCGCCTGCTGGCCGACGTCGGCCACGAGCTGCGTACGCCGCTCACGATCATGCGCGGCGAGCTGGAGGCGATCGCCGACGGGGTGCGGGAGGTCGACGACGACGAGATCCGGCGGTTGCTCGGCGATGTGGCGGCGATGGAACGCCTGCTCGAGGATCTGAAGACCCTCAGCACGACCGAGGCCGGCGTCCTCCGGCTCCACCGCGAGACGGTGGACGTCGTCGAGCTCGTCGACCGGGTCGTCGCGCGGTTCCGGACCGAGGCCGCCGGTCGCGCGGTGGTGCTCTCGGTGTCGGCCGTTGAGCATGCGTCGGCGATCGAAGCCGAGGTCGACCCTCACAGGGTCGGCGAGGTGGTCGCCAATCTGGTGGCGAACGCTCTGCGGGCGGTTCCGGAGGGCGGAACCATCGATGTCCAGGTCGCTCACGGACAGCTCGACGACCGGCCTGCCGTGGTGATCGAGGTCGCCGACGACGGCTCGGGGATCCCCGACGGACAACTCGGGGCGGTGTTCGACCGCTTCCACAAGGGTGCCGAGTCCAGCGGATCCGGGCTCGGTCTGACGATCAGCCGTGGACTCGTCGAGGCGCACGGCGGCACGATCACCGCCGCCAGTGATGTCGGACTCGGCGTCGGCACGACGATCACGGTCACGATTCCACGGGCGTCCGACCCGGCCGACTGACGATCGCCTCACCCGTGCCCTGAGGCCGTGCATACTCTCGCGGATGAGTGATCAACGCGGCCGGGAGTTCGACACCTTCGACACCGAACCTCTCACCGATGACGTCCTCGACGAGGCGGTCGTGTTCATCAGGTCGGCCAACCCGTTCGCTCAGCACACATGGGGATGGGATGCGGGGCGCTTCATCGACTTCCGCTGGGGCGGCAACACGCTCAGAGACGGGGCCGAGCCGGGGTTCTTCGGGCGGCACGGCACGGTGGTGCGGCGGGGCGGCGAGGTCGTCGCCCTGGTCCTCGCCGAGGAGGGTGGTGACGACCACTGCATTCTGACCGCACGCGACGACCCGAACCTGCTCGACTGGGCGCTTCAGGACCTGCTCGATCGACGGGCTGGGCAACGTGTCGTTCTGCTCCCGTCGGATGACGCGGCGTGGGTGCACGAGGTGATCGGCCGCCACGGGTTCGTTCAGGGCGAGGCCGCCGGCCTCGAGTGGGGCTACGACCTCGGCGACGTCCCCGAACCCGTCGAGCCGGAGGGCTTCGTCGTCGAGTCGATCCGCGGCCCGGAGGACTACGCCGGCATCGACCGTTGCCTTGCGGACGCGTTCGGCGGGGACAGGGGCAGGACCTCGGTCC
>NZ_JASJCS010000179.1 GCF_030065885.1 Ilumatobacter sp. | reverse complement strand
GGCCGACGAACCGACGCCCACGTTGCCGGGCACGCCGCCGACGCGGCCGACCGCGAACGTCACGATCGCACCGACCATCGCCGTTGCGGTGGACCCTCCGGTGACGGTTCCTCCGATCATCGGGACGCCGGTCGTGCTGACGTGTCCGTTCGGGGGCGATCTGCCCGGCAACGCCACGTCGATGGAGACGCTGCTCGTCGACCTCGACGACGACGGCCAGAGCGACACGGTGACCAGCTACTTCGTGGCACTCGGGGACAGCGCCGGCTGGCGGCTCCGTGCCGAGCTGGCCGGGGGCCCCACCAGCGACGTCCCGATCGAGGGCGTCAGCGGCGTCGGAGTTGCCCAGGTGCTCGGCGGCGTGCAGGTCGACTTCGACATCGCGGACCCCGACACGTTCGAGCGTGAGCTCCTCGTACGAGCCGGTGCGAACGCATCCGGCGTCAACCTCGCGGTGTTCGGGATCGATGCGAGTGGGTGCCTGTTCCGCTTCGAGGACGGCGCGGGCGACGACCTCGTGCTCCCCGTGCACGGGTCCATCGGCGTCAAGAGCGGAGTGATGTGCGACAACATCGACGGCACTGCGTTCCTGGCCCGGCTCGAAGCCGAGCACACCCAGGACAGCCACTACGCCGCGACATGGACGGCGCTCGACCGAGACGGCGATGCCCTCGTCGACGGGGCCCTGCTCGCCTACGACATCGACGCCGGCACCCAGGCCGGCTGGCTCGACCAGTTCGGCGACGTCAACTGCGCCGGCATCGAGCTCTGACCCTCCCTGGCGGGAACCGGCTCCGGCCGGCTGCCGTTCCGACGCAGCCGGCCGGGGCCTGGAGGCTCGTCACCGTTGCCCGACCGTGGCCACGACTCGCGACCCTTGGGGATCAGCATGCGACACTTGATCGCCATGGAACGGATCGCGCCGAGCTGCTTCACGGTCACCACGGTCGTCCCGGTCGAGCCGGAGTCGATCGACGATCTGGCACGGCTCTTCGACGACACGAACCGTGCGCTCGTCGCCGAACACGACGACTGGCTCGGCGCCTGGTTCACCGCCGACCGTGCGACCAACCGGGTGACCGTGATTGCACGGTGGCGCGACCCGGCGTCGTATCAGCGCCTCCGCGAGAGCGCCGAGTTCCGGACCGTCATGGAGCGGTTCGAGACGAGGTTCACCGGCCCCCCGACCGTCACCATCAACGAAGTCCTCGTCGAGATGTAGCTCAGCCGACCCGGTCGAGCAGCGCCAGCGTCCGCGAGAGGATCTGCGCGGCAGCCTCGGGCTCGTAGTCGCCGGTGCTCGGATCCGCCACGAGGTGACCCGAACCCGGGTACCGGAAGAGCTCACCACCCGATGCCGCCACCAGCTCGCCGGCGGCGTCGAGATCGTCGGCCGCCCACGGGTCCTCCTCCGAGAAGTGCAGCTGGAGATCGACACCGTCGGGCCAGCCGTCGCCGAACACCGACAGCGGGATCGCCGAATGGCAGAGCACGGCGGCGACGACACCGTTGCGAGTCTGCGCGAGCTTCTGGGCCGGCAGCACGCCGAGCGAGAAACCGACGACGGCGAGGCGCTCGGGCAGCACGTCGGCGCACGCTGCGCCGCGGTCTGCGATGACCTCGAACCCGATCTGCTCGGCGTGCACGACCCCTGCGTCGAGCGAGTCGAACGTCATGCCGTCGAAGAGGTCGGGCGTCGTCACGGCGTGCCCGGCACGACGCAGCTCGTCGGCGAAGGCCCGCACGCCGTCGGTCAGCCCGAGCGCATGGTGGAACAGGAGCACGTCGGTCATCGGCACAGGGTCCTCGGGTGTCGTTCGGCTCGCCGGATCCGTCGAGCAGAGCCACGGCCGACCGACCATAGCGCAGGAACGCTTCGCGGAGCTCCAGGCGCCCGCCAGGCCCCGCTGCGAGTTGCGCCGCGCGTCTGCGCCTGTCGAGCGGCTTGACGCTCAGTCCCTCATCGTTTATCGTCGATGAACGATGAATGCCATCGAGACGGGGATCGGCGGGGCTCGGGCGATCGAGTTCGCGGCGTGGTTCCGGTGCCTGTCCGACCCGACACGGGTCCGGATCCTCAGCGTCGTCGCCCGCGCTGCCGGGCCGCTCACGGTCGGCGAGATCGTCGACGCCGTCGGGAGGAGTCAGTCGACCGTCTCGAAGCACCTGCACGTGCTCGCCGAGGAACGGTTCGTGTTCTGCGAACCCGACGGCATCCGCACGCTCGTCACCGCCAACCAGAGCTGCATGACGGCCCTGCCCGACGCAGCATCGGAGATCATGGGAGTCAGCGAATGAAACGAATGCACATCGGGCTCGACGTCGAGGACCTCGACGAGTCGGTCGCGTTCTACACGCGGCTGTTCGGCCGGCCGCCCGCGCTGCAGCGGGATGGGTACGCCAAGTGGATGCTCGACGACCCGCTGCTCAACTTCGCCATCAACACCACCGACCGCAACACCCGAGGTGTGAGCCATCTCGGCATCCAGGTCGAGTCCAACGACGAGCTCGACGAGGTGCGCGCGACGTGGGACGAGCGCGGCTTCGACCGGGCCGACCAGGACGACCTCGTGTGCGGCTACCAGCGCCAGGACAAGTCGTGGGTCCACGACCCGCAACAGATGCCGTGGGAGGTCTTCGTGACCCACGGCGTCGAGGACGACTACGGCACCAACGAGATGCCCGACCCGACCTGAGCACAGCAGCCTCCGAGGCATCGAGCGGCCGGCTCGACTCGGTGGAGCGCGCTAGTGCTGTTCGAACATGGCGACTGCCTTGAGGCGGCGTTCGATGTGGTGTTCGAGCGCTCGGGTCGCCAGCGCACCGACCTCGTGGGTGGCCGGCGACTCCTCCAGTGCCAGCGCCTCGTTGAGGCGGCCGCCGAGGATGTCGCGCATGATCCGGAGGGCTGCCGGCGAGATCGATGCACCGGTTCGACAGGCGCGGCAGAGCGCACCGCCCTCGTTGAGGTCGAAGGCGACGAGCTGCGTCTCGGGCTCGGACTCGCCGCACCGTACGCAGGCGTCGAGGTGCGGTTCGAGCCCCTCTGCGGCGAGCAGCTTCCAGTAGAACGCCGGTACGTTCAGCGGCGCCGGGCGCTCGGCGATCGTGCGCAGCACGCCGACCGCCATGCGGTACAGCTGGGGATTCGGTTCGCGTTCGAGACCGAGCTGGTCGACGGCTTCGATCGCCGCCATGCCTTGCGACGCCCGATCGAGCGACGACAACAGCGGCGAGAGCGGCTCGACCGACTCGGCCTGGCTCACGATGTCGAGCTCGCGGCCCCGGTAGAGCAGGAGCCGCACGTGGCTCATCGGTTCGAGCCGTGCACCGAACTTCGACTTCGTCTTGCGCACACCCTTGGCCACGGCGCGGACCTTGCCGTTCTCGGCCGTCATGACGACGACGATCCGGTCCGACTCGCCGAGCTTGTACGTGCGGAGCACGACCCCGACGTCGCGATAGAGCTCACTCATGCGAACTCACCGTCGTGGCCCCCGCCGGACGCTCATGGGTGCCGACGGTCACTCGTCGAGGCCGCCGAAGCGGCGGCGCCGGTTGGAGAAGTCGGCGACGGCGTCAGCCACGTCGTCGGCGCGCAGCTCGGCCCACGTGATCGGGAGGAACACCAGCTCGGCGTAGGCGAGCTCCCAGACGAGCGACGGTGGCAGCTGGGTGGGCGGACCGAGCACGACGACGAGATCGGGCTCGGAGTCCGCCGGCTCGTACAGCGACGCGACCACCGTCGCCTCGTTCACCTCGTCGTCCGGATCGAGGCGCTGCATCGCCTCGGCGAATCGTTGACGGCCGTCGCCGCAGGGGTCGACGATGACCTCGCAGCCGTCGACCAGGTGTGTCCAGAGCTTGAGGTCGCTGGCCGCGTCGGGGCCGGATTCGTACGCCCGAAGCGTGAGCCACTGGACCCCGAGACCGGCGCAGAAGCGGCCGAGTTCGTCGACCCTGGCCTGCCACGTCGAGTCGTCGAGGTCGGCCCAATCGCACAGCGTGCCACCGACCACGAGCACGTGGCGCAGCGACGAGTTGGGCTGGCGGTCCTGCGCCACGGCACCGCTCGACTCGGGCATCGCTCGATCGCTCACTTCCCCATTCTCCCACGTCGCCGGTCGCTAACGTGGCAGATCTGTGAGCACCACGACCGGCGACGTCGCCGCTGCGACGACCGCCTCCTCCCCCGGCGACCACCCCGGCACCGGTCATCCCCTCCACATCGCCTGCATCATGGACGGCAACGGTCGCTGGGCAGCCCGTCGAGGGTTGCCGCGCACGGCGGGCCACACCGAGGGCGAGGAGAACCTCGCCCGCATCGTGCGCCTCGCCGTGCAGCGCGACATCGGCTGGTTGACCGTCTTCGGCTTCTCCACCGAGAACTGGGTACGACCACGAACCGAGGTCCGCCACATCCTCGGACTGCACGAGCGGCTGTTCGGCCGCATCAACGAGCTCAACGACCTCGACGTCCGCGTCCAGTGGATCGGCCGCCCGTTCGACAGCCCGTCGGCTCGCACGCCGAAGTACGTCCAGCGTGCGATCCGCAAGGCCATCGCCGACACCGCCGACAACACCGGCATGCTGCTCACCGTGGCGTTCGACTACGGCGGGCGGAACGAGCTGATGAGCGCCGTTCGGGCGGTCCGAGCAGCCGACCAACCCATCACACCGGCCACGATCGACGAGCACCTCTACCTGACCGAGCTGCCGCCGGTCGACGTGTTGGTGAGGACCAGCGGCGAGCTGCGGGTCTCGAACTTCCTGCTCTGGCAGAGCGCCGGCTCGAAGATCCACTTCACCGACACCGCCTGGCCGGACTTCGACGCCCACGACCTCGACGCCGCGATCGCCCTCGTTCGATGACCGAGCCTTCGGCAGCGTCGGCCGCCGCTGTCGCTGCGCTCGACGCCGTCACCGCCGCACTCCCCGCCGCCGAGGTCCGCGACGGGCAGCGCGAGATGACCGAGCGGGTCGCGTCCGCCATCGACGAGGGCCGGCACCTCGTCGTGCAGGCGGGTACCGGCACCGGCAAGACGCTCGCCTACCTCGTCCCCGCCATCGCAGCGGGCAAGCGGACGATCGTCGCCACGGCGACGAAGGCGCTCCAGGACCAGCTCGCCACGAAGGACCTGCCGTTCCTCGCCGAGCATCTCGCCGAGCACGACGTCGACTTCGACTGGGCGGTGCTGAAGGGCCGCAGCAACTACGTCTGCCTCCAACGGCTCCGCGAGATGGCCCAGCCCGACCAGGGGCAGCTCGAGCTCGAGGAGATGTCGGCGATCACCAAGCTCGAGATCAAGAAGATCGCCGAGTGGGTCGGTGAGAGCGCGACCGGCGACCAGGCCGAGCTCGAGTGGAACCCGAGCGACACGACGTGGCGAGCGGTGAGCGTCGGCTCCGACGAGTGCCCCGGCGCCGATCGGTGCCCGATGGGCCAGGAGTGCTTCGCCGAGCTCGCCCGCCGGCGGGCGCAGGCCTCCGACGTCGTGGTCGTCAACACCTACCTCTACGGGCTGCACGTCGGCAGCGGCGGAGCGATCCTGCCCGAGCACGACGTCGTGGTGTTCGACGAGGCCCACGGGCTGGAAGACATCATGAGCGACACGGTCGGCGTCGAGATCGCGCCCGGGCGCTTCGTCACCGTCGGCGCCACGATCCGCCGGTTCCTCGACGATCCCGAGCTGGTCGGCTCGATCACCGAGTTGGCGTCCGCGCTGCGCGACGTCCTCGGCGAGCACACGGGCCAGCGGCTCGACGTCCCGCTCCCCCCGGACATCACCGACGTCCTCGAGGACGCGCAGCTGCGGTTGACGCGAGTCGGCGAGGCCGTCCAGCAGATCGAGACGAGCATCGAGGACGCCCAGCAGCGCAAGCTGCGCGCCCAACGCATGATCACCCGATCGATGGAGTCGGTCACCGCGGCGCTCACCGCCGGCGACGCGACCGTGCCGTTCGTCTCGGGACGACCCGAATCGCCGCGGCTCGAGATCGCGCCGCTCGACGTCGGACCCACCCTGGCGGCCGGCGTCTGGGCCGAGCACACCGCCGTGCTCACCAGCGCCACGATCCCGTCGTCACTCGGGCACCGGGTCGGGCTGCCCGACGGGGAGTACACCGAGATCGACGTCGGCAGCCCGTTCGACTACGAGTCCCAGGCGCTCCTGTACTGCGCCATGCATCTGCCGCAACCTCGGTCGCCGAAGTTCCGGGCCGACGTCGCCGACGAGCTGATCGCGCTGATCCAGGCGGCGGGCGGCCGGACGCTCGCGCTCTTCACGAGCTGGGCCGCGATGGATGCCGCCGTCGACGCGGTGCGCGACGAGGTCGACGTCCCGATCCTCACCCAGCGAGATCTCCCCAAACCCGCCCTCGTCAAGCAGTTCAGCGAATCCGAGGAGACCTGCCTCTTCGCGACGACCGGGCTCTTCCAAGGGGTCGACGTGCCGGGCAGGACGCTGTCGCTCGTCGTCATCGACAAGCTGCCTTTTCCGCGGCCCGACGACCCGTTGCTGTCCGCCCGACGCGAGCAACTCGGGCCGGCGGCGTTCGGCGAGATCGACATCCCGCGTGCCGCCACGCTGCTCGCGCAGGCGGCCGGTCGGCTGATCCGTTCGACGAGCGACCGTGGCGTCGTCGCCGTGCTCGATCCACGGCTCGGCACGGCGCGCTACCGCTGGGACATCGTGAACGCCCTGCCACCGATGAAGCGAACGCGCGAACGCAAGGACGTCGAGGCGTTCCTCCGGGAACTCCACGGCTGAGCAACCGGGCTACCGTCGGCCGCATGGCAGACGTCGTCCACATCGATCTCGCCGACGGCATCGCCACGATCACCCTCGACTCGCAGCACAACCGCAACGCCTTGTCGAACCAACTCGTCGGCGAGCTCGGCGATCGGCTCGCCCAGGCCGAGGCGGCCGGCGCCCGAGCCGTCGTACTCCGCCACGAAGGCCCCGCGTTCTGCGCCGGCGCCGACCTGAAGGAGCGGGCGGCATCGACCGGCCCGCTCGACTCGACGCCGACGGTGTCGGTCATGCGACGGCTGATGGAGACGCCGAGGCCCACGATCGCCGCCGTCGACGGGGCCGTCCGCGCCGGCGGCATCGGCCTGATGGCGTCCTGCGACCTCGTCGTCGTCGACCGGTCGGTCTCGTTCGCGCTGACCGAGGTGCGGATCGGCGTCGCCGCGGCGATCATCTCGGTCCCGATCCTGCAGCGCGTTCCGGCCGGCAAGATCGCCGCCGCGATGCTCACCGGCGAACCGTTCGACGCCGAGCACGCCCGCGAGATCGGACTCGTCACCCACGTCACCGACGAC
>NZ_JASJCS010000044.1 GCF_030065885.1 Ilumatobacter sp. | reverse complement strand
CACGACTCGCGGCGAGCCGCTCGACGCGGAACGGCCCGTACCCATAGGCGTCCCCCGCCGGGATCGCGACGGCGAGCTTGTCGTCGAGGGGCAGGTCGAAGAAGTCGCCCGCCGCCCGCCAGGCGGCAGCCTCGACGTCCGCGCCGAGACCGTGACCGACGATCTGGAAGAAGCCGACGTCGCGGCACGCCCGGTCGATCGCCGTCGCGGCCGCGCCGTCGTCGCCCGAGAGGTCGATGACGGGGACGTACACCGAGCGCTGCGCTCGCCTACTCGCTGTACTCGTGCTCGGGTGCCGGGTAGACGCCCGACTCGACCTCTTCGCGGAACGTGACCGCCGCGTCGAGCAGCGTCTCGCCGATCTGCGCGTACTGCTTGACGAACCTGGGGATGCGCCCGCGGGTGAAGCCCGCCCAATCGCTCCAGACCAGCAGCTGCCCATCGCAATTGGGTCCCGCGCCGACCGAGATCGTCGGGATCTCGAGCTCGGCGGTGACCTTGCCGGCGATCTCGGACGGCACCATCTCGAGCACCACCGCGAACGCACCCGCCTCCTCCACGGCGTGGGCGTCGTCGAGCAGTTGCTGGGCTCCCTCGCCACGGCCCTGGATGATGTGGCCCCCGAGACCGTGCTCGCTCTGGGGCGTGAACCCGATGTGCCCCATGACGGGGATGCCCGCACGGACGACGCGCTTGATCTGCTTCGCGCTCCGGACGCCACCCTCGAGCTTGACGGCGTGGCAGCCGGTCTCCTTCATGAACCGCGTCGCCGTGTGCAGCGCCTCGTCGGGGCCGTTCTCGTACGAGCCGAACGGCATGTCGGCGATGACGAGCGCCCGGCTCACGCCGCGCACGACGGCAGCGGTCAACGGGATCAGCTCGTCGACGGTGACCGGGATCGTCGTGTCGTACCCGAACACGGTGTTGCCGGCGGAGTCGCCGACGAGCAGGAAGTCGATCCCCGCCTCGTCGAAGATCGAGGCCGACAGGAAGTCGTAGCTCGTCAGGCCGGTGATCTTGATGCCCTGCTGCTTGGCCCGCTGGAAGTGGCGGGTCCGCACCCGCTTGAGGGCAGGGTTGCTGTCGCCGCCGCCGTAGGGGCGCTGTTCGTCGGTCACGCCCCCACCGTAGACCCCGCACCGGTCGAGCGGAACCCCCGACAGGGCCGCCGACAGGTGGGCGGCGGGCCGGTGTCATCTGGAGGTCACACGTCGCGAGGTGCCACCATGGTCGTGCCCCTCTACGAGTACTGCGAGGCACCATGTTCGACACCTCCAAGCTCGGCCCGATGTACGAGGACTTCTCGGTCGGCGCCACGCTCCCCCCGCTGCCATCGGTCACGTTGACCGAGGCCGACAACGCCGTCTACCGCGCGATCACGGGCGACCAGCACCTGTTGGCCGCCGACGCCGGCCTGTACCGGGCGGCCGCGTCGAGCCAGGGACGCCTCGCCAACCCGGGTCTCGTGCTCCACTACTCGATCGGCCAGACGACGATGGCCACCCGGCAGGCGATCGCCAACCTGTACTACCGGTCGGTGCGCGTGGTCCGTGCCGTCGAGCTCGGCCAGACGCTGTCGACCACCACCACGGTGCTCGGCCTGAAGGACTCGACGCCGAAGGGTGACCAGTTCCGCGGCAAGGTGTGGCTCGGCATCGTGACGAGCTCGGACGACGGGCCGGTCGTCGAATACGAGCGCTGCGCCCTGGTGCGTGGTCGCGGCCCCGGGCAACCCGGCCACGGCGACGAGATCCCGGGCCCGTCGGATCCGTCACCGCTCGGCGATCTCATCGGAGCGCTGCCGGCCTGGAACCTCAGCGGGCTGCCGAGGACCGATTGGCCGGTCGACGACGTCCGCACCGACCCGCTGCGCGACCACGTCGACCTCGCCGCGCCCTTTGCGCGCCTCACGTTCAACCAAGCGGCGGTCCATCGCGACGTGACGACCACGGCCACCGGTCAGCGGCTCGTGTACGGCGGTCACGTCCAGGGCCTGGCGCAGGCGTCGCTCACCCGGATGCTCCCGGGCCTCGCGACCGTCGTGGCGTGGGACGGCTGTGATCACACCGGCCCCGCTTGGGAGGGCGACCTGATCGAGTTCCGTCATCGCCTGGTCGAGCGCACTCCCGCCGGGTCGGGGCACCTGATGCGGTTCGAGATCACCGGCATCGCTCTGCGCGGCGACGAGCGCAGCGACATCCTGCGCTGGACGCCGATCGTCTGGGCCCCCTGATCGGGAGCTCAGACCGACCGCGGTCGCCAGAACGCGGCGAGCAACAGCAGCGCGCCGCCACCGCCGACGCCGCCCGCGATCAACAGACCCGGCCAGCCGAGGAGGTCGTCGTCGATGTCGAGTGCCGCGTCGAGCGACCACCCTCCGGCGCCGATCGTCCCCAGCGCCACACCGCAGACCAGCAGCGTCATCACGTACTCCCAGCCCTCACCGGGCCGGAAGATGAAGAACCCGTTCGTGCGGTGGTTGATGATCCACGCGACCGCCATGGTGCCGACCACGCCGGCGCCACCGAACGGCGTCAGCAGCCCGAGCACGAGCAGGGCTCCGGCGCCGATCTCGGTCAGGCTGGCCAGCCACGCCTGCAGGGTGGGCAGGCGCATCCCGAGCGACTCGAACCACGACGCGACGCCCGGGATCCTGCCGCCGCCGATGACGTGGTTGATGCCGTGGGCGAGCATCACACCGCCGATGCTGCAGCGGAAGACCAACAACGCCAGGTCGACCGCGTCCTGATCCGACATCCGTGCCCTTTCTGCACCCCGCTCGGCAAGCGGCGCGGCGTGCCGCACACTGTGCCAGCCCCGGCCCACCGACGCCGAGATGGAGTCGCGACGAAGCGATGCCGAACAACCGGGGAACCCGCGCTCATCGTGCGACGTCAAACGTCCGAAGGATTCGTAAGGTTGAGGGCGGACGACGAGGAACGGTGACGCGATGACGAGAGGGCGGAACGACTGGCGGCGGGTCGGCGTCGGGCTGCTCGCCGGCTCGCTGCTCCTCACGTCGTGCTTCTGGGGCGGCGACGACGAGGCGGACGAGCCGCCGAGCACCACGACCCCCACGACCGCCGCCGGTCCCGGCGACGACGATCCGATCGTCACGGTCGAGGGCGCGGGCGTGACCGCCGCCTCGACCGCGGCACCGCTCGGCCTGCGACTGAGCGAGGGCGCGCCGACGGCCGCCGCGGCCGACCCGCCCGACGTCGTCGTGGGCGACCCGATCTCACCCGAGGACGTCGACGCGATCTTCGCCCGCCTGCCCGACTGGGCGGTCCCGCCGGGAGACCGCGAGACGTTCAACCGCCCCGTCGATTCGCTCGCACCTCCCCTGGTCGGCGACACGATCGAGACGGCGTTCCCGCCGCCGGCCGACGGGGGCGATCCCGACACACCGCCGACGGGACCGCTCGAAGTGCTGCGGTTCCAGCCCGAGGGACCGGTCGACGTCGCGCCGTTCCTGAGCGTCACGTTCGACCAGCCGATGGTGCCGCTCGCCACCCTCGAACAGCTCGACGCCGCCGACGTGCCGGTCGAGGTGACGCCGGCGCTCGAGGGCCGCTGGCGCTGGATCGGCACGCGCACGCTGCGGTTCGAGCTGGTCCGGGGCGAGATCGACCGGCTGCCGGCAGCGACCCAGTACCGCGTCGTCGTCCCCGCCGGGACGCGGTCGGCAACGGGCGGCGAGCTCGCCGACGACGTGTCCTGGACGTTCAGCACGCCGGCGCCGACCGTCACGTCCTTCTGGCCGCAGCACGACAGCCTCCCGCTCGACCCCGTCTTCGTCGCGGTCTTCGACCAGCGCGTCGACCCGGACGCGGTGCTCGAGACCATCACGCTGACCGCGGATGGCGATGCGGTGGCGATCAGGCTCGCGACCGACGACGAGATCGCCGAGGACGCAGACGCGCAGCAGCGCGTCGAGGGGGCGCTCGACGCACGGGCCGTCGCGTTCCGGGCGGCAGCTGAGCTACCGCCCGACACCGACCTGTCGATCTCGATCGGGCCCGGCACGCCCTCGGCCGAGGGGCCGCTCACGTCCGACTCCCCCACCACCTACACCGCGAGCACGTTCGGGAACCTGCGCATCGTCGACACCGAGTGCGCGTACGGGGGCGACTGCGAGCCCGGCTCACCGTTCCACGTCCGCTTCAGCAACCCGCTCGACCCGGCGGCGTTCCTCGCCGATCAGATCTCGGTCGAGCCCTCGATCCCCGGCCTGCGGGTCAACGTGTTCGGTGACACGATCGAACTGGTCGGCGCCACAACCGGGCGCACGACGTACACCGTCGGGCTGTCCGGCGACCTCCGCGACGTCTTCGGGCAGACGCTCGGCGAAGATGCTGTCGTCGACTTCAAGGTCGGTTCGGCCCGGCCGACACTGATCGGGCTGCAGCGCGAGTGGGTCACCGTCGATCCGTCCGCGGACGAGCCCAGTGTCTCAGTCACCACGGTGAACCACGATGCCGTCCGGGTCATCGCATGGGCGGTCAGCCCCGCCGATCTCGACGCGTTCCGTACGTACCTCGAGTCGCAGTGGTCGGACGAGGCGGCCGAGCCCCCCGAGAGCTGGTCCGTCGTGCTCGACGACGAGTTCGAGATCGACAACCGACCCGATGCGTTCGTCGAGACGCCGATCGATCTGTCGTTCGCGTTCAACCAGGCCGGTTCGCAGCTGGTCGTGCGCATCGAGCCGACGCGCACGTTCTCCAGCAACGACGACGACTACTGGCGCAACCGGCCGACGATCTCGTGGGTGCAGTCGACGACGCTGGGGATCGACGCGATCTTCGACGACGAGCAGTTGCTGATCTGGACGACCGATCTGACCACCGGCGAGCCGGTCGCCGGCGTGCCCGTCGAGCTGATCGGCGACGGCCGGATCGCCACCACGAACGACGAGGGCGTCGCCGAGCTCGAGATCGGCGAGAGCGGCGTGAACGGTCTGTGGGCCCGCGACGGTGATCGGACCTCGTTCCTGCTCGCCCGGTGGTACGACGGCTGGACCGAGCAGTCCCGCCGAGACGAGGGCCGCTGGTACGTCTTCGACGATCGCGGCATCTACCGGCCCGGCGAGACCGCTCGCATCACAGGCTGGGTCCGTCGCTTCACGCGGTCGACCGATGCCCAGCTCGCGCTGTACGACGGCGACCTCGACGTCGGGTACACCGTGTGGGATCCGCAGGGCAACGAGATCGCCACCGGCCGCGCGCCGCTCAACCCACTCGGCGGGTTCAACTTCTCCGTCGAGGTCCCCGAAGCCTCGAACCTCGGCCGGGCGTGGATCGACATCACGCTCGACGATCTCGGGAGCACCGACCACTCCTTCGAGATCCAGGCGTTCCGCACGCCGGAGTTCGAGGTCACCGCGCGCAACGAGTCACCGGGCCCGTACTACACGGCCGAGCCGGCGACGGTTGCCGTGCAGGCCGAGTACTTCGCCGGTGGCCCACTCCCGGACGCCGACGTCGAGTGGCTGGTCGGCACGCGGGACACGACGTACCAGCCGCCGAACTGGGACGAGTTCACGTTCGGCATCTGGCAGCCGTGGTGGTACTTCGGCGGCGAGGCCGACGTCGGGTTCGCGGCCGACGTCGCGTTCGACGAGTGCTTCGACTGTGGGCCCGTCGACACCACCGAGTACGAGACGTTCAGCGGACGAACCGACTCGAGCGGCACGCACTACCTCCAGATCGACTTCGACGGACCCGACGTCGACCTCCCGACGACGATCACCGCCGAGGCGACGGTGTTCGACATCAACCGCCAGGCCTGGGCCGCCCGCACCGACCTGCTCGTCCACCCGGCCACCGCGTACGTCGGCATCAAGAGCGACCGGACGTTCGTCGAACGCGGCACACCGATCCGCATCGACGCCGTCGTGACCGACGTCGACGGCGGCGTCGTGCCCGCGCGACCGGTCGACGTGACGGCCGGGCGCCTCGAGTGGGTCTTCGCCGACGGGCGCTGGTCCGAGGAGCTGGTCGACGAGACGACGTGCTCGTTCAGGTCGACCGTCAGCGTCGACGACGAGTCGATGCGGTGCGAGTTCCCGACCGAGGTCGGCGGCAGGTACCGCATCACGGCCGTGGTCACCGACGAGACCGGGGGCAGGAATCGCAGCGAGCTGACCCAGTGGGTGTCGGGCGGGGCCGGACGGCCGGTGCGCAACGTCGAGCAGGAGACGGTCACGATCGTGCCCGACCGCGAGACCTACGCACCGGGCGACACGGCCGAGCTGCTCGTCCAAGCGCCGTTCGCGCCCGCCCACGGCCTCGCCACCGTCACCCGCCAGGGCATCGTCAGCACGGTGGCGTTCGACGCCGAGGACGGCAGCGCCGTCATCGCGATCCCGATCGAGGACGAGCACATCCCCAACCTCGACGTCCAGGTCGACATGGTCGGCAGCGCGGTTCGTGCCGCCGACGACGGCACGCCACTGCCGGACGTGGCGCCCCGGCCGGCGTTCGCCAGCGCGCGCATCGGGCTGTCGATCCCGCCGATCTCCCGGGAGCTGACGGTCACGGCCATCCCTGCCGAGGCCGAGACACTGCCGGGTGCCGAGACGGCCGTCACGATCGAAGTCCGCGATGCCGCCGGTGATCCCGTCAGCGGCGCCGACGTCGCCGTCGTGATCGTCGACGAAGCCGTGCTGTCGTTGACCGGCTACGAGCTGGCGAACCCGCTCGACGTCTTCTATCGCGACGTGTTCGCGAATCTGACGTCCGAGTACATGCGATCGAGCATCGTGCTGGCGCGGCCGGATCTCCTCGAGGGCGGTGGCGACGACCGCGCCCTCGGGGTCGACGAGGATGCGGCCGAGGAGGCCGAGTTCGCCGCCGACGACGGCGCCGACCTCGCCGCGCCGGCCGACAGCGCCGGGGCCGGCGCGTCCGGGCAACCTCAGATCGACGTCCGCACCGACTTCGACGCGCTCGCCGTGTACGCACCGGAGGAGTCGACCGGCGCCGACGGCACCGTCACCGTCGCCGTGCCGCTCCCCGACAACCTCACCCGCTACCGGGTCATGGCCGTGGGGGTCGACGGCGACGATCGGTTCGGCAAGGGCGAGTCGACGATCACCGCCCGGCTGCCCCTCCAGGTCCGACCATCGGCGCCGCGGTTCCTCAACTTCGGCGACCAGCTCGAGTTCCCGGTCGTCGTTCAGAACCAGAGCGACGAAGCCCTCGACGTCGACGTCGCCATCCAGGTCGGCAACCTCGACCTCACCGGGCCGATCGGTCAGCGGATCACCGTGCCGGCCAACGACCGCGTCGAAGTTCGCTTCCCGATGACGACCGACGTCGTGGGAACCGGTCGGTATCGAGTCGCGGCCGTCAGCGACGACCTGGCCGACGCCGCGGCAGGTGAGCTCCCCGTGTACACACCCGCGACCGCCGAGGCGTTCGCCACGTACGGCGTCATCGACGAGGGAGCGATCGGGCAGCCTGCCCTGCCGCCGACCGGGGTGTTCCCCGAGTTCGGCGGCCTCGAGATCGGCACGTCCTCGACGGCGCTGCAGGCGCTGACCGACGCCGTGCTCTATCTCGTGGACTACCGATACAACAGCTCCGACGGTCTTGCCTCGCGCATCATGGCGGTGGCCACGTTGCGCGACGTGCTCGAGGCCTTCGACGCCGACGGTCTGCCGAACCCGACCGAGCTCAACCGGCAGGTCGGCACCGACATCGAGCACCTCGCTGCGCTCCAGAACGACGACGGCGGCTTCCCGTACTGGCAGCGGGGCCGAGAGTCGATCCCGTGGCAGTCGATCCAGTCGACGCATGCGCTGGTGCTCGCCGGGCAGGCCGGCTACGACGTGCCGGGCGGCACCCTCGACCGGGCGCTCGCCCACCTCGCCCAGATCGAGGAGTTCTATCCCTCGACCTACGGGCCGGGCATCCGGCGCACGCTGAGCTCCTACGCGCTGTACGTCCGGGCCGAGGCCGGCCAGCGCGACGTGGCCAAGGCGACGGCGCTCTACGAGCGCGAGCGCGACGACCTCCAGCCCGACGCCCTCGCCTGGCTGTGGCCGTCGATCAACGACGACTCGTACCGTGCCGACATCGAGCGCGAGTTCACCAACCGGTCGGTCGAGACCGCCGGCGCCGCCACGTTCGCGACCGACTACGGCGAGGACGCCTACCTGATCGCCCACTCCGATCGCCGCACCGACGGGGTCGTGCTCGACTCGTTCATCACCCAGGCGCCCGACAGCGACCTCATCCCGAAGCTCGTCACGGGCCTGCTCGGCAACCAGACGAGGGGCCGCTGGAACAACGCCCACGAGAACGCCTTCATCCTCGTCGCGCTCCACCGGTACTTCGACACCTTCGAGGCCGTCACGCCCGACTTCGTCGCCCGTGCATGGATCGGCGACGTGTACACGACCGAGCACGCGTTCGCCGGCCGCACCACCGACCGGGCCAACACGCTCGTGCCGATGGACGTCTTCATCGACGCCGCCCAGCCCAGCGAGGACGGTGACCTGTCGTCGATCGTCGTGTCCAAGGACGGCGACGGCCGCCTCTACTACCGGCTCGGGCTGCGCTACGCCCCCGACGACCTACAGCTCGACGCCCGCGACGAAGGCTTCGTCGTCGACCGCGTGTACGAGGCCGTCGACGACCCCGGCGACGTCCAGCGCAACGCCGACGGCTCGTGGACGGTGCGGGCCGGCGCGACGGTGCGGGTCCGCCTGACGATGGTGGCCGACGCACGGCGGACCCACGTGGCGTTGATCGACCCACTCCCGGCCGGGCTCGAACCGGTCAACCCGGCGCTCGCGGTGTCACAGACGATCCCGCCCGACACCGGCGGCGACGTCCCCGAGTGGAGTTGGTGGTGGGGCTGGAACTGGTACGAGCACCAGAACCTCCGCGACGATCGCGCCGAGGCGTTCACGAGCTTCCTGCCGGGCGGCACGTACGAGTACTCCTACATCGCCCGCGCGACGACGCCCGGCGCCTTCGTCGTGCCGCCGACGAGAGCCGAGGAGATCTACGCCCCCGAGGTCTTCGGCCGCTCGGGTTCCGCGCTCGTCACCGTCGAGTGATCGCGGGCGTCGACCATGCGGCGAACGAGCCGAGCCTGCCGGTAGGCGAAGGACCCGACCATCGCGGCCACCGCAGCCACGACGATCGCACCGCCGGGCGAGTACCAGCCGAGCGCGATCGTGCCGACGCTCGCCACGACCCACGCGGCGTCGCCGGCGCTGATCGACACCGTTTCGTGTCGCAGACGGTGAGCGGGCCATCGCGCGACGACGAACACCCAGGCCGCGAAGGAGACGAGACCGGCCCCGACGACGCGAACGGCAGTCGGCTGCCCGGTGTCGAGCAGACGATCGAGGGTGTCGGGGGCCACGGCGGCGGCCAGACCGCCGAGCGCCGAGGTCGCGGCGTTGATGCGCAAGACGGCGCGAAGTTGCTGCTCCATCGCACCACCCTGCGCCGCTGACGTCGCGGACGGCCATGACCCGACGGGTCATGGCGAACATGACCGGCGCCCCCGCACGATGGTCCCATGACCGACACCGAGACCCCGACGCCCGACACGATCAGCCCGCAGGCGATGATCGACGGCTACTTCCGCTGCTGGAACACGACCGACGACCGCACGCGCGCCGCCGCGGTCGCCGCCACCTGGTCGCCCGAGGCGACCTCGACCGACCCGGTCGCGGCGGTCCGCGGGCACGACGAGCTCACGGCGATGTTCGCCGGATTCCACGACACGTACCCCGGGCACTCGTTCCGCCAGGTCGGCGCACCCGACACCCACCACCAGCTCGTCCGGTGGGGTTGGGAGATGGTCGACCCGAGCGGCGCCGTCGTCCTGGACGGCATCGACGTCGCCGTGCTCACCGACGACGGGCGGATCTCGGGGCTCGCCGGGTTCTTCGGCGCCTCGCTGCCCGAGGCCGACGCGGCGACCACCGGCTGACCGGGCTGCGATGATCTGACCGTGGGCGACGTCGACACCGTGGGCACTCTCTGCCGCCAATGGCGGCAGCTCCGACGCCGCAGCCAACTCGATCTCTCACTCGACGTCGGCGTCTCGACGCGTCACCTGAGCTTCGTCGAGACCGGCAAGTCACGACCGAGCCGCGAGCTGATCCTCGCTCTCGGCCGCCATCTCGAGGTGCCGATGCGCGAGCAGAACAGGATGCTGCTCGCCGGCGGCTTCGCGCCGGAGTTCACCGAGACGCCTCTCGACGCCGAGGCCGCCGAAGCCGCGCTGGCAGCGATCGACCGCATGCTGGCGGCCCACGAGCCGTTCCCCGGCGTCGCGGTGGACGGCGACTGGAACGTCGTCCGGGCGAACGGGGCGGCCCTCGCACTCGTCGCCGGGTTGCCCGACCACCTCGTGGCGCCCTCGATCAACATCTACCGCGTGAGCCTGCACCCCGACGGTCTGGCCGGGCGCAGCAGGAACCGGCACGAGTGGGCCCCGATCCTCGTGGAGCAGCTGCGCCGCAGCGCCGGTCTCACGGCGCGCCCGGCCCTCCTCGAGCTGCTCGACGAGGTGCTGGGCTACCCCGGCGTGAACGAGCTTCCGGTCGCTCCGACTTCGCCGAACGTGCTGATCCCGTTCGTCGTCGACACCGGCGACGGCACCGAGTTGTCGTTGTTCACCACGATCACGACGTTCGGCACGCCGCACGACGTGACCGTCGGCGAACTGGCGATCGAGCTGTTCTATCCCGCCGACGAGCACACCGAGTCGGCGCTCCGGGCCCGGGCCTGAACTGCGACGTACTCGGACGGGCGCCTCGGCGACGCGAACCGACGCAAGCCCGGCGAACTCGCGAACCCCGTGTCCGATGACCCGGCGGCCGGGACTCCGACGAGCGTCACCAGCGTCGTGGCGAGCGTGGTGACGACGACCTCGAATCGAGCGGGACCCGGTCAGGGTTCGACGATCGGGAACATCGACAGGAACGTGTCGAGGTGGCCGAACACGGCGTGCACCGCTGCCGCGTCGCCGTCGAGGCCGACTCGTTCGTCGGCCGAGAGCTGGTCGGCGTCGATCTCGCCGGCTGCGAGCTCGACCAGGGCCTCGCGCGGCAGCGTCAGGGTGGCCGCGCCGTTCGCGGCGGCGCCCGGCGACCCCTGGAGGGCCCGGTTCGACAAGATGAGCTTCCAGTCGCGATCGTCGGCGTCCTCGACGACGAGGTTCACCGCGACGTCGACACCACCGACGTCCTCCGCTCGGAGGCGCACCGACATCGCGTCGAGGAGCTGCTCGATCGTCATCGCGTCGAGGTAGCCACGCCGCATCGCGGGATTGCGGGGCGGGTGGCCCTGTCGCAACTCCTGCGCGCCGGTCAGGTACGCGTTGCGGAACGTCGCCGACTCGCACTGGAAGCCGAGCTGCTCGAGGGCATCGGCCTGCAAGTCGCGCGCCTCGCCGTTCGACGGATCGGCGAACACGAGGTGGTTGACGAGCTCGGCGACCCAGCGGTAGTCGCCGCGTTCGAACGAAGTACGCGCCGCCGAGAGCAGCGCGTCACTGCCGCCGGCGAGCTCGACGTAGCGCTGGCCGACCTCGGACGGCGGCAGCTTCCAGAGGTTCGCCGGGTTGCCGTCGTACCAGGAGAGGTATCGCTGGTACACGGCCTTGACGTTGTGGGCGAGGTGCCCGTAGTAGCCGGTGGTGTGGCACTCGTGGCTCAACTCGGGCGGCAGCTCGATCTGCTCGGCGATCTCGAGCGGCGTCTCGCCGTGATTGGCGAGACGCATGGTCTGATCGTGGATGTAGCGGTACATGTCGCGCTGGCGCGTGAGGAAGCCCCGGACGTCGTCGCTGCCCCAGCGCGGCCAGTGGTGCGATGCGAACATCAGGTCGGCGCGATCGGCGAACAGGTCGATCGCCTCCCCGATGTACTTCGACCACTTCAAGGCGTCGCGGACCTGGGCGCCGCGGATCGGCACGAGGTTGTGCATGTTGTGCGTGCAGTTCTCGGCCATGCACAGCCAGCCGGCGCCACCGTCGACCCGGTCCGGGAAGAAGAAGTTCATCTCCGCCGGCGCCTCCGCCTCGGGCGTGAGCTGGAACACGATCCGCACGCCGTCGACGACGAGCTCCTCGCCCGTGTGGGTGATCTCCTCGGTCGGCGCCAGCAGGCCGGGCGGCGACAGTGGGATGGCCTTGCCGAGCCCACAGTCGACGTGACCCTGGGCGCCGGGCGGGAGCAGCGGCCCGAACTGGTAGATCGCCCTGCGCGCCATCGCGAAGCCGGCGATCACGTTCTCCGAGATCGCCTCGCGGAGGAAGTGCTCGGGGGCGATGATCCGGCAGTCCCCCGCGGCGACGGCCTCGGGCGAGGTGACGCCGAGCACGCCGCCGAAGTGATCGGTGTGCGAGTGGGTGTAGATGACCGCCGTGACCGGTCGCTCCCCCAGATGCTCGTTCGCGAGCGCCAGGCAGTCCCGCGCGCAGCCCTCGACCGTGAGCGGGTCGATGACGATCCAACCCGTGGCACCCTCGATGAACGTGATGTTCGAGATGTCGTAGCCGCGCGCCTGCCACATGCCGGGCGCCACCTCGAACAGGCCGTGGATCGCGTTGAGCTGTGCCTGCCGCCACAGGCTCGGGTGCACCGTGTCGGGGTTGGGTGCGCCCTGCTCGATGAAGTCGTACTTCGAGACGTCCCAGGCCGGCCCCCACGCGCCTTCGATCACCCCTGTCGCGTGCTGGGCGACCAGGCCGCGCGAGGCCCGGTCGAAGTCGGCCGGGTCCATCCCGAGATCGCGGGGCGAGTTGTGCGCACGCGTGTGCTCGCTGGCAGCCTTCGGCATCGTCGACATGCCCGCAGTGTGACCGGCGCGTCGCAACGAGGACGAGGCGCGAGGATGGGGCGATGGCAGCTCCACTCTCCGGTGCCTGGCGCGACGTGGCCGAGGAGTGGATCGCGTGGGCGCGCACACCGAATCACGACTCGTACTGGAAGTTCCACCGCGACCGGTTCCTGGCGCTCGTGCCACCGCCGGGCGCACTCACGGTCGACGTCGGGTGCGGCGAGGGGCGTGTCGGGCGTGATCTCACACGGCACGGCCACCGCGTGCTGGGCGTCGACGCTTCCGAACCGGCCGTCCGGGCAGCGGCCGCGCACCCCGAGGGTCATCCGACCGTGGCCGGCGACGCGATGCGGCTCCCCCTGCGAGCTCGGTGCGCCGATCTCGCCGTCGCGTTCATGTCGCTGCAGGACATCGACCACCTCGATGCGGCACTGGCGGAGATCGCACGGGTGTTGATCGACGGTGGTCGGCTCCACGCCGCGATCGTCCATCCGATCAACTCCGCCGGCATGTTCGTCGTGACCGACGGCGACGAGCCTCCGGCGTTCACGATCCCGGCGTCGTACACCGAGTCGTTCCGCTACCGCGACGACGTCGAGCGCGACGGCCTGACGATGACGTTCCAGAGTTGGCACCGTCCACTGGCGACCTACACGGGTGCGCTGCGCGACGCGGGTTTCGTCCTGGAAGTCGTCGACGAGGTCACCGAACCAGACGACAAGTGGGCGCGCGTCCCGCTCTTCCTCCACCTCGTCGCCCGGCTGGAGCGCCGGCCCGACGCCTGAGCGGCACGCCGCCTACCGTTCGACCGCCACGCCACGCCAGAAGGCGATGCGGTCGGCGACGAGCCGCCGCGCCAGTGGCCACGGCCGCTCGTAGGTGAACGCTGCGTCCGGCGCAACGTCGTCGTTGCCCTGGACGTGGAAGTAGCTCGCCGTGCCCTTCCAGAAGCACCGCGATGTGGTCGGACTCTCGATGAGGCGGTTGCGATCGACGCTGTCGATCGGGAAGTAGGTCATCCCTTCGACGACCTCGACGTCGTCGCTCTCGGCGATCACCACGCCGTCGAACACCGCACGAGCCACACGTCGCGAACCCGCACGCCTCGCCCGCACATTCCGTGCGACCGGTTCTCGGGCCGCCGACGGCGATCGGTAGCGTCGTCGCCCATGACGGAGCACGTAGACGTCCTCGTCGTCGGGGCCGGGATCTCTGGGATCGGCGCCGCCTATCACCTGCAGCAGCGCTGCCCCGATCGGTCGTTCGTGATCCTCGAGGGGCGCGACGACATCGGCGGCACGTGGGACCTGTTCCGCTACCCGGGCGTGCGCTCCGACAGCGACATGCACACGCTCGGGTACAGCTTCAAGCCCTGGAAGCACGAGAAGTCGATCGCCGACGGGCCGTCGATCCTCGCCTACCTCCGCGAGACCGTGGCCGAGCACGACATCGAGCGCCACATCCGCTTCGACCATCACGTGAGCACGGCCGAGTGGTCGAGCGACGACGCCCGCTGGACGATCACGGCGGAACGCACCGACACCGGCGAGACCGTGCAGCTGACCTGCTCGTTCCTCTTCATGTGCTCGGGGTACTACTCGTACCGGGGCGGCTACACGCCCGAGTTCCCCGGCCGCGAGCGCTTCGGCGGCGAGATCGTGCACCCGCAGGCCTGGCCCGAGGACCTCGACTACGCCGGCAAGCGCGTCGTCGTGATCGGGTCGGGTGCAACGGCGATGACGCTCGTGCCGGCGATGGCGCCCGACGTCGGCCACATCACGATGCTGCAGCGCTCCCCCACCTACGTCGTGGCCCGCCCGTCGATCGATCCGATCGCCGCCAAGCTCCGCAAGTGGCTCCCCGAGCGGCTCGCCTACCGGCTGGTTCGTCGCAAGAACATCGCGCTCGGGCAGCTCTTCTACGCGAAGACCCGCAAGCAGCCCGAACAGGTCCGCGACGAGCTGTTGTCGCTCACCAGGGCCGAGCTCGGCGACGACGTCGTCGAGCGGCACTTCACGCCCCGGTACAACCCGTGGGACCAGCGGCTGTGCCTGATCCCCGACGGCGATCTGTACGACGCCATCAACTCGGGCAAGGCATCGGTCGTCACGGACCACGTCGAGACGTTCACCGAGTCCGGCATCCAGCTCGAGTCCGGGCAGCATCTCGACGCCGACATCATCATCACCGCCACCGGTCTGCAGCTGGTGACGCTTGGCGAGATGGACTTCGTCGTCGACGGCGAGCAGGTCGACTTCTCGAGGACATGGACGTACAAGGGCCTCGCCTACTCCGACGTGCCGAACCTCGTGTCGTCGTTCGGCTACATCAACGCGTCGTGGACGCTGCGCGCCGACATCACGTGCGACTTCGTCTGCCGGTTGCTCAACCACATGCGGGACACCGGCACCGACCAGTGCACGCCCCGATTGCGGCCGACCGACCGCGAGATGACGCCCAAGCCGTGGATCGACGACTTCTCGTCGGGCTACATGCAGCGCATGATGCCGATGCTGCCCAAGCAGGGCGACTGCGAGCCGTGGCTGAACCCGCAGCGGTACTCGGTCGACCGGAAGCTGATCGTCAGGCAACCGATCGACGACGGGGTGATGCAGTTCACGAAGGCGCGCACCGACGCCCGCGTGCCCGCCTGATCGCAGCTCCGTTCGCGTGAGGATGTTGCGCACATTCTCCGCAACATGCTCACGCGTTGCCCGGCGAGGGGCTCACAGTCCGTCGACGAACGCCGCGAGCGCCGCGTTGGTCTCGGCCGGGGCCTCCTGCTGCACCCAGTGACCGATGCCGTCGATGATGGTCGCACCGCGGAAGTCGGCGCACGAGTTGCCGGCCATCTCGAACACGTCGACGCCCGGCACGAAGTTGCGAACGCCGTCGAGGGCGCCGGCGACGAACACCGCCGGCTGCGTGAGCTCGGGGTCGGGCCGTGATCCGAGCTCGTCCGCGTCGAGTCCTTGCGCCCGGTAGCGGTTGAGCGGCCCGGTCCAGCCGCCGGCATCGAACGCCTCGACGTAGACCTGGAGGTCCTCGGGCGACATCCACGCCGGGAACGGATCGGGGTCGACGAGATCCTCGAGCATCGTGGCGTCGGCGGGCTTGTCCGCCGAGAACAGCCCCTGACCGTCGCCGCTGATGGCGTAGTAGATCAGGCGCAGGCTGCGCGCGTTGTCGGCGCCGAGCTCGGCCTCGGCGACGCCGGGCTCCTGGAAGTACGTCTGGTAGAAGAAGCGGTCCGCGTAGAGCTCCTTCCACAGCTCGAGCGACGACACCGGACCGACCGGGACGTACGGCACGCTCAACCCGGCCACCGCCCGCACCCGGTCGGGGTGCAGTCGGGCCGTGTTCCACGCGATCGGTGCGCCCCAATCGTGGCCGACCACGATCGCCGGTCCATCAGCGAAGTCGTCGATCACAGCGGCGACGTCGCCGCACAGCTGCGTCAGACGGTACGAGGGGATGTCAGCCGGTTTCGAGCTGCCGCCGTAGCCACGGACGTCGAGCGCCGCAGAAGTGAAGCCGCGACCGGCGAAGAACTCCATCTGGTGGCGCCACGAGTACCAGAGCTCGGGCCAGCCGTGGACGAACAGCATCAGCGGGCCGGAGCCCTTGCTCGCCACCCGGATCTCGATGTCACCGTTGGACACGGTGGTGAAGTCGACGTCGACCATGTTGCCCTCCTGCGGGAGTCTCGCGCCCGGCGTCCCGGCGCTGACGAGCCGAGGCTCAGTCGAGCCACGCCGGCTCGGCGCTCCCGAGCGGCTGCGGGCCGCTGCTCCACGCACCGAGGATCGGGCGGGCCGCAGTCACACGACCGAACGGCGTGTCGACCGTGTGGAGTGCCGACGGCAGAGCCCTCGCGACCTCCGGCTGGAATGGTTCGGGCCCACCGAGCGAGACGAGCCAGTTGCGAGCGCGCAGCAGCGAGAGCCGCGCCAGCCACGTGCCGCCGTGCGCTGCCTGGTGGCGCCGGAGCCGCATCGCCGTGAAGGCGGCGAGCAGGCCGGTGCAGTAGTCGAGCGCCTGCACCGGGAGCGGCGTCGGGCCGTCGCGCCCGCTGGCGACACGGCCGGCGTCGACGATGCCGGTGGTCGACTGGACGATCGAGTCGAACCCGCGACGGCCCGCCCACGGGCCCACCCAGTCGAACGCCGAGATCTGCACCACCACCGCCCCGGGCGGCACCCGATCGAGCCCGAATCCGGCCCGCTCGAAGGCACCCGGACGGTAGGCGTCGATCCAGACGTCCGCGTCGTCGAGCAGCGCGCCGAAGCGCTGCGAGCCGTCGTCGGTCGTCACGTCGGCGAACGCGTTGCGCTTGCCGAACCCGGTGGCCAGGACGCCGACGTCGACGCTCGGGAGGTGTGCAGCGCCGACGCGCAGCACGTCACAGCCCTGCGCTGCGAGGGTCATTCCCGCGATCGGCCCGGCCAGCACACGGGAACAATCGAGCACCCGGTCACGGCGCCCGGTGGGTCGGGGTGGTGCGTCGCCGAGCTGCTCGATGTCGATCAGCGGCAGCCCGCCGGTGGCGCGGGCGTGTGGATGCCGGGTCCACTCGTTCATCGTGCGAAGACGGGCGGCGATCATGCCGTCGTCGATCAGCTGTGCCTCCAGTTCGTCCGCGTTCCAGTCGAGGATGGCGTGCTGCACCGCCGGCCGGTTCGCGTCGCACCCGAGACGGTGGACGACGCCGGCCGCATGATGAGGGAAGTTGCAGTGCAGCTGGATGTGACCGCCGTCGGCGGTGTCGTAGTACCCCGACAGGTCGGCCCAGGCCGGCACGGCGCCGCCATCGACCTCGACGTGGGTGACGAGCAGCGCCATCAGGCGGTCGAGATCGAGGGTGGTCCCGCCGTCCGCCAGGACGGCGAGGCCGGCGCACGTCCGCGCCGCGAGATCGACGTCGAAGGCCGACGGAAACGTCGAGGCGCCCGACAGCTCGAGCCGGTCGATCGCGAGTGCGGGCCCCGGCACGAGGTCCGCCACGCGGTGCATCGACGCTTCGAGGTCCATGCACCGGTTGTAGCCGGTCGGCTCCCCCACTTCCAGTGACACCACCCGGCCGGCCCGGCCGTGGCTCCGAGGCGACCCGGCGGCGACTCGGGTCCGGCTCTCCCGCCGCGTCGTGCCAGGCTGGCGACGTGAGCACGATGACCGAGGACGAGGAGGCGATCGTCGAGGTGGTCGCCCGGTGGGTCGACGACGAGGTCCGGCCCACGGCCCGCGACCTCGAGCACGCCGACGAGTACCCCGAGCGCCTCATCGACCAGATGAAGCAGATGGGCGTGTACGGGTTGACGGTGCCGGCGCCGTGGGGGTCGTCGAGCGTGTCGCTGCGCTGCTACGCCCGCATCACCGAGGAGATCGCTCGCGGCTGGATGAGCTTGGCCGGGGCGTTCGGCGGGCACTCGGTCGTGTCGACGCTGATCGCCCGGTTCGGCACCGACGACCAGCGCGAGCGATACCTCGCCCGGCTCGCGACCGGTGAGCTGCGGGCCACGATGGCACTCACCGAGCCCGACGGCGGCTCGGACCTCCAGGCGATGCGAACGGTCGCACGGCCGGTCGACGACGGCTACGTGATCACCGGTTCGAAGATGTGGATCACCAACGCACGCACCGCCGGACTCGTCGCCCTGCTCTGCAAGACCGATCCGGCGGCGGACCCACGCCACCACGGCATCTCGATCCTCCTCGTCGAGAAGGGGCCGGGCTTCACCGTGTCGCGCGACCTCCCCAAGCTCGGCTACAAGGGCGTCGAGAGCTGCGAGCTGCACTTCGACGACTGCCACGTTCCCGCGGACGCGCTCCTCGGCGGGACCGCCGGTTCGGGCTTCGCCCAGATGATGGCCGGCCTCGAGGTCGGGCGGATCCAGGTGGCCGCTCGGGCGATCGGGGTCGCACGGGCGGCGTTCGACGACGCCTTCCGGTACGCGCAGGACCGCGAGGCCTTCGGCAAGCCGATCTGGCAACACCAATCGGTCGGGAACCTGTTGGCGGACATGGCGACGCAGATCACGGCTGCGCAGCAGCTCAACGACCACGCGGCCGCGTGCATCGACACCGGCCGGCGCGCCGACATGGAGGCCGGGATGGCCAAGCTGTTCTGCTCTGAGATGGCGGCGACGGTGACGCTCGACGCGATCCGGGTCCACGGCGGCAACGGCTACTCGACCGAGTTCGACGTCGAGCGCTACTACCGCGACGCGCCGCTGATGATCGTCGGCGAAGGCACCAACGAGGTGCTGCGAAACGTGATCGTCAGACAGGCGATCGGGCGCGGCGGGCTGCGCTGACGGACCGTCGCAGCGCGGGTCGCCGACGCATCAACCGGCGGCGGCCATCGAGGTGCCGTCGAGCAGCTCGAATTCGTCGGTGATCGCCTCGGCGAGCACGTCGAGGTCGTGACAGGCGTCCGGGTCGGCGAACAGCGAGATCGTCAGTCCGTCGACGTACGACAGCACCGCCACCCCGAGCCCGAGGCGCGGGCCGAGCGGCACCACGGGAACCATGTCCTCGATCCGCGATCCGAGGAAGTACAGCGGGTCGGCGAGGCCGAACACGTTGGTGACGACGAAGTTGACCAGCGGCTGCACGGCGACCAGGCGCGTCAGCGCACCGAAGCCGGGCGCCGGCACGTGGTCCAGCGCGTCGAGGAGCAGCGCGGTGCCCTCACCCTCATGGGTGCGCTTGAGCCGCCGCATCCGGCTCTGGACCAGGTGCAGCCGGCGCTGGGGATCGGGCTCGCCGACCGGCAGCTCGATCACGACACTGCCGACGTGGTTGCCCGGCTCGTCGCTCATCGTGGCCCGCCGCATCGAGACCGGCACCAGCACATGGACGTCGGCGGGCGGCTCGCCCTCCGCGTCGAACCAGCGACGCATGGCGCCGGCCATGCAGGCGAGCACGAGATCGTTGACGGTCGCGTCGGCAGGGTGACGGATCCGGTGCACGTCGTCGAGTTCGAGCCGCACGGTTCGCAGCTCGCGGTGGCGTCCGATCGGTCGGTTGAACGGCGTCGGGGGTGCGAGGGCATGGGCGCCGAACATCTCGCGGGTCGCCGCAGCGACGCTACCGAGCTGGTCCGCCACCTCGGACGGGGAGGTGCGGAGCATCGACGCGGCGCGACGGAGTGTGTCGATCGGATCGGTGAGCTGCTCGGTGACGGCATCGCCGAGCAGGCGCATCTGGCTGGGCGAGGGACGGGCCGGTCGCCGCACCGGATGCTCGGCGCGATCGTCGGGTTCCGGGTCGAACAACGCGGCGGCCAGCTCGACGCCGCTGACGCCGTCGATCAACGCGTGATGCACCTTCTCGATGATCGCGACCCTGCCGTCCTCCAGGCCGTCGACGAACCACAGCTCCCACAGCGGATGCCGGCGGTCGAGAGGATCCGCGTAGAGCCGGGCACACAGATCGAGGAGGGCCTGCCGATCGCCGGGCGCCGCGACGTCGACGAGGCGGACGTGCTGGGCGATGTCGAACCGATCGTCGTCGACCCAGAGCGGCCGGCCCAGCCCCAGCGGCACGTCGGCGACCCGGCACGTGAAGCGAGGCACCCGGCGAAGCCGGGCCTCGATGTGGCGGCGCGCGTCCGCGAGCCGGATCGCACCGTCCTCGTCCCGGAGGCCGGCGCCGTCGAGCACGAACACGCCGCCGATGTGCATCGGTGTCTCGGGTGATTCGATCCGGAGGAATCCGGTGTCGAGCGCCGAGAGGCGCTCGCCACCGGGTCGGGGCGCCGGCGGCTCGGACGGGTCGGCGAGCCTCGTCGGCGTCGCGGCGGCCGCGCCCTCGACGGTCGCCGTGAGGTGCTCGGCGATCAATCGGTCGAGCAACGCCGGCTCGGTGACGGCGGCGGTGTCGCTCATCGTGCCGACGCACGCCGTGCCGAGGTGCGAGACGAGCCCGACGTTCAGCGCTGCGCCCGCGGTCGGGGCGAACGCGAAGATCCGTTCGACCGCGGCCCCGGCGAGGTAGTGCGGATCGCTCAGACCCGGGACGTTGGTCAGCGTCATGTCGACGCCGCGCACCATGCCGCCGACGATGCCGCTCGACAGCACCGACGGCAGCACCTGGACGAGGCCGGCGAGGTGCTGGCTGAACCCCAGCGCCTTCTCGCGTCGGGACGAGACGACCAGCCCACGCATCGCGACCATCCGCTCGACCGGGTCGTCGATGTCGGCCGGGACGACGAAGCGCACCGGCGCCCATTGGTTGCCGCCGCCCTCGTCGTCGGCGCGACGGAAGCTCACCGGCATCGTGACCCTGAGCTGCTCGACCGGGGCGCCGAGCGCTTCGTGGTAGGCGGCGACCCCGCCGATCACCCCGGCGAAGAACGCATGGTTGATCGTGCAGCCGTGGCGGGCGGCTGCGTCGTGCATCGCCGCGAGGTCGACCTCGCACATGCCGGTGTGGCGCTCCATCGAGCGTTCGAGCATCAACGGCGACAACGTCGACGACGACGGCGCCAGCAGGCGCACCGCCGACCGGGCGCCCTCGACCGCGCTCTCGACCGTACGGCGCGGGTGCAGCGCGGACGACGCTGCCACCGATGTCGCCTGGCGCGGGAGGCGGGACGCGCGCCCGACGAGGCGGCCGACGTCGTCGAGGCCCGACCCGCCTCCCTCCGGCCGGCACGGGATCGGGATCGACGCCAGATCACGGCGGGGCGCCCTCCGCTTGCGGTCGAGCAACACATCGAGCAGGTCGATCCCACCCACGCCGTCCGTCAGCGAGTGGTGGACCTTGAGCACGACCGCGGACGGGCCGGCGTCGCCACCGAGGTACGTGCACTCCCAGAGCGGTCGGCTCCGATCGAGCGGCGAGCTCGCGAGCGGCTCGGCGACAGCGGCGATCGCCGGGTCGTCGACCGGGTCGTTGGTCTCGACGAACGAGACGTGCTCGCCGACGTCGAACCCGTCGTCGATCACCCAGTGTGGGGGACCGAGGCCGCCCGGCGCACCGACGACGCGCTGTCGCAACCGGGGGATCAGGCGGCTCGCCGCCTCCAGCGCGGCGAGGAGGGCGTCGCGGCGGACCGGTCGGTCGAGGACGAGTGCGGCCACGATCGTGGTTCGCAAGGTGGGGTTGCGCTCGATGTCCCAGAGCGTCGCGTCGGTCGGATTCAACCGCGTCGAGGGCACCTCGACCGTCGGCGCGTCGGCATGCTTCGTTCCCACACGTCCATTGTCGGGGAGGACCGCGCTCGCGCGCCCGGGTCCTCCGTCCCTTTCGAACCGCGATCGTGGCGTCGCGGGTCGCCGTTCAGAGCAGGCGTGCCAGGCGGTCGACCAGCGGCACGATCTCGTGGGCGCAGCGGACGAACGCATCCTCCTCCCCGCCGCCGGGATCGACGATCTCCTCCCAGTCCGCGAGGTCGGCTGCCGCGAGATCGAGCCGCTGCAGCCGCAGCGCGAGCGGCTCGGTGGCCGGCTTGAGCAGGTCGACCAGCCGCCGGAGCGTCGCGGTGCGACCGCTGACTGCCGGGTGGTTGCGCCTCACCCACCGCACGTGCTCCGGTGCCATCCCGACGACCACATCGGCATGGCGAAGATCGACCTCCTCGGCCTGTCGGCTCGCATGACGGGGCGGCGGCAGCCCGACCGACTCCAGTGCGTGCCGCGTCCGCCGGCTGATCGGCAGGCCGTCGACCGAGAGCGTGCCTGCAGTCCTCACCGTGAGATCGGGACGTCGCCCGGTCAAGGCCACGCCGGCGATCACGGAGCGAGCTGCGTTGCCCGTGCAGAGGAAGAGCACCGTGGCCACCGGGCGGGACGTTAGATCGACGAGCGCGCGATCATGCAGCCATGACCGTCACCGGCATCCTGCACCCCGGGCAGATGGGCGCGACGATCGCCGCGACCTGCTCGGGCACCACGCTGTGGGCGTCGGCGGGGCGGACGGCGGCGACGCAACGCAGGGCCGAGGACGCCGGCCTGACCGACGCCGAGACGGTGGCCGGACTCGTCGAACGCGCCGACACGATCGTGTCGGTGTGCCCACCCGCTCGAGCCGTCGCGGTGGCCCAGCAGGTCGCCGACGCGGGGTTCGCCGGCGTCTACGTCGATGCGAACGCGGTCTCCCCCACGACGGCGGCGGTGATCGCCGAGCTGTTCGAGCACTACGTCGACGGCGGCATCATCGGTCCACCCGCCCACCTCGACGGCACGACCAGGATGTACCTGTCGGGCCACGATGCCGCAGCGGTGGCCGAACGATGGGCCGGCTCGGTGCTCGACGTGCGGGTCGTCGACGGGGGCGTCGGGGCCGCCTCGGCCCTGAAGATGTGCTTCGCGGGTTGGACCAAGGGCAGCACGGCGCTGCTCCTCGCGATCAACGCCGCGGCCCAGCACTACGAGGTCCATGAGGCGCTGTTCGACGAGTGGGCGATCTCGATCCCCGATCAGGCGGCCCGCTCCGACGGTGCGGCTCGAGCTGCGTCACCGAAGGCGTGGCGGTTCGAGGGTGAGATGCGCGAGATCGCGGCGACGTTCGTCGACGCGGGCCTGCCCGCGGGCTTCCATCAGGCGGCCGCCGAGATCTTCGGCCGCATGACCGGGTTCCGGGCTGCCGACGCCCCGCCGGATCTCGACACCGTGATCGCTGCGCTCCTCGACGCCGACGGCGTCGGGCCCAGCTGAGGTCAGCGCGGCCTGACGACCTCGTACGGGTCGTACGGGTCGACCGGCACCGCCTGCAGCTCGGCATCGACGCCGACGCCGAGCCGGTCGGCGTGGTCGAGCGCCAGCTCGGCAGCGATGAGGTCTTCGAGCGCCCACCCGGTGGAGTCGAACACCGTCAGCTCCTGGCGGTGCGATGCGTCGCCGGCGGCGACGAGCTCCCAGAGCTCGGGCCCGAGCTGATCGGGGCGGAGCACCTGTGCCTCGCCCTCGGCCAGACACTGGCGGGCGCTGTCGGGGACGACGAACGCCTGCACCATCATCGACGTCGGCACCTCGGTCTTGCCGGGGAAGTCGGCCCCGACGGCGTTGATGTGCAGCCCCGGGATGTGGGGGCGGTCGACGAACACCGGGCCGGCGTGAGGCTCGACCGACGTGCACGTGCAGAGGATCTCGACGTTCTCGACGAGGTGATCGAGACCCTCGGCGTCCGCGGTGACGACCGCGACGTCGAGCGGGAGGCGTGCGACGAACGTGGCCGCGATCTCGGGATCGGCGTCGTACACGACCACCCGTTCGATGGGCCGCACTCGCGAGACCGCATGCACCTGCGTGATCGCCTGCGCACCTGCGCCGACGACGCCGAGGACCGTCGCGTCGATCGGAGCGAGCAGGTCGGTCGCGACGCCCGACGCCGCGCCCGTGCGCAGCGCGGTGAGGAAGGTCGCGTCGGTCAGCGACACCAGCCGCCCGGTCGTCGTGTCGTGCAGCGACGTGGTCGCCATCACGCTGGGCAGGCCGCGCTGGGTCGGATTGGTCGGGTGGTAGCCGACCGTCTTGATCGAGACCCGGCCGCCCGCCTCCATGGTCGGCATCCATTCGACGAGGCCCAGTGCCGGCTTCTCGTACCAGAAGCCGGTGCGATCGATCGCCGTGACCTGCTCGGGATCGAAGCGCCGGAACCCCGTTCGGAGCCGCTCGATCATCTCGTCCATGAGCGAGTCGAGTCCGACCTCGTCGACGATCGCCCTCAGCGCAGCGGTGTCGAGGATCCGGGTCACGGCCATTCCCCCACTGCTATCACCTGCGCGCTCGGGAGATCGCACTGCGCCCAACATCCCCGGTAGCAGGCGATATCACTCCGTCGACGGCTCGCGCAACGTGGGAGGATGTCCCCACGATCATGTCCCAAGCTTCGATCGACCGACATCCAGCTCAGGCGCGCCCCGACGGCGACACGTCGCGGCCCGTTCTGAACGCGTTCGTCCCGCGTCTGGCCGTCGAGCTCGGCGCCCGCCCCGGCTCGCACCGGACGTCGATCGAGGGCTCGATGCTCTCCGCCGACATCTCGGGCTTCACCGCGCTGTCCGAGCGGCTCGCCGGCAAGGGCAAGGCCGGTTCGGAGGAGATCACCGACCTGGTCAACAGCTGCTTCACGGCCCTGATCAGTGCTGCGTACGGCTACGACGGCGAGGTCGTGAAGTTCGGTGGCGACGCCCTCCTCGTGCTGTTCCGGGGCGACCAGCACGAAGCCCGCTGCGTGAACGCTGCCGTCGCCATGCACGAGGCGCTCCGCACGACGCGAGCCGCCCAGCGTGCGCAGCTCTCGATGACCGTCGGCGCGTCGCACGGACCGTTCGACGCGTTCCTGGTGGGGAGCGGATACCGCGAGCTCCTGATCGTGGGCCGGGCCGCGACCGAGGTCATCCGGCTCGAGGCCGAGGCTCCGCAGGGTCGGGCCCTCGTGAGCTCCGCGCTCGCCGACGCCGTCGGTGCCGGCTCCGGCGTCGTCGCCGCTGCGGCAGGCGGCGTCGTGATCGAGGAGCTCACGCTCGAGCCCACGAGCGCCCCGATGCAGCGGATCGATGCCGACACCGACGTCACGGCGTTCGTCCCGCCGGCCGTCGTCGACCAGTTCCGCGCGTTCGCCGATCTCGGCGGCGAGCACCGGCTGGCGACCGTCGGCTTCGTCATGGTCGGCGGGATCGACGATCGCGTCGGCGAGGTGGGCCACGACATCGTCGCGGCCGAACTCGGCGACCTGATCGACGACGTCGTCGCGATCGCGTCGCCGTTCGGAGTGACCGCGCTGCACACCGACATCGCCACCGACGGCTTCAAGATCGTGCTGTGCGCGGGTGCACCGATCAACCCGGGCGACACCAGCGAGGCGGTGCTGCAGGCCGCGCTGGGGATCGCTGCGTTGCCGTCGCCGTTCTCGATCCGGCAGGGAGCACAGACCGGCCGGGTGTTCGCCGGCTTTCTCGGCAGCGAGTACCGGCGGACGTACACGTTGATGGGCGACGCCGTGAACACCGCCGCACGCATGCTGGCCAAGGCCGACGATCGCGACGTCGTCGCCGTCGCCAACGTCGTCGACGACGCACGGTCGGTGTTCCTCAGCGAGGCTCTCGAGCCGTTCACGGTGAAGGGCAAGACCCAGCCGATCGCGGCGCACCTCGTGCGGTCGAGCACCGACGAGGTGCGACGTGCCGCGGTCGCGACCCGGCTGTTCGGCCGTCGAGAGGAGTTGGAGGTCCTGACGAGGGCGATCGGCGAGCTGGGCGAGGTCGTGCTCCTCACCGGCGCGGCCGGGGTCGGCAAGTCGCGCCTGCTCGACGCGGCCTGGGACCAGGCCGAGGGCCTCGCGATCTTCCAGGGCGCATGCAGCCCCTACGGCTCGTCCTCCCCGTACAGCGCGTTTCGACCGCTGCTGCGCAGCGGTTCGGGCATCGACGTGCACGCGGACCCCCGCTCCGCCGGCGAGCAGCTGACGGCGCTCGTGCGCGAGCACGCACCGCGCCTCGCGCCGCTGACGCCCCTGCTGGCCGTCCCGTTCGGCGCCGAGGTCGACGACACACCCGAAGCGAGCGCGATCGAGCCGGAGTACCGCCGTCCGCGGATCCACGACGCGGTGGTCGAGTTCCTCGACGCGACGTTGAGTGGGCCCGTCTTCCTCGTCGTCGAGGACCTGCACTGGGTCGACGACGCCTCGGGCGACCTGGCCAACCATCTCGTCCGCGCGGCGCGCGAGCGCCCCTGGGCCGGGGTGTTCACGCGCCGCCCGACGGGTGCCTGGGCGCCGCCGGATCTCGATCACGTCACCGAGCTGAACCTCGCCACGTTGACGGCCGAGCAGATCAGGGCGCTGGCGATCGAGGTCGCTCCCCGGGCGCTGTCGGACAGCGAGCTCGGGGCCGTGGTCGACCGATCGGGGGGCAACCCGCTGTTCGCCATCGAGCTCGCCGGCGCGATCGGCCGGGCGTCGCCGTCGAGTGCGACACCGCTCCCCGACTCGATCGAGGGTGTGATCGCCGCGCGCATCGACGACCTGCCGCCGGGGGCTCGACAGGCGCTCCGCGTCGCGTCGGTGTTCGGGCGGACGTTCTCGAGCCGCGATCTCGCCGCCGCGGCCGGTGAGGGCGACGATGCGGCGGGCGTGCTCGCGAGCCTCGGCGACCTGGTGGAACCGCTCGGGTCGGGTCAGTACGGCTTCGTCCACGCGCTCTACCGGGACGTGGCCTATGAGGGACTCCCCTATCGTCGGCGACGCGAGCTGCACCGGCGTGTCGGCCAGCACCTCGAGGAGCACTCGCGTGATCCGGTGCAGATCGCGGCCCTGCTGTCACTCCACTTCAGCATCGCCCGCGACCCCGAGAAGGCGTGGTCCTACTCGCGGACCGCCGGTGAGCTGGCGCAGCGGGCCTACGCGAACGACGAGGCTGCGACGTGCTTCCGGAGGGCGCTCACCGCGGCGAGGTACATGCGCTCGATCTCCAGCGACGACACCTGCGCGGTCTGGGAGATGCTGGGCTTGGCGCTCGAGAACGAGGGCAGGTTCGACGAGGCGTTCGAGGCCTACCGCCGGCAGCGGGCGACCGCTTCCGATCTCGACGCCCGGGTTCGAGCGACCCGACGCCAGGCCCGGTCGAGGCAGAAGCAAGGCCAACTGACAGCGGCGACGCGGCTGCTGACCGCCGCCGAACGCCAACTCCAGGGGATCCGCCGCGATGCGTGGGTGCACCGCCGCCTCGCCGAGATCCAGCTCAACATGGCGGGGATCCGGATGGACCAGGGGCGCTTGCACGAGTCGCGCGACCACGGCGAGAAGGCCGAGTACCACGCGATGAAATCCGACGACGATGCGTTGCAGGTGCAGGCGTACGGTGCGATCGTCGGCGCCCTGACGAGCTGGGACGAGGCCGAGCCGTACGCGGCCGGCCTCGAGATCGCGCGACGGATCGAGGCGTTCGAGGCGGGTTCGATCCTGGCGACCAACCTCGGCATGAGCGCGTTCTTCGCCGGCCGCTGGCAGTCGGCCGTCGAGTTCTACGAGCAGTCACGCCTCGCCGCCGCAGCCACCGGCAACGTCACGTTGGCGGCCATCGCCGCCATGAACGCAGCCGAGATCCTGGTCGACCAGGGCCGGCTCGACATCGCGATCGACGCGCTGGACGACGCCTGCCGCGTCCTCGACGCGGCGGGCTACAAGAGCGCGCTCCTCTACGCCGAGCTGATCCTGGGGACGGCGACGATCCGTCGCGGTGGTCACGAGGCGGGCCGCCGGCTGCTGGCGGGCTGCGCGTCGGGTTTCGCCGCGGCGGCGATGCAGCTCTACGCGACCGAGGCCGAGCTCCGCCTGGCCGAGCTGGCGCTGCACGAGGACGACCCGACAGCTGCGGTCGACGCGCTGACCGAGCTCGTGGCAGCGTCCGGCGAGCTGGACCGCGGCCAGGTCATCGAGGCCCGTGCGCAACGGCTCGCGGCGATCGCGCGACGACGGCTGAGCGACGATGCGGCTGCGGAGGAGGCGCTCGACCGCGCCGAGGAGATCTGTCGTGCCGAGGGCTTCCGCTTCGAGCTCGCACTCACACTCCTCACGCGCACCACGTCGGGCGACGGGGCCCGGCACGACGAGGCCGACCGGATCCTGCGCGAGCTCGGTGTCGTGTCGGTCCCGTTCAGCGCCTGGCAGCCCTGACCGACCCCAACTCCGTCAGTCGGGCAGCGAGGTCTCGGTGCCCGCGCCGTCGCCGATCGCCACGATCACCGACGACCCTGCGGTCGTGGCGGCGTTGCTGATCGCGACCTGGCCGACGGTCTCGGCGTCTTCGAACCCGAAGACGGCGAACACGCCCGGGGTCGCCTGCACCGAGACGATCTCATAGCCGGCCCCGGGCAGGGCGGACTCGTAGAACGCAGCGAGCGTGTCGACGTCGAGCTCCGACTCGCCGGTGAACCCGGCGTCCGAGCTCGTCTCGGAGGCGAGCAGCACGACGAGATCGTCGGGGAGCGGGAAGTCCGCCGCGGCGTCGGGCACCTCGGCCGACCCGATCTCGACGCGCCCCTTCGAGGTGTCGAGGTCCACGTCGGCCGACGCCAGCGGCCCGGTCGCCTCGCCCGTGCGCTCGTCGCGCTCACTGCGCCGCCGAACCGGCGCGTCGGTCGTCGGGCCCGTCGTCGGTGGCGTGGACGCCGCCGACGCGCGGGCGGTTCCGCGGTCCGTTCGCGTGCGGGCGTCGGCCGGTTCGGCGCCGGTCCCGGTCGGACCCGCCGATGCCGCGACGGTGGTCGCGACCGCCGAGCTCGCCGGCACGGCCACACCGCCATCGG
>NZ_JASJCS010000043.1 GCF_030065885.1 Ilumatobacter sp. | reverse complement strand
CAGTGCTCGGCACGGCACCAGTCTGGCGCCTCGCCGGCTCGAGCGGACCGGGTCGGTTGGTTGGGCGTTTCGCCGGCCGAAGTGGAACGATGGCCGCATGACCGCCGACGACCGCCAGATCGCGCTCGCCGGCGACACGGACCCGGTCGCGATCCGTGCGGGGGCGACGACCGGCATCGGGAGCCTCCCGCACCGTCGAGCCGACCGGGCAGCCGAGTTCGCGCTCACGGCCTACGAGGTGCCGGCGATCCCGAGCCTGCCCCGGCGGTCACCCGCCGAGGGGACGGTGGCCCAGGCGCTCGTCGGGATCCCCGGCGTCACACTCGGCCAGTACGGCACGGTGGCGGTCGATGCCGACCGTCTCGACCCCGACGCGGAGGTCGAGACCGACCTGGACGACGACGGCTTCGTCGGCTTCCGCACGTTCCTCGAGCTGGCCGTCGAACGCGGCCACCGGGGCCCGGTCAAGTGGCAGTTCGCCGGGCCGATCAGCGTGGGTGCCGCCCTGCGCCGGGCCGGCGCATCGGCCGAGGTGTCGCACTCGGTCGCGCTCGAGGCGGTTCGGAGTCGCCTGCGGGTGCTCGGTGCCGCGGTCGCGGATGCGCTCCCCGAGTCGCGTCAACTCGTCGTGCTCGACGAACCCGTGGCCGCCGACCTGATGTCCCATGGCTTCCCGATCGCGCCGGATCAGGCGATCGACCTGCTGTCGGCGGCGATGGCGGCGGTCGAGTCGTTCGCGACGACCGGGGTCCACTGCTGCGGCGACGTCGACATCGCCACGCTGCTCGAGTCCGGCCCGCAACTGATCTCGGTACCGGCGACGTCGTCGCTCGTCTCGATGGCCGGGTACCTCGACCGCTTCCTCGGCAATGGCGGCTGGATCGCCTGGGGCGCGATCGCCACCGAGGGCCCGATCGGCGTCACCGCGGGCCGTACGTGGAAGCAGCTCTCGAGCCTGTGGTGCGAGCTCGTGCAGCGCGGCTGTGACGCCGAGCGGCTGCTCGGTCAGTGTCTGCTGACGCCCCAGTGCGGCCTCGGCGTGCACAGCCCCGACGTGGCGACGAGGATCTGCCGCTCGCTGAGCGACGTGTCGCGGTCGCTGCGCAGCGAGTCGGCGGCGGCGAAGTTCGTGCTCGGCGCCTGAGCCGCCGCTCGCGGACCTCGGCGTCTCTACACTCGGCTCGATGGCCGAACCGACCGACGCCGTGCGCTCGCGCTGGAACGAGCTCCGCGAGCAGGTTGCTCGTCACAACCGGCTCTATCACGAGCTCGACGCGCCCGAGGTGCCCGACGCCGAGTACGACCTGCTCGTCCGCGAGCTCCGGGCGCTCGAGTCCGAGCATCCCGAGCTCGCCGACGTCGACTCACCTGCGCAGGCCGTCGGCGGCGCGGCGAGCGCCACGTTCGCGCCGGTCACGCACGCCGTCCCGATGACGAGCCTCGACAACGCGATGGACGCCGACGAGCTCCGGGCCTGGGCCGACCGTGTGGCGCGGGGTCTCGACGGTGCGACCGCCCGGTTCGTGGCCGAGCTGAAGTTCGACGGCCTCGCGATGAGCCTTCGTTACGAGGACGGCCGGATGGTGCAAGCCGCCACGAGGGGCGACGGCCGGGTCGGCGAGGACGTGACGGCCAACGTCCGCACGATCGCGGACGTTCCCGAGCGGCTGCGCGGCGATGCTCCCGAGGTGCTCGAGGTCCGCGGCGAGGTCTACATGTCGACGGCGGTGTTCGAGTCGCTCAACGCCGAGTACGAGGCGGCCGGCGAGCGCCCGCTCGTCAACCCGCGCAACGCGGCTGCCGGCAGCCTGCGTCAGAAGGACCCGGCGATGACCGCGAAGCGCCGGCTGTCGTTCTGGTCGTACCAGCTGGGCGAGGTCGTGGGTGGTCCCGAGTTCGCCGCCCACGCCGACACGCTCGACTTCATGCGCGAGCTCGGGTTCCCGGTGAACCCCGAGGTCCGATCCTTCGACACGATCGAGGAGGTCGCCGCCTATTGCGCCGAGCGCGAGGAGCATCGCCACGACCTCGAGTACGAGATCGATGGCGTCGTGATCAAGATCGACGACCTAGCTCAGCGTGAGGCGTTGGGGTTCACCTCCCGCGCGCCGCGATGGGCGATCGCCTACAAGTTCCCGCCCGAGGAACGCACCACGCTGCTCCGCGACATCCAGGTATCCGTCGGGCGCACCGGCCGCACCACGCCGTTCGCCGTCCTCGAACCGGTCTTCGTCGGCGGTTCGACCGTGTCGATGGCGACGTTGCACAACGAGGACCAGGTCGCGGTCAAGGACGTCCGTCCCGGCGACACGGTGATCGTCCGCAAGGCCGGCGACGTCATTCCCGAGGTGGTCGGTCCGGTGCTGTCGATGCGGCCCAGGGGCGCGAAGCCGTGGGTGTTCCCCACGACGTGCCCCTGCTCGATCGGGAGCACGCTCGTCCGGCCCGAGGGCGAGGCCGACACCCGCTGCGTCGAACCGGCGTGCCCGTTCCAGCGCGACCAGAGGATCATCTACTGGGCGTCGCGCGGTGCGATGGACATCGAGGGGCTGGGCGAGCGGACCGTTGTCCAGCTCACCGAGGCCGAGCTCGTGCGCGACGTCGCCGACATCTACGACCTCACCGTCGACCAGGTCGAGGCGCTCGAGGGGTTCGCCCGCATCAGCGCCGAGAAGCTGGTCGGCTCGATCCAAGCGTCGAAGGATCGGCCTCTGCCCAAGCTGCTGACGGCGCTCGGCATCCGTCACCTGGGCCCGGCGGCATCCGAGGTGCTCGCCGCCGAGTTCGGCACGCTGCGACGCGTGTTCGAGGCGAGCGACGACGATCGGGCCGCCGTCGACGGCGTCGGTCCGGTGATCTCGGCTGCGCTGTCAGCCTGGTACGACCAGGCGCCGAATCGCGAGTTCATCGATCGGCTCGATGCGGCCGGGCTCAACTTCGGCAGCGAGGAGGAGGCGGCGGCGAGGGCCGCGGCGAAGGCCGCGATCGAGCAGACCCTCGAAGGCAAGACGATCGTCGTCACCGGCACCGTGCCCGGCTACAGCCGCGGGGAGGCCGAGGAGGCCATCACGTCGCGCGGCGGCAAGAGCCCCGGCAGTGTCTCGAAGAAGACGACGGCGCTCGTCGTCGGTGAGGGTGCCGGCGCGGGCAAGCTCACCAAGGCCGAGGCGAACGGCACCCCCGTCGTACCGGCCGACCGCTTCGGCGAGCTGCTCGAGACGGGCGAGATCCCGGCGTGAACGACGTGCCGACCGACCTCGGCGATCGACTCGTTGTCGCCGGATGGCTCTTCGGCCTCGCCTCCGCCTTCCACGTCGCCGATCACCTGCGGCGCGGCCAGGGCAGCATCACCGAGACGCTCTACGTGCTGGGGAACGCAGCGCTCGTCCTACAGGTCGTCACGGTGGTGCTGGTCGTGGTGCGCCACCAACTCGGGCCGCTGTTCGCGGCGATCGCAGGTCCGTCGCTCGCAGTGGGCTTCGCAGCGGCGCACTGGTTGCCCGAGTGGAGCGCGATGAGCGATCCGATCTGGGAGGTTGACACCCTGCGGTGGATGTCGGTCGCGGCGTCGGGGTCGGAGATCGTCGCCGCCGCGGCAATCGGTGTGCTCGGCACGCTCGTCCTCAGGTCGCGCGGTCTCGAATCGGTCGTCGCGCCCCGCTGACGCCACGGCAGCTCGGTGATCGTCGTCGCGAGACGATCGACCGGTACGTTCGGGACATGCGAACCATCGGCCTGCTCGGCGGCATGAGCTGGGAGAGCTCGATCGAGTACGAGCGCCTGATCAACGAGGGCGTCCGGGCACGGCTCGGCGGCGTGCATTCGGCCGAGCTCGTGATCCGCAGCTACGACTTCGCTCGGATCGAGGCGATGCAGGCAGCTGGGGAGTGGGACGCGGCGGGCGACCTGCTGGCGGCGGACGCCCGCCGGCTCCAGGAGGCCGGCGCCGAGCTCGTCGTGCTGTGCACGAACACCATGCACCTGCTCGCCGACCGGATCGAGGCCGCGATCGACGTGGAGTTCCTGCACCTCGCCGACGCGACAGCGGCGGCCGTCATCGCCGACGAGCTCCGGACGGTGGCGCTGCTGGGGACCCGCTACACGATGGAGCACGGCTTCTACCGCTCGCGGCTCGAAGGTCACGGGCTCGGCGTGCTCGTGCCCGACGGGGCCGACCGGACGCTCGTGCACGACGTGATCTACGACGAGCTCGTGCAGGGCGTCGTTCGGGACGAGTCGAAGGCGGCGTACCTGGAGGTGATCGGTCGGCTCGTCGACCGGGGGGCCGAAGGCGTCATCGCCGGCTGCACCGAGATCGAGCTGCTCGTGACCGCCGAGGACGTGTCCGTTCGCTACTACCCGACGACGCGTCTCCACGCCGAGGCCGCCGTGGCCGCAGCACTGGCGGGTGGCTGACGGCGACCTGTGTCGCGAACGGCCCGTCCGGCTCCCGCCCCGTCGGAGCAGGGGGAGTGTTCTGCGGGTTGAACCTGGGTTGTCACCGCCGGCCGCCGCCCGCCCGCAATCGCAACCGGAGTTGTCAACTCACCGACGCGGACCCTCCGCTATCCCGTCACACGGTGCGGCGCATGGACGGCCGGTCGCCGACTCATGGTCGTACGTGCTACCGCGCCGGCCGACGCCCGAGGGGCGGTCGTCGCCGGTGACGCCCAGGTGACGGCGTTCGATGGGCCTGTCGTGTCGCCTCCCGTGCCCGACAGGGCCCTAGACCACGTTGAACGTCCAGGTGAACGAGCGTGCCCGTTGACGGCCCTCGTCGATCCGCCAGTAGATCACCTGTGCGGTGTGCTCACCCGAATCGAAGCCGGTGATGGGCGCGCCCTCGCTCGGCGTGAACGTCAACGTGGAATTGCCCGCTTCGTAGATCGTCACGGGTGGGATCTCGATCTGCTGCCCGGGCTCGACCTGGACGTTGCCGAGCTCGTCGACGTTGACGGTCTCGATCTCGATGCCGTCGATCACCAGGACGCCGGTGTGGCCGGGAGCCAGGTCGACGAACACGCCGCTCTGGCTGAGCACCTGGACCGCCTCGGGTACCGGGTCGACCCGGTCGATCAGGTCGGGGAGGTTGGCACGCTCGTCGCCCGTGATGCCGACGAGCAGGCCGCGGACGATGAGGAACAAGCCGACGGCGACCAGGGCGCTCACGATGAGCAGGGGCTTGTCGGCCCGCCACCGCCGTGCCGGGCGTTGCTCGGCCGGCGCTGCTTCCAGCTGCTCGACGCTGTCCTGGCTCTCGGTCACGGTCCACATCATGCCGGGTGATCGAGCCGAATTCGCATCGTTCCTCGAGGCGGGTGCACGGATGACCGAGCGGTGTCGGCACACGTGTCGGGTCGTTCCCACCCCCGAGGGGGCGTCACCCCGCAGCGGTTTGGCAAGCGGTAGCGTTCGGGCATCGTGAGCACGAGCGAGACGCCCCCCGGCGCCACCGAGTCTGCCGAGCCCGCTGCCGACGAGCCGACCGGACCGAGTGGCCCTCCCGAGCCGTCCGAGCTGGTGGGCGCGCTCCTCGCCGGGCGCTTCACGCCGACTCGGCTGGTCGTCGACGGCGCCAACGCGGCCGTCTTCGATGCCGAGGACGAACAGGCCGGTCGCGCCGTCACCCTGAAGCTGATCCGATCGTCGCTGGCCGCGTCGCCGTCGTTCCGCCGGCGCTTCGACGAGACCATGCGGTCCGTCGCGGCGCTGACCCACGCCAACATCGCCGCCGTCTACGACTGGGGTGTGACGCCGGTCGGGGAGACGTCGACCGCGTACGTGGTGATCGAGCAGTTGACGGGGGGCAGCTTGCGCGACATGTTCGATCGCGGCCGCCAGCTCAGCCCGTCGCAGGCGCTGGCGGTCGGTCTCGACGCGTGCCGCGCGCTCGACTACGCACATCGGCGTGGGCTGGTGCACGGCGAGCTCACACCGTCCAAGCTGGTGTTCGGCGACGACCGGCGCCTCCGGATCATCGACTTCGGGCTGTCGAACCTGCTCGGCGAGCTGGCCTGGGCCGAACCCGAGTCGGTGCCGACCCACGTGGCCTGGTACGCATCGCCCGAGCAAGGCACGTCGCAGGAGATCGACGGCAAGACCGACGTCTACGCACTCTGCCTGTCGCTCCACGAGGCCGTGACCGGCACGCTGCCGTTCCGCCACGACTCGACCGTCGCCTCGCTGGCGGCACGCGTCGGCAAGCTGATGCCGGTCTCGGCCGACCTCGGCCCGCTCGCAGCGGTGTTCGAGTACGCCGGCCGGCCGTCGGCCGAGGAACGTGCGTCGGCGGCCGAGTTCGGCAAGGGATTGGTCGCTGCGGCGGCCAAGCTGCCTCGGCCCGAGCCGCTGCTGATCCTCTCCACGGGTCTGTTCGACACGCCTGCCGAACAGATGCGTTCACCCGAGGATCCAACCGGTGGCGTCGTTCGACCCGGCGACGACGGTTCGGCGGCCGATCGGGTGCCCGAGGCGCCGACGATCGTCGAGGCCGAACCCGACCTCGACATCCCGACCGTCGCGCCGGGCGACGACCTCGTGATCCTCCCGCTCGACTCCGGCATCGGTGGCTCGCCGGGCGACGCAGTGCCTGCTCCGGCAGCGGCCGCGACCGGTGACGTGCTCACCGACGCGCCGTCGAACGCCATCGACGAGACGACGAACGCGCTGCCCGACGCAGCTGTCGCGCCGGCGACGCAGGTGATGCCGGTCGCAGCGCCGCCGCCGAAGCGACGCCGCCGTGGCTTCCCCTGGAAGATCCTGCTGAGCATCCTCGTCGTGGCCGCACTGGCGGTGCTCGGCGTGCTGGCGATGCGTCTGTTCGAGACACCGGTCTACACCGTCCCCGATGTCGTCGAGATGCCCGAAGCCGAAGCCCGCAACCTGATCGCCACCAACGGCTGGATCGTCACGACCGAGCGCGAGCGCAGCGACCAGGTGCCGGTGGTCGGCCAAGTGGTCCGCACCGCACCGCAGGCCGGCGTCGACCTCGCCGAGGGTGAGCCGTTCCTGATCGTCGTCAGCGAGGGACCGACGCTCCGCGAGCTCCCCGACTCGACGGCCCGTTCGGTGGGCGAGGCGCAGACGCGGCTCGTCGAGCGCGGGCTCCGTGTCGAGCTGGTCGAGGTGTTCGACGAGGACATCCCGTCCGGGATCGTGATCTCGTGGTCGGTGCCGGGCGATCCCACCCTGACGACCAGCTCGTTCGTCGAGCCGCTCACCCCGGTCGAGCTGGTGGTCTCGCAGGGTCCCGAACCGCGCGTGGTCCCCGACGTCCGCAACGTCCCGGTCGGTGAGGCGAGGTCGACGGTCGAGGCGCTCCGGCTGGTCTTCTCCGAGGCCGAGCAGGTGTTCAGCGACGACGTCGAGCTCGGCCGGGTCGTCAGCCAGAGCGTCGAACCCGGCACCGAGATCGCTCGGGACAGCGAGGTGACAGTGGTCGTCTCCAAGGGCCCGGACCTCGTGACGTTCCCCGACCTGGCCGGCGCCGCCAACTTCGAGGAGGCTGCGCAGATCCTCATCCAGGCCGGCTTCGAACCCCGATTGGTCTTCGGCGACACGCTCGGCGAGCTGCGGAGCTTCACGATCGAGGGCCGCCAGCCCGATGTCGGCGAGACGTTCCGGCGGGGGACGGAAGTCGACGTCGAAGCGCTCTGAGCACTACCGTGCCACGGTCGGCGGTACACGGTCGACAGCAACGAAAGGACGCCAAAGATGGTCGACCTCGATGGTCGCGTCGCAATCGTGACCGGTGCGGGCCGTGGCCTCGGTCGTGCACATGCACTGCTGCTCGCCGAACGCGGTGCGAGGGTGATCGTCAACGACATCGGTGTCCGCAACGACGGAACCGGTGGCGACCCGGCCCCCGCCAACGACGTCGTCGCCGAGATCGTCGAGGCCGGTGGCACGGCGATCGCCAACGGTGAGGACGTGGGCTCGTGGGAGGGTGCCCACTCGCTGGTTTCAGCAGCTGTCGACGCGTTCGGCGACCTCGACATCGTGGTCAACAACGCCGGCATCCTCCGCGACAGCATGCTCGTCAACATGTCCGAGGACGACTTCGACGACGTCGTACGCGTGCATCTCAAGGGCCACGTCGGCGTCACCCGATGGGTGGCTGCGTACTGGCGTGAGCGGTCCAAGGCCGGTGTCGACCGGCGTCGGAACCTCGTGCACACCAGCTCGACCTCCGGCTTGTACGCCAACCCGGGCCAGGCGAACTACGGTGCCGCGAAGTCCGGTGTCGTCACGCTGAGCCAGATCGCCGCCAAGGAGCTCGCCAAGTACGGCGTGGTCTCGAACTGCGTCGTCCCCGGCGCACGGACCCGTCTCACGATGGCGTCACCCGGCCTCCCCGAGATCATGGAGGCGCCGGCCGAGGGCTTCGACGTGTGGGACCCGGCGAACGTCTCGCCGCTCGTCGCCTACCTCAGCGACGGCGCCTGCCCGTTCACCGGTGAGACGTTCTACGTCCAGGGCGGCACGGTGCGGCGCCTCGAGCCGTGGACGCTCGTCGGTGAGTCGATCGAGCACTCCGGGCGCTGGCCGCTCGACGAGCTCGCCACCGCGATGAAGACGTTCCGTCACTGATCACGACAGGGCTTGGCCGACCGGCCAAGCCGGTCGGCTGCGCCTGCCCGAGCTCGCCGTCTCCGCTACGGCGCACTGGCGCCTCGCTTCGACGCTCGCCCGCCTTGGTCGTGCGACGCGGTCGGTCGGTGAGATGGTCGTCGACGATGCGGTTGACGAAGCCGGGTCCGGCTGCGCCTGCCCGAGCTCGCCGTCTCCGCAACGGCGCCATTGGCGCCTCGCTTCGACGCTCGCCCGCCTTGGTCGTGCGACGCGGTCGGTCGGTGAGATGGTCGTCGACGATGCGGTTGACGAAGCCGCTCGGCTGCGCCTGACCGTGCTCGCCGTCTCCGCAACGGCGCCGTCGGCGGGCGGGGGTGGCGAACGTCGGATTCGGCCGCGCCGCTACTCGGTGATCGCCTGGATCTCGGCGGCGAGCTGCTCGGAGAACTCGTTCGATGGGATCGACGTCTGCATCGCCATCAGCTTCATCATGTCGCCCTGCACCTTGACCTTGCCGGCCATGAACGACTGCATCGCGATGGCCGGGTCCTGGTCGACGATCATCGCCTTCGCTGTCTCGTAGTCGGTCATCAGCACGGCGTCGGGCTCCTCCAGCTCGCCGAGCTCGAGGGTGACGACGCCGTCGCTCGTGTCGACGTACGCCGTGACCGTGCCGTCGCCGAACGGCACGTCGGTGATGACCTGGTTGATGCGGATGACGGTCGTGACCTCGGGGATCTGGTCCCCGTACCGTTCGCGGATCTCGCGGGCGGCCTCGATCCATTCCTCCGACAAGAACGCGTACATGGCGAGGGAGAGTACCGCCTCGGATCGTGTGGCGGGCGACTGCCCGCTCTCGCAGCGAGGCGGCGCTCAGGCCGGCAGCGTGATCGCCGAGGTGGTGATCTCGTCGAGGAAGTCGTGATCGAGCTCGAAGCCGAGGCCCGGGCCGGTCGGCACGCTGACGTGGCCGTCGTCGACGGTGATCGGGTCGATGACGATGTCGCGCCGGTAGAAGCGGCTCGAGGCGCTGATGTCGCCGGGCAGCGTGAACCCGGGGAGCGCCGCCAGCGCCGCATTGGCCGCCCGGCCGATCCCCGTCTCGACCATGCCGCCGCACCACACCGGCACGCCCCGATCGAGGCAGAGGTCGTGGATGCGGCGGGCCTCGAGGTAGCCGCCGACCCGTCCGGGCTTGATGTTGACGATCTCGGTCGCGCCGAGATCGATGGCGTCCAGCGCCGTCTGCCACGACACGATCGACTCGTCGAGGCAGATCGGCGTCGCCGACTCCCGTGCCAGCTGCGCATGCCCGAGCAGGTCGTCCTCGGGCAGTGGCTGCTCGATGAGGAGCAGGCCGAAGTCGTCGAGCCGGCACAGGTGTGCGATGTCGGAGCGCCGGTAGGCGGTGTTGGCATCGACCTGCAGCCCCAGTTCGTCGCCGATCATGTCGCGGACCGCTGCGACTGGTTCGAGATCCCATCCCGGCTCGATCTTGAGCTTGATGCGGGCGTATCCGTCGTCGACGTAGCCCTGGACCTGGGCGAGCAGCTCGTCGAGCGTGCCGAAGATGCCCACGCTGACGCCGCTCGGGACGCGGTCGCGGCGGGCGCCGAAGTGATCGCGCAGGTTCTGTCCGGCCGCCCGCAACTCGGCGTCGAGCAGTGCCATCTCGAGCGAGGCCTTGGCCATCGGGTGGCCCTTGACTGCCGCCAGTTCGCCGGCGACGCTCGCCGCGGCCGGATGGTCGGCCTGGCACAGTCGCGGCCACAGGTGCTCGGCGATGACGAGCTGAGCGGCATCGACGAACTCGGGGGAGTAGCTGGGCTCGGCCATGGCCACGCACTCGCCCCAACCGTCGCCGTCGGAGGTGCCGATGCGCACGAGCAGGATGTCGCGGCGTTCCTCGCTGCCGAAGCTGGTCCGGAACGGCGTGACGAGGTCGAGCGCGATCCGCCGGAGCTCGATCTCGCGAAGGGTCGACATCAGGCCGGCACGTCGACCTGGTAGGCGCCCTCACGGGTGAAGCCGGTGACGACCCCGCCCCGATCGAGGAGCGGGGCGAGCTGCTCGCGCATCCGCAGGCGCCAGTCGAGTGCCGCCGTCATGTCGGTGCGGCGGAGCACGACGATGTCGTCGGGCGTCGAGACCTCGACCCGCGTCGCGGAGGTCGGCGCCGTCGGCCCCGCCGCCCCTGGCGCGGTCGGCCACGCCACCATCAGGCGGTCGGACTCCTCGTCGACGTTGATCGAGTCGGACATCACGCCGTAGAAGTTCACGAGGTACTCCGACACGTGGGCGTCGAGCACCTCGATGTTGAACCACGCGTTGCGGCGGACCAGCGGGTCGAACGTCCAGGTGATCCACGGGATGTCGCGGTCGGCCGCCCATGCGCGCTGGTGGAGCTTCATCGCTCGACCCACGCCGGTGTGCTGGACGCCCGGCAGGATCCCGGTGACGTGGCTGTGCAGCGCCCGGTCGTCCTGGTGCTCGGCGAGGAACCCGAACGACGCTCCGACGATGTTGCCGGACTCGAACCCCCCGGCCACGTACCCGCCGCTGTGAGCGATCGCCCGGAGCAGCTCGACGCCGACGATCGGCGTGACCGAACCCCACACCTGCTGGAACACCGTGACGATCGCCGCCATCTCGTCCGCGGCCTCGAGCGTCCGGATCTCGAGATGAGCGTCCCCCATGGGCAAGGACCGTACCCCCCGTCGCGGCGGGAGTCGGAAATCGGCGTCGACGAGGTCGCGCCCACAGTGGGTGCTCCTTGACGTGTCGTTCATGCCGTTGGCGTGGGGTGCTGCCGACCGATAAGCATGACCACATGGCGCACATCCTGGTCACCGAAGCGATCGCCGAGGGCGGCCTCGACCGGCTCCGCGAGGCCGGCCACACCGTCGAGAGCCGTCTCGGGCTCGGTCGGCACGAGCTGCTCGAGGCCGTCGCCGGCGTCGAGGCGTTGATCATCCGCTCGGCGACCCAGGTCGACGCCGAGTTGCTGGCGGCCGGCGGCGACCTCCTCGTCGTGGGCCGCGCCGGCATCGGTCTCGACAACGTCGACGTCCCGGCCGCCACCGAGCGTGGCGTGATGGTCGTCAACGCGCCGCAGTCCAACATCATCTCGGCGGCCGAGCACACGATGGCGCTGCTGCTCGCCCAGGCGCGCAACGTGCCGCAGGCCCATGCCGCGCTCGTCGACGGTCGCTGGGAGCGCAGCGAATGGGAGGGTGTCGAGCTCGCCGACAAGACGCTGGGCATCGTCGGGCTCGGCCGGATCGGCAAGCTCGTCGCCGATCGTGCCAAGGCCTTCCAGATGCGCCTCGTCGCGTACGACCCGTTCGTGTCCGCCGATCGTGCCCGCCAGGTCGGGGTCGAGCTGCTCCCGCTCGACCAGGTCGTGCAAGAGGCCGACTTCCTCACGATCCACCTGCCGAAGACGCCCGAGACGGCCGGGCTCATCAACCGCGACCTGCTGGTCAAGGCGAAGCCGTCGATGCGAGTCGTCAACGTCGCGCGTGGCGGCATCGTCGACGAGCGGGACCTGGCCGAGTGCATCCGCGACGGCGTCATCGCCGGCGCCGCCCTCGACGTGTTCGATGGTGAGCCGATCACCGAGTCGCCGCTGTTCGAGCTGTCGTCGGTGGTCGTGACGCCGCACCTCGGTGCGTCGACCCGCGAGGCCCAGGACAAGGCGGGCGACGCGATCGCCGACATGGTGCAGCTCGCGCTCCGGGGCGACTTCGTGCCGTGGGCGGTCAACGTCGATGCGGCCGAGGCGAACGAGACGATCCGGCCGTTCCTGCCGCTGGCCGAGACCCTCGGCCGGCTGTACGGCTCGCTCCACGGCAGCCTGCCCGACTCGTTCGAGCTCTGCTGCCAGGGCGAGATCGCCCAGTACGACACCCGGATCATCGGCCTCGCGGCGCTCAAGGGCTTCTTCGGCCGGATCAGCGAGGACCCGGTCAGCTACGTCAACGCGCCGAGCATGGCCAAGGCGGCCGGTGTCACCATGCGCGAGGTCAACTGCCTCGACACCGACGAGTACGTCAACCTGATCACGCTGCGGTGCGACGATCACAGCATCAGCGGCACGCTCGCCGGCCGCCGCAGCGAGCAGCGCATCGTCGAGATCGACGATCACGGGTTCGACGTGCCGCCCGCCGAACACATGCTCGTGATCACCAACGACGACCGCCCCGGCGTGATCGGCACGGTCGGCGTGCTGCTGGGCGACGCCGGCGTCAACATCGCGGACATGGACGTCGGCCGCGTCGAGTCGGCGGGCACCGCGGTCATGCTGCTGGCGATCACGGCACCGATGCCCGCGCCGCTGGTCGACGAGCTGCGGTCGTCGCCGGGGATCCTGAGCGTGGCGGTGCTCAACGGCTGAGCCGCGCCGTGCGCGGCCGCCTCAGCCGAGCTGGGCGCGGTCACCCGATCGGAGTCGGGTCGCGAGGTAGCCGCTCGTGCCGTGCTCGAGCAGCTCGCGTGCGCCGGCCATCGCGGCCCCGTAGGCCGTGCTCGCCAGCGACCCGCCCGTGGACACCCGCCGTCCGCCCGCTTCGCCGATCTCGGCCACGGTCGGGCCGGTCATGAGCGCCAGCACGTTGACCGGCAGACCGACGACGTCGACCACGCGGCGGATCGCGGCCGTGGAGGAGAGCCCGGGCGCATAGACGCAGTCGGCGCCCGCGTCGCGGTACGCGACCAGTCGGGCGATCGTGTCGTCGAAGTCGTCGATGCCGTAGATGTGGTTCTCGCATCGTGCGGTCAACACCATCGGGTCGCCGGCGACGTGGGCTGCTTCCGCGGCAGCAGCGACGCGTTCCGCGGCGACGTCGATCGGGTCGATCGCACCGGTCGCCGGGTCGTAGTCCTCGATCGAGCAGCCGGCCGCGCCCACCTCGTGGAGCCGGGTCACCGTGTCGGCGATGCCGGCCAGGTCGTCGGAGAAGCATCGCTCGCTGTCGACGTTGAGGGGCAGATCGGTCGCCGCCGCCACCGCGGCGACGTGGTCGACGAGCTCGTCGAGCGTGACCTGCTGGTCGTCCTTGCCGATGGTCCAGGCGAACCCGGCGCTGGTGGTCGCCAACGCCTCGAACCCGAGGCCGGCCAGGAGCTTCGCCGACCCCACGTCCCACGGGTTCGGCATCACGAAGACGTCCTCGCGCTCGTGGAGGGCGACGAAGCGGGCACGGCGTTCCTGCGGAGTCATCGCGACATCGTGGCGCACCGCGTGCAGTCGCACCAGCGGTGGACGGACACCACCCTCGACCGGACGATGGGATGGTCGACCCGCTCGTCGTGACGGGCGCTGCTCACCAACCGGCGGGCAGCGACGCCAGCCGGGCGTCGAGCGCTGCCTGCCTGGCCGCTTCGGCGAAGTCGTCGCCGCTGCTGGCGTACAGGATCGACCGTGAGGCGCTGACGATCAGGCCGCGCCCGTCGGCGGTCGCACCCGCCTCGACGGCGGCGTGCGGGTCGCCGCCCTGCGCGCCGATGCCGGGGACCAGGATCGGCAGGTCCCCGACCGCAGCCCGGACCCGGCGAAGCTCGTCGGGGTAGGTCGCGCCGACCACCAGGCCGCAGTCTCCACGCGCCGCCCACTCGCCGGCGACCATCTCTGCCACTCGCATGTACAGCGGCCGGCCGCCGACGTCGAGCGCCTGGAGATCGTCGCCGCCCGGGTTGCTCGTCCGGCAGAGCGCGATGACACCGCCGCCGTGTGCGAAGTAGGGCACCACCGAGTCGCCGCCGAGGTACGGGTTGACGGTGACCGCGTGGGCTCCGTATCGGCCGAACGCCTCGCGGGCGTAGTGCTCGGCGGTCGAGCCGATGTCGCCGCGCTTGGCGTCGAGGATCAGCGTGACATCTGGGTACGTCTCGAGGATGTACGTGCACAGCTGCTCGAGGGCCGGCTCCTCGCGTTGCGACGCGAAGTAGGCGATCTGCGGCTTGAACGCGCACACCACGTCGGCAGTGGCGTCGATGATCTCCCTGCAGAACCGGAACGCTGCGTCGTGGCCGGTGTCGAGTGCGTTGGGGAAGCGTGCCGGGTCGGGGTCGAGGCCGACGCACAGCAACGAATTGGTCGCCGCCCACGAGCGTTGCAGCTGGTCGTGAAAGCCCACCCGGCAGACGGTATTGCACACCGCCGCCGACGTCGCGGCACGTGAGATGTCGATTCGGTGACGAACCCCTGGCGCGATGGCCCCGTCCAGTGGGCGCCGGCTCGGCGTCCGGCGGCTACTCCTCGAGCTCGATCGCCGCGGTCGGGCAGAGGTCGGCCGCCTCACGCACCCGCGTGTGCAGCTCCTCGCCGGGCTCGTCCTGCAGGACGTAGAGGTAGCCGTCGCTGCGGACCTCGAACACCTCCGGGCAGACCTGCATGCAGCCGCCCGTCGAGGCGCACATGTCGAAATCGACCTTGACCTTCATGATCGTCCCCCTGTCTCGCTCGGTCGTGTGGATGGTGGTTGCGGCGCCGCGACGGCGAGCCGCCGTCAGGACTTGGCGCGCCGGTAGCCGTCGGCCTCGGCGTCGGCCTCGCTGGCGTAGCACCGCTCGGCGCCCGTGCGTTCGTAGAAGCGCCCGCCGGGCACGTGGTAGATGCCCGAGTTGTCGTTGGCCTTGATCGGATGGGTCACCGGGCACGCACCGTCGGTGGGTTCGATCCACCGTGCTTCGCCGCTCGGGGCGTCGCCGCTCGGCGCGGTGGCGCTCGGCGCGGCCTCGTCGGCCGCGGCCGGCTCGGACTCGGCTGCCTCGGCCGCGTCGTCGGTCGCCGCTGCCGCGGTGAGGTCGGCGTCGCTCACCTCGGCGAACGCCGAGGTGGTGGCCGCGACCGCGCCGTTGCCCGAGCTGGCGGCGGGCGCCATGGGCGGCCATTCGGCGGGGCCGCCCCCGGTGGCCTCGTGTTGCCGTTGCCATGTGGTCCAGACCGCGTACCCGGCGCCGCCCAGCAGGGCGAGCCAGAATGCGCGACGTAGCAGCGTGAGCATGCGACGAACCATAGTCAACGGCAGGGTGTCGCCCGCCGCCCGGTCAGCCGTGCTGGCGCTCGAACGCCGCGAGCACGGCGTGCAGTGATGCCGTGGTGATGTTCGGGTTCTGACCGAGGCCCCACCTGATCGTGCCGTCGCCGGTCGTGGTCTCGACGTAGGCGACCGCCTGGGCGTCGGCGCCGCGGCCGATGGCGTGCTCGGCGTAGTCGACGACGTCGAACGCCTCGTGGAAGTGTTCGGTGATGGCGTGCACGAAGGCCTCGACCGGGCCGTCGCCCTCGCCCTGGATCGTGACCGGCTGACCGTCGACCTCGAGCTGGGCGGTGATCGTGGTGTGGCCGGCGCCGTCCTCCGAGTGCGTGTGCAGCTCGTGCGTGCGGAGCAGGTAGCGCGGCTCGGCCGGCATGTACTCGTCCTGGAACGTGTCCCACATGACCCCGGGACTGATCTCCGTGCCGGTGTTCTCGGTGACGTGCTGGATCGTCTTCGAGAACTCGATCTGGAGGCGGCGCGGCAGGTCGAAGCCGTGCTCCTCCTTCATCACGTAGGCGACACCGCCCTTGCCGGACTGCGAGTTGACGCGGATGACGGCTTCGTAGGTGCGGCCGACGTGCTTGGGGTCGATCGGCAGATACGGCACGCCCCACTGGTCGTAGTCCGTCGGCAGCGCGTCGAAGCCCTTCTTGATCGCGTCCTGGTGCGAGCCCGAGAACGCGGTGTACACGAGGTCGCCGACGTATGGGTGCCGTTCGGGCACCGGCAGCCGGTTGCAGTACTCGGCGGTGCGGCGCAGCTTGTCGATGTCGCTGATGTCGAGCTCGGGGTCGACGCCGTTGACGAACAGGTTCATCGCCAAGGTGACGACGTCGACGTTGCCGGTCCGCTCACCGTTGCCGAAGAGCGTCCCCTCGACCCGGTCGGCGCCGGCCATCACGCCGAACTCGGCCGCGGCCACCGCACAGCCGCGGTCGTTGTGCGGGTGCAGGCTGACGATGACCGAGTCGCGCTGCTTGATCGTGCGGCAGAACCACTCGATCACGTCGCCGTAGACGTTGGGGGAGTAGCACTCGACCGTCGCCGGCAGGTTGAGGACGATCGGATCGTCCGGCGTCGGCTCCATGACGTCCATGACGGCCTCGCAGATCTCGATCGCGTAGTCGGGCTCGGTGAGGGTGAAGCTCTCGGGCGAGTACTCGTATCGGATCTGCGTGTCGGGGATGGTCTCCTCGAGCTTCTTGCAGAGCTTGGCGCCGTTGACGGCGATCGACGTGATGCCCTCCTGATCCAGCCCGAAGACGACGTCGCGCTGCAGCGGGTTGGTCGAGTTGTAGAAGTGCACGATCGCCCGCGGTGCACCCTCGAGGCACTCGTACGTGCGCTCGATCAGCTCCTGCCGGCACTGGACGAGCACCTGGATGTGCACGTCGTCGGGGATCAGGTCCTCCTCGATGAGCTGGCGGACGAAGTCGTAGTCCGGCTGGCTCGCCGACGGGAACCCGACCTCGATCTCCTTGAAGCCCATCGCGACGAGCTCTTGGAACATCTTCAGCTTGCGGGCCGGATCCATCGGATCGATCAGGGCCTGGTTGCCGTCACGGAGGTCGACCGAGCACCACGTCGGGGCGCGCTCGATCGTGACGTTCGGCCACGTGCGGTCGTGGAGGACGACGGGCACGAACGGCCGGTACTTCTCGAAGGGCATCGGTGTCGGGCTGGCGTTGGCTGGTGGCATCGGTCTGGCTCCGGGTGAGGAAGGTGTGGCTGGATCGGTCGTGATGGGGTGTGCGGTGGTGCGTGGTCGTCGGTGACGTGGTCGTCGGTGAACCGGCACGGCCGGAAAAACGAAAGTGCCCCCGGCCGGGGCGGCGGGGGCGGGCGAACGTGGATATGCGCGCGTTCGCCCTACGTAAGCAGGAGCAGGGTGCGCGCGGACGTCCGAATCATTGCGGACACCCTACTCGCATCGCCTCGGCATGGCAATGGTGCCGATACCCTGTCCTCCACGATGAACAGCGCGAACCCACGGCCGCCCGGCCGCCGATCTGGGGGCCGAGGTCGTGGCGGGCGCGGAGGGCGCCGCCGCGAGGCCACCCACCAACGCCGCGACGACGGTCCCGACCGCTCCGGCAACCTGACCACCATCAACGCCCTCCCACCGGTCGAACCGCCAACCGGCTTCGCCGCGCTCGGGGTGCCCGCCCGGATCGACGACGGCGTGGCCGCCTGCGGCTTCGCTCAGCCGTTCGCCATCCAGACCGAGGCGGTGCCGGTGGCGATGCAGGGCCGCGACGTCTGCGGGCGTGCCAAGACCGGTTCCGGCAAGACGTTGGCCTTCGGGCTGCCGATGCTGGCCCGCATCACCGACACCGCCGAGCCGCGCCGTCCGCTCGGACTGGTGCTGGTACCCACCCGCGAGCTGGCGGTCCAGGTGGCCGAGGTGCTCGAACCGATCGCCCAGCACGCCGGCCAGCGCGTGCTGGCCGTCTACGGCGGTGCCAGCCGCCACACCCAGATCGACGAGCTCGACAAGGGTGTCGAGCTGGTCGTGGCGACACCGTTGCGGCTGATCGACCTGATGAAGTCCGGCGAGGTCGATCTCGCCGACGCGCAGATCGTGTGTCTCGACGAGGCCGACCGCATGGCCGACGACGGATTCACCCCGCAGGTCGAGTGGGTGCTGCGCCACTGCACCGGCCGCAACCAGACGATGCTGTTCTCGGCGACGCTCGACGGCGATGTCGGCCACATCATCCGCCACTACCTGCACGACCCGGTCGAGGTCGCGATCGACGAGGTCACCGACACGGTCGGCACGATGCACCACCTCTTCCTCGCCGTGCATCACATGGACAAGGACAAGGTCGTCGGCGCGATCGGGCAGGGCATCGCCAAGATCGTCGTGTTCTGCCAGACGAAGCGGTTGTGCGATCGCGTCGCCCGCAACCTGCAAGAGCTCGGCGTTCAGGCGTCGGCGATCCACGGCGACCTCCCGCAGAAGGCGCGTGAGCGAGCCCTCCAGCGGTTCGCCGAGGGGAAGTTGTCGGTGCTGGTCGCCACCGACGTTGCGGCGCGCGGCATCGACATCGACGACATCGGCGCGGTGATCCACTACGAGCCCGCCAAGGACGTCAAGGACTACCTGCACCGCTCGGGCCGCACGGCCCGTGCCGGGCGCGACGGTTGGGCGGTCACGCTGGTCGAGTACAACCAGCACACCCAGATGCGGATCCTGCAGCGCGGCATGCGGCTGCCGACCAACCCCGCGATCGAGGTCTTCTCGAACAACCCCAACCTCCGCGACCTGGGCCTGTTCCACGCCGACGTGACGACGTAGCCGTCACACCCTTTCACGTTGTGTCAGACACAACGTGAAAGGTGGTGGCTGGAACGTTGTGACACCCATGCGCGAGCAGTGGGCACGTGGGGAGACGGCGGCGTTCGGACGAGCAGACGGGGTGGCATCACGTGATGAACCGGGGGCTCGATCGGCAGGTCGTGTTCCACACCACGGACGACCGTCTCGACTTCGGGCGGCTGATCGAGGCCGCGCACGAGCGGTGCGGCGTCACCGTCTTGGCCTACTGCCTGATGGACAACCACTTCCATCTCGTCGTGTCGTGCCCTGACGGTGGCCTGTCCCCGTTCATGCAGGACGTGAGTGCGAAGTTCACCCGCCACAACAACGAACGCCATGGTGGCGATGGCCCCGTGTTCCGGGGCCGGTTCGCCTCGCGCCCGATTCGCGATGAGCGCTACCTCGTCAACGCGGTTCGATACGTCCACCGCAACCCGCTCGATCTCGGGCCGAGCTGCGACCTCGCCGCCTACCGATGGTCGAGCCATCGCACGTATCTCGGGCTGCGCCGAGCGCCCGACTGGCTGTCCGTGTCCCCGGTGCTCGAGTGGTTCGATGGTCCTTCGGCGTTCGACACCTTCGTCAGAGCTGCGCCGCCGGCGACAGTGGTCGGTTCGGCGTCCGCGGCCGACCTCGTGGGCGCCCTGGAGATGGCGGTGTCGCGACACGCCGATGGTCTCGATCGCTCAACCCGCGGCGTCGTCCGCACGTGCGCCTACCTGTTGCTCCGCCGGTTGGAGCCGCGTTCGGCGGATGCGTTGGTGCGCTGGCTCGGGCCGTCGTCTGAGGATGCTCTCCACCAGGCGAGGTTGCGAGCCGAGCGCCATGCGCGATCCGAACCGCACTACGAACGCGTCGTAGCAGACGCCATCGCCCTCGTGTCACGTTGTGTCTGACACAACGTGACATGGCTAGGTGAGCCAGGCGGGGCGGTTGGACTCGTAGGTCTCGATCGCGTCGGCGTGGCCGAGGGTGATGCCGATGTCGTCGAGGCCTTCGAGGAAGCGGTGCTGCGTCGGGCCGTCCATCGGGAAGGATTCGGCGATGCCGGCCTGCGGCACCTCGACCGTCAGTCGATCGACGTCGACGACGATCTCCGTCGTCGGGTTCGCCTCGATCGCTGTCCAGATCGCCTCGACGGTCGCCTCGGGCAGCACCACGGGCACCAAGCCGTTCTTGGTGCAGTTGTTGCGGAAGATGTCGGAGAAGCTCGGCGCGATCACCGCATCGAAGCCGGCCTGCAGGATGGCCCACACCGCGTGCTCGCGGCTCGACCCGACACCGAACGCCGGCCCGGCCACGAGGATCGACGCGCCCTGGTACTGCTCCTGGTTCAGCACGAAGTCGCGGTCGTCGCGCCACGTCGAGAACAGGCCCTTCTCGAAGCCGGTGCGCTCGACCCGCTTCAGCCATTCGGCGGGGATGATCTGGTCGGTGTCGACGTCGGAGCGGCGCAGCGGCACCCCGGTCCCCGACACGATGCGTACGGCCTTCACGACAACTCCTCCGGGGTGGCGAACGTGCCCTTGACGGCCGTCGCGGCAGCGACCGCCGGGGACACCAGATGGGTGCGGCCGCCGCGACCCTGGCGACCCTCGAAGTTGCGGTTGCTGGTGCTGGCGGCGCGCTCGCCCTCGGCCAGCTTGTCGGGGTTCATCGCCAGGCACATCGAGCAGCCCGGTTCGCGCCAGTCGGCGCCGGCGGCACGGAACACCTCGTGCAGTCCCTCGGCCTCGGCCTCCGCCTTCACGCGGTGCGAGCCGGGCACCACCATCACCCGCGGCACCGTGACGCGTCGCCCGTCCATCACCGCTGCCGCGGCACGCAGGTCTTCGATGCGGCTGTTGGTGCACGAACCGATGAACACGGTGTCGACGGGGATCTCCTTGATCGGCGTGCCAGGGCTGAGGCCCATGTACTCGAGCGCTCGGGCGACGGCGTCACGGGTGGTCTCGTCATCGAAGTCCTCGGGCGCCGGCACGACGCCGTCGATCGACCCGACCTGACCCGGGTTGGTGCCCCAGGTCACCTGCGGGGTGATCGTGCTGGCGTCGATGACGACCTCGCGATCCCACGCCGCTCCGTCGTCGGTCCGCAACGTCCGCCAGTCGGCCACCGCTGCCTCCCAGCCGGCCGGGGCGTGATCGCGCCCGCGGAGGTACTCGAACGTCGTGTCGTCCGGGGCGATCATGCCAGCCCGGGCGCCCGCCTCGATCGACATGTTGCAGACGGTCATCCGGCCCTCCATCGACAGGTCGCGGATCGCCTGGCCGCGGTACTCGATGACGTGGCCGATGCCGCCCCCGGTGCCGATGTGGCCGATGATCGCCAGCACGATGTCCTTGGCGGTGACACCCTCGGAGACGGCGCCGTCGACGGTGACCGACATCCACTTCGGGCGGGCCTGGGGGAGCGTCTGGGTGGCGAGGACGTGCTCGACCTCGCTGGTGCCGATGCCGAACGCCAGCGCGCCGAACGCGCCGTGGGTCGCTGTGTGGCTGTCGCCGCACACGATGGTCATGCCGGGCAGGGTGCGGCCCTGCTCGGGCCCGATGACGTGGACGATCCCCTGGTTCGGGTCGCCCATCGGGTAGTTCGTCACGCCGAACTCGGCGGTGTTGGCGCGCAGCGTGTCGACCTGCTTGGCCGAGATCTCGTCGGCGATCGGCCGGTCGATGTCCTCGGTCGGGACGTTGTGGTCCTCGGTGGCCACGGTGAGGTCCGGCCGGCGGACCGTGCGGCCGCTCATCCGGAGCCCGTCGAACGCCTGCGGGCTCGTGACCTCGTGGATCAGGTGCAGGTCGATGTACAGCAGGTCGGGTTCGCCCGGTGCCGAGTGGACGAGATGGCGGTGCCAGAGCTTCTCCGGCAGCGTCATCGGCGTGTCGTTCGCCATTGCGGCTGTCTCACTTTCTGAGATACGCTTCTTGCGGTATGGACATCGTAACCGGCGTCGGGGTGCTCGACAAGGCGGCGCTCGTGCTGCGAGCGGTCGCCGAGCGGCCGATGTCGCTGACGGGCCTGCAAGCGGCGACCGGCCTGCCTCGGGCGACCGCACATCGTCTTGCCGTCGCACTCGAGGCGCACGGCATGCTCCGCCGCGACGTCGACGGGCGCTTCGATCTCGGAGCCGAGCTCGCCGCGCTCGGGCGTCTCGCCGCCGACCGCTTCCCGCTCGCCGAGCTCGCGCTGCCCGTGCTCCGGTCGCTGCGCGACGAGACCGGCGAGAGCGTGCAGCTCTTCGAGCGCGAGGGTTCCGGCCGGCGCTGCGTGCTGTCGTTGCAGTCGCCCCACGCCCTCCGCTGGATCGTGCCCGAAGGCGTGCTGTTCCCGCTCGGGCTGGGTTCGGCAGGGCGAGTGCTGACGGGCGAGACGTCGCGCGCCGGCTGGGTGCAGAGCGTCGAGGAGCGCGAATCCGGCGTCGCCTCGGTGAGCGCGGCGGTCCGCGACGACGAGGGGATGGTGGTCGCGGCGGTCAGCGTGTCGGGCCCGATCGACCGGCTGACGCGGCAGCCCGGCAAGCGGTTCGGTGCGGCGGTGGCCGCGGCCGCCGGTGAGGTGTCCGCGCGGCTGCACGGCAGCGATCGCTGACATCCTCGGACGACGTCGATCCGCCCCGCCGGACGTCCCGCCAGCCCGGCCTTGACCTGGAGTGCGCTCCAGGGTGGACACTGGCGACATGACGACACACGACACGGTCGCCTCCCTGACGCCGGCCGAGATGGCCGAGCGGACCGGAGTCTCGATCGACACGCTGCGCTACTACGAGCGCGAAGGCCTCATCAACCACGTGGCACGGGCCGACAGCGGCCACCGCCGGTACAGCGCCGACGACGTGCTGTGGGTCGAGGTGCTCCGTTGCCTGCGCGAGACCGGCATGACGATCGAGCAGCTCCGTCACTACTGCGAGCTCGGTGAGCAGGGCGAGCAGACCCGTCCCGAGCGGCTGCAGCTCCTGCTCGATCACCGTGCCCGCGTCGAGCGGCAGATGGCCGATCTGCGGGACGCCCTGGCCCTGATCGACCACAAGATCGGCTTCTACAGCGACCAGCTCGACGAGAGCGAGGCGTCATGACCGCCCCCGTCGGCCCCTACGTCCAGGTCGGTTCGAGTGGGTTGTTCGTGTACCGGGTCGGTCTCGGCACGATGCAGTTCGGCTGGTCGATCGACGAGGCCGCGTCGTTCGACGTGCTCGATGCGTACGTCGAGCGTGGCGGCAACTTCATCGACACCGCCGACTGCTACAGCTCGTGGTCCGAGCGCATGGGCGGCCCACCGAACCCCGGCGGCGTGTCCGAGGAGATCATCGGCCGGTGGATGGCGGCGCGCGGCAACTGCGACGAACTGGTCGTCGCGACGAAGGTGCGGGCGGCGATGGGGGAGCAGTTCTCGGATCATCGCGGCACGTTCGCCCAGCGCGAGGGGCTCTCGCGGCGTTGGATCATGCGGGCCTGCGAGGACAGCCTGCGCCGACTGGGGGTCGACCACATCGACCTGTACCAGGCGCACTTCATCGACCCGCTGGTGCCGATCGAGGAGACGATGGCGGCGTTCACCGACCTCGTCCGCGCCGGCAAGGTCCGCTACCTCGGTTGCTCGAACTTCAGCGCATGGCGGCTGATGCAGGCGCTGTGGGCGTCGCAGGCGAACGGCTACGAGTCCTTCGTCAGCATCCAGCCCGAATACAACCTGCTCAGCCCGACCCGTGCCGACTTCGAGACCGAGCTGGCGCAGGTCTGCGAGCGTTACGGCATCGGCGTGGTGCCCTACAGCCCGCTCGCGGGCGGCGTCCTCACCGGCAAGTACCGGCGCGGTGCCGAACTCCCGGACTCGGTGCGCGCCGAGGAGAACGCCGCCCAGCGCTTCTCCGACGCCAACTGGGACATCGTCGAGAGTGTCGTGTCGATCGCCGAGCGGATCGGGGCGACGCCCGCCCAGGTCGCGATCAACTGGCTGCGGGCCAAGCCGTGGGTGACGGCACCGATCGTCGGCGCCAACCGGCCCCAGCAGCTGCTCGACGTGCTCGACGGCATGGACGAGCCGCTCCCGGCCGAGGCAGTCACCGAACTCGACGCCGTCAGCGACTTCCACCGGCCGCGCACCTCGCTCGAACGCTGAGCGGGTCCCCCTGACGAGGTGCCGGGCGCGTCACACTGGGCACCGTGCGCGATGTGGTCGGTGCAACCGAGTGGTGGTTCGTTCGGCGCGGGTTCCCGCACGCGATCCCCGACTACTCGGCGCGCGAGGACGTCTGGACCAGGGCCTGGCCGTTCCTCCTGTTCGTCCTGTTCGTCGAGCTGTTCGTGAGCTTCGGCGACCGCTTCGACGGCTGGGCGCAGGCCGGCGTGTTCGTGGCGGGCGTCGGCATGCTGGCGGGCGCGTTCGTCGGGGTGAACCTGCTGCGCGGGCGCCGTGCCTTCCGGCTGCCCGACGACATCGGGGTGCTCGAGCTCGGCGCGTTCGTCCTCGCGCCGGTGGTCTCGTCGCTCGTGCTCACCGACCGTGGCTGGTCGGGGGCGCTCGCCGTGCTGGCGGTCAACCTCGCCGTGCTCCTGGTCGCGTACGTGACGACCTCGTACGGGCTGTTCCCGGCGCTGCGGGTCGGCGCGGTGCAGGCGTTCCGCCAGCTGCGGACCGTCACCCAGCTCGTCGCCAGGAGCCTGCCGCTCCTGCTGCTGATCACGGCGTTCGTGTTCCTCAACGCCGAGATGTGGCAGGTGGCCCACGACTTCGAGCCCGCGTTCTTCGCGATCTGTGTCGGCTTCATGGTGCTGCTCGCGCTCGGGTTCCTCGCGTTGCGCGTGCCACGCGAGGTGGCGGGGCTGGCCCGGTTCGAGTCGTGGGACGAGTGCGCCGAGCTCGCTCGCGCCACCGACGCACCGATCGTCGACGAGCTGCCCGCTCTGGAGGGCCGCCCGCCGCCGGCCGACCTCGGGCGGGTCGAGCTCGTCAACGTCGGCCTGCTGCTGACCATCTCGCAGGCCGTCCAGACGCTGCTCGTCGGGCTCATCGCCGGGACGTTCTACGTCGGCTTCGGCCTCCTGGCCGTGCGGCGAGCGACGATCGAGCAGTGGACGACGGCGACGGTGGTCGACCCGATCGCCGACGTCACGTTCCTCGGTGGCGAGCTCGTCCTCACCTGGGAGCACCTGGCCGTGGCCGGCTTCATCGCCACGTTCTCGGTGCTGCAGTTCGCCGTGGCCAGCATCACCGACAGCACGTACCGCGACGAGTTCTACGACGACATCGCGGGCGACGTCCGTCGGGTGCTCGCCGTCCGGGCGATCGTTCGTGCTGCCGGCTGATCGTCGGGCCGACCGTCAGGTCGTGGCGGTCGTTCGGGGCCGCCACCGGCCGCCGAAGCGCCGGTAGGCGAACGCGCCGGCGCCGATCACCAGCGCCGCCACCACGATGATGACCAGGTCGGTGAGGGGGTTCGAGCGTCCGGTCTGCTCGTCGATCACCTCGGGCCGTGAGAACCCGCCGCTCTCGGCGACCGTCGCCGGTGGCTGGGTGACGGGAGGCGCCAGATCGAACTCGCTCTCGACGGGCGTCGGCAGCGGAGCCGGCTCGCCTCCTTCGTAGGAGATCGACCGCGCATCCAGGGGGTCGACGCTGACCAGGGCGAGCGACCCGGTGAGGCCGACGCGCAGTTCGGGCTGGAGCAGGACGTCGAGTGCGGCGAGCACGTCGTCGTCGGTGCGGCCGGTGACGGCGATGGTCAAGCCGCTCTCGCGGTTGGCGACCATCTGGATCGCCGCGGTGTGCGGGCGGTCGTCGAGCTGGATCTCGATCGCGCCGGGCCAACGGTCGGGGACCGAGCGGCCGAGCGGGAGCGCAGCCACGTCGTCGGCGAGCGCTGGCTGGCGGTCCGCGGTGCCGAAGACCACGCGATGGCCGGTCGGTGGCTCGGCGAGCGCCTCGTCTGCGGTGACGACGGCAGCCGTGAGACCGCGGCCGCCGAGCAGGATCGCCAGTTGCACGGCACGCTCGGCTTCTGCGACCGTCGGCTCGGTCGGGGTCACGACGACGGCGGCCCGGGTGTCGGTGAACGAACGGAACGTGTAGGGCAGATCGTCGAGATCGGCCACCAGGCCGACCCCTTCGTGCAGCCGGATCTCGGTCGAGCCGAGGATGTCGATGCGCCCCTCGGTCGTGGGGGTGACGGTCGAACTGCCGCCACCGCAGCCTCCGCCGCCCCCGGACGTACCGAGATCGGCTTCGAAGCGGACGAAGTTGGTGCCGGGCCGGAGCAGTTCGGCGGGGACGTCGAACGCGAACGAGTCGATCTCGGCGCTGAGCTCGGCGAACCCGACCAGCCGGCCGTTGACGTAGACGTCGAGCCCGGGAGCCGCGACGGTGGCGACGGCGTCGATCGTCAGTTCCATGAACGAGATCGTGCCGCCGATCGGCAGGTCGACCGTGTAGGTGACCCGGTCGACGCCGGGGCCTTCGAGGCTGGTGCCGCCGAACCCGAGCTCGTCGAGGCTCGCACCGTCGAGCCACGTGTCGGAGGCTTCCTGGAGCGGCGCCGAGGGCTCGATCGGCAGTGACGCCGCATCGATCACGTCGATGCTGGCGCCCGACATCTGCGATCGGGCACCCGGCTGCATCAGCGCTTCGGCGATGCGGATCAGCTGCTCGCCGTGGGTGGCGACCAGATCGACCCGCGGCGAGCCGTCCGCCGCGCTCGAGATGCTGATGCCGGGGTCGACGGGATCGACGGCGACACGGATCTGTGCGCCGCCGACCCCGTCATCGCTGTCGACGACCACGACGTTGTGGTCACGCCCGAGGGCCTCGATCAGTGCACCCCCGACGGTGGCGGCGGCGGTGAGGTGGGCGCCGTCGCCCTTGTCGATGATGATCGTGGTCGTATCGGCCTCGGTGACGAAGGCCTCGGGAAAGTCGCGCAGCGAGAGTGGTGTACCGGGGACGGTGTCGAATCGGACGTCGAACGGGCCGGCGAGCTCGACCCACCGGCCGGGGTGGCTGGTGTCGCGGCATGCGCCGTCGCCGTCGAGCGGCACGTTGGTCTCGAGCCGCAGGTCGTTCGACCCCGGTTCGAGGAGGCCGGCGGGGAGCGGGATGTCGACCTGCGTGGTGCCAGGGCCATCGCCGAGCGCCCACGAGCCGACCGGGCGACCGTTGAGCTCGGCGACGACGGCGGCGTTCACCACGAGATCGGGTACGTGGAAGATCGCGGTGGCGACGCCGTCGGTCGCGACCGTGCGGCCGAACGGGACGAAGACGGGCTGCTCGTAGAAGCCCCGGAAACCCTCGATCACGATGCCGTCGGGCGAGATGGTCGGCGCAGGAGGCGCCGTCTCGGATGCCGGCTCCGGCTCGGGCGCGGGCACGGTGTCCTCGGGAGGTGCTGCGAGCGCCGAGGTCGCGCCCGACGTCAGCCACAGCGCGCAGGCTGCGAGACCGACGGCGCGTGCACGCCGAGAGAAGCGCTTGGTTGGCGGATGTTGCATGTTGACCTCACGAGGTCCGGAGACCTCCACCGTGATCATCGGCATCACTTGAGCCGGTCTTGAGGCTCGCGGCGCCCGCCGTGGCAGATCCTTCAGCGGTCCCTCAGCACGCCCGCCGATAGGGTCGACGACCATGAGCACCACCGACATCGGGGCACCGGTCGATGTGCTGCCCACCGACTGGCGCGAGCAGGTCCGGACCCTGGCCGACGAGCGCGACGCCGTGATCCTGGCGCACAACTACCAGCTGCCCGAGATCCAGGACATCGCCCACCACACCGGCGACTCGCTCGGCCTGTCGCGGGCCGCGGCCGAAGCCGAGCAGTCGACCATCGTGTTCTGCGGCGTGCACTTCATGGCCGAGACCGCCAAGATCCTGAGCTACGACAAGACCGTGCTGATCCCCGACGAACGCGCCGGCTGCAGCCTGGCCGAGACGATCACCGCCGATCAGCTGCGAGCGTGGAAGGCCGAGCACACCGTCGACGGGGTCGAGCCGGTCGTGGTCAGCTACGTCAACACCACCGCCGCGGTCAAGGCCGAGACCGACATCTGTTGCACGTCGTCGAACGCGGTCGACGTGGTGGCGTCGATACCAGCGGAACGGCCGGTGCTGTTCGGGCCCGACCAGTTCCTCGGCGCCCACGTCCAGCGCGTGCTGCAACGCGAGAACATGCACATCTGGCTCGGCGAGTGCCATGTGCACGCCGGCATCAACGGCGCCGAGCTCCGCGAGCAGGTCGAGGCCGACCCCGATGCCGAGCTGTTCATCCACCCCGAATGCGGCTGCGCCACGAGCGCGCTCTACCTCGCCGAGGCCGGCGTGGTGCCGGCCGAGCGGACCAAGATCTTGTCGACCAGCGGGATGGTCGACGCCGCCAGGTCCACGACCGCAGATCGGGTCCTGGTCGCCACCGAGACCGGCATGCTGCACCAGCTCGAGCGGGTCAACGACACCACCGAGTTCGCGCCCGTCAACCGGGCGGCGGTCTGCAAGTACATGAAGATGATCACGCCGGCCAAGCTGCTGGCGAGCCTGCGCGACGGCACCGACGTCGTCGACGTGCCCGCCGACGTCGCCGAGCGCGCTCGTGCGAGCGTCGAGCGGATGATCGCGATCGGTTCCCCGTCCGCGACCGCCGACTGAGCAGCCGGTGACCTCGTTCACGCTGCCCTCGGTCCTCGCCGGGCCCGCTGCGGAATGGGAGCGCGAGGTCGACGTCGTCGTGCTCGGTTCGGGTGCATCCGGCCTCGCCGCCGCCCTGGCGATGCGGCCCGAGCGTTCGGTGCTCGTCGTCACGAAGGACGTGCTCGCCGCCGGCTCCACTGCGTGGGCGCAGGGCGGGCTCGCCGCTGTGCTGCACCCGGCCGACACGGTCGACGACCACGTCCGGGACACGCTCACCGCCGGCGCCGGCCTCTGCGACGAGGACGCCGTGCGGACGCTGGCGATGGATGCGCCCGTGGCGATCCGCCGGCTGATCGAGCTCGGCGCGATGTTCGACCCGGACGAGTCGGGCGAGATGGCGCTCACGATGGAGGGCGGGCACTCGCATCACCGGATCGTGCATTCCGGCGGTGACCAGTCGGGCGTCGAGGTGCAGCGGACGCTCGACTCGGCTGCCATCGAGGCCGGCGTCGAGGTGCTCG
>NZ_JASJCS010000042.1 GCF_030065885.1 Ilumatobacter sp. | reverse complement strand
AGGGCGACCTCACCGATCCAGCCACCCTGTCGACGCTGCAGGCCCGCATCGACGAGGTCCGCGCCGCCGACATCGACACGCTCGCGCTCGACGACCGGGGCGAGCTCATCGACGTCGACGGCGGCGTGTTCAGCGTGTTCGACGCCGTGCTCGACTCGCCGGCCGCCCAGGGTCTCGTGCTCGACCTGACCGGCGTCGAGGTCACCGACGGCGACGGCGATCGGATCCCCGACACCGCCGAGCAGGTCGTCGCGGTCATCGAGACGACGTCGCAGACCGGCGTGCCGTTCGATGCCGGCCGACTGGCGCTCACACCGGACGACGTGGCGACGTCGGTGCGGATCGACGTGGACCCGCCCGCCACCGTCTTCGAGTTCGGTCTGGTCGACAGCCGCCAGCAGGCCTCGGTCAGCGCGACCCGCGACGCGCTCGAGCCGTTCGCCGATGCGATCGGCGCCGACCTCGGCGGCACGTTCGTCCAGGTGACCGGTAGCCCGTTCGTCCGCGACGCCTCGCTCGACGCGACCAACCGGGCGCTGCAGGTGTCGCTGCCGATCGCACTCGTGCTGTGCTTCGGCGTCAGCGCGACGTTCCTGCGATCGATCCGCTACGGCCTGGTCGCGATCGTGCCGATCCTCATGGTCGTCGCGTGGCTGTACGGCTTCATGGAGGTCGCCGGCTACTCGATCAACATCGTGACGGCCACCATCGCCGCGGTGTCGATCGGCATCGGGGTCGACTTCGCGCTGCACTTCATCGCCCGCTACCGGGAAGAGCTCGCCCGGCACGGCGACCGGCGCACGGCGGTGCGGGTGACCGGTGAGGGCACCGGGACCGCGCTCGTGGCCTCGGCGGTCAGTTCGGCGGCCGGGTTCGGCATCATGGCCTTCGCGCCGATGCCGCTCTTCGCGGCGTACGGCCTGCTCACGGCATTGATGATCCTGATGGCGCTGATCGCCACCCTGACGGTGCTGCCCGGGCTCCTGGTGCTCGTCACCCAGGATCGTGCCATCGAGCCGGTACAGGACGCCGGAACGGATGGGCGAGCCACGGCGCTGAGCGGGAACGGCGAGATCGGCGGCGGCGTCGACGCGGCGCTGCCGGTCGGCGGCGGCTGAGCGGGGTCAGCCGACGACCGACGGATCCGGGATGCGGGCCCGCAACGACCAGTTGAAGGTCCGCCAACCCTGACCCGGGTCGGCGATCGACGCCGCCGCCCCGGCGGCGTCGTCGTCGGAGATCGGTGACGGCCGCGGCGCCTTGCAGTGGACCTCGGCGACCCGTTCGGCCATCAGGAACCAGCCCACGGCCTCGTCGACGTCGGCGCCGACGGTCAGCAGGCCGTGATTGCGGAGGGAGACGAGCTTCGCGTCACCGAGCGCGGCGGCGATCCGCTTGCCGCCGTCGGTGCCGTGCACCTCGACCTCGCCGTCGTCGAACACGGCCTGGTCGTGATGGAACGCCGTCGCTTCCTGGCAGATCATCGCGAACGGCTCGGCGCAGGCCGCCCACGGCGTGCCGTACGGCGTGTGCGTGTGCGCGGCGCTGACGACGTCGGGTCGGGCCTCGTGGATCGGCCAGTGGATCGAGTGCGCCGTCATGTTGATCTCGCCCGCTCCCTCGACGACCGAGCCGTCGGGGCCGACGAGCACCAGGTCGTCGACGGTGGCGTCGGCGAACGGGACGCCGTAGCGCAGGAGCCAGAAGCAGTCGGCCCGATCGGGGTCGCGGGCCGAGATGTGGCCGTCGCCCTGCTCGCCCCAGTGGAGCGCCCCGAACAGGCGATAGGCCAGCGCCAGGCGCCGCTTGCGGTGCGCGCGCATGTCGTTCGTCGACGTGATCAGCGGCTCGGCCGACGACGCGGTGAGCGGTGGATGTTCGGCCACGGGTGCATCGTACGCGCCGAGTGCCAGCGGTAGCCTCGCGCCGGTGTCGAACCGGTCAGCTCTCCGGCGATTCTTGACCACCGTCGGCGCCGCGCTCGCGGCGATCCTGGTTGCGGCGAGCCCTGCGTCCGCCCACACGGACTTCGACTTCTCGCTCCCCACCGACGGTGCGTCGGTGGGTGAACCGGTGTCGGAGATCACGGTGGCGTTCACGAGCCCGGTGACCCTCGTGGGCAGCGGATTCGAGGTGCTCGATCCTCAGGGCACCATCGTCGTGCCGTTCGCGGTGACCGACGACGACATGCTGTTCCGGCTCCAGCTCGATCCGCCGCTCGCCGGAGGCGCGGCTGGTGTCCGGTGGGAGGTCGCCGCCGAGGACGGCCACGTGCTGTCGGGCGCCTTCTCGTTCACGATCCAGGCGCCGCTGCCGACCTCGCCGCCCGAGACGACCTCGCCGCCCGAGACGATCTCGCCGGCGTCGACGTCGCCGGCAACGGCACCTCCGGCGAGCGAGGCGATCGAGGCGATCGAGTCGCCGGCGGTCACGACCGCGCCCTCAACGTCCTCGCCGTCGCCCTCGGGCGGGTTCGTGAACGACGAGTCGGCCGCTGCTGTGGCGGCGGGCGACGAGGGTGCGCTCGGCGCCTCTGAGCCTGCCATCGACGACGACGCCGACGGTGGCCTCGGTACAGGCGTCTACGTGGCGCTGGCGGCCGCTGCGGCCGGCGGCGCGGGTCTCTTCCTCGTCCTGCGGTCGCGCGGTGCGAGCCCGCGGTGAGGTTCGTGCCGGCGTCGACGCCCCTCGACGATTTCCTGGCCGACGCCGGTTCGGCGACCGACACGGGCGAGCTGCTCCAGCGGATCGGCCTGTTCGGCTCGCTCGGCGGAGCCACGTTGGCGGCGGGACTCCTGGTGCTGCTCGCCGTCGTGCACCGCGGGTCGCACGCCGAGATCCGTCTGTTGCTCCGGGTCGTCGCGATGGCGGGCCTGTTCATGGTGATCGGCGCAGCGGTCGAAGTCGCCGGCGTCGCCGACATCAACGGTCAGGCGTGGCCCGACGCCCTCACGAGCTCGGCCGGTTCGGCGGCGATGATGCGGCTGCTCGGTGGCCTCCTGGTCGTGCTCGGCCTGTTCGACGACGTCGCGCCGATCGGCCGGCCGTCGTCCGGGACCGACGCCGAGAACGAAGCCGAGAACGAAGCCGAATCCTCCGTCCGTTGGGTGCCGTCTGCAGCGTCAGCGTTCGGGATGACCGGGGCGATCGCTGCGCTGTTGAGCTTCGGATTCGACGGTCACACCGTGACCGAGGGCCCGCGCGCCCTCCACGCGCTCACGAACGTGGTCCACGTCGCTTCGGGCAGCGTGTGGTTCGGCGGCATCGTGGGCCTGGCCGTCCTCGCCCTGCGGCGACGCGCCGACGGGTCGGCGGCACCGTTGATCGTTCGGTTCTCGTCCGTTGCGACGGGTGCTCTCATCCTGGTCGCTGTGGCGGGTGGTCTGATGACGCTGATGATCGTGGACGGCCTCGGTGAGCTGACCGATACGGACTGGGGCCGCCGGCTTCTCCTCAAGACCGGTGCGATCGGCATCGCCGTCGCGATTGGTGCGTACAACCACTTCGTCGTGGTGCCGGCGCTCGATCGCCATCCCGACGGGAGCACAGCGATGGTTGCGCGGTCGCGTGCGACGCTCATGGTCGAGGCGACCGTCCTGGTGCTGGTCGTGGTGCTCACCGTGCTCCTCGCGGGCGCCTCGACCAACTGACGACACCGCACCGAGCACCGGGCGGAGCTGCCCCACGATCGTCGCGCCGGGGGATAACCCCACCCGGCATTCGCCAGGCGTCTCCATGTCGCCGAGGCGGCCGCTGCTCGACGATGGAGTCATGAGCGCAACCACCCTTCTCGATCCCGTGCCGGCAGTACCCCCCGCTGCCGGCACGGCGCCGGCCCTCGTCCAAGCCCGCGACCTGACCCGAGTGTGGGGCAAGGGCCATGCGGCGCAGATCGGCGTCAGCAGTGTCGACCTCGACATCGCGGCCGGCGAGATCGTCGCTGTCATCGGCCCGTCCGGGTCGGGCAAGAGCACGCTCGGCGCGCTGATCGCCGGCATCGATCAACCGACGTCGGGTTCGCTCGTCGTCAACGGCACGCGGATCGATCGCATGAAGACCGACAAGCTCGCCGCCTGGCGCGGCGCCAACGTCGGCATCGTCTTCCAGGACTTCCACCTGCTCCCGACCCTGACCGCCGCCGAGAACGTCGAGCTCGCGATCGAGCTCGGGCCCAGCGGTGCGGGTCGCCGGCTCCGCCGCCGTGCGGCCCGCAAGGCACTCGACGCCGTCGGACTCGGCGACTTCCACAAGAAGTTGCCGGCCCAGATGAGCGGCGGCGAGCAGCAGCGGGTCGGCATCGCGAGGGCGATGGTGACCCACCCCCCGATCATCGTGGCCGACGAGCCGACCGGCAGCCTCGACCAGAGCAACGGACACGCGGTCTTCGAACTGCTGATGGGGCTCGCTCGCAACGGGAGCACCGTGGTGTTCATCACGCACGACCTCGCCCTGGCCGACGGCGCCGATCGCGTCGTGTCGATGATCGACGGCCGGGTCGACGCCGTCACCCAGCGCAGTGCAGGTGGCGGGCGATGAGGTCGTTGCTCCGCCAGTTCAAGCGTGCGCCCGGTCGCATCGTCGCCAGCGTGTTCGCGCTGGCGCTCGCCGTCGGCGCGATCGGTGTGCTGGCCGTTCCCACCGTGTCGACCGGCACGCTGCACGAGACCGCCGAGCGCGATGGCCTCGCCGACATCATCGTGCCGACCTCACCGCTCGACGCCGAGCAGGTCGCCGAGCTCGCGACGATCGACAACGTCGTCGCGGCGGAAGGCCAGGCGTCGCTGGCGGTGACGTTGCCGAACGGGTCGGACACCCGCGTCGTCGGTCTCGACCTCGAGCACCAGACGATGGACCTCCTGCAGCTCGACGCCGGTCGGCTGCCGCAGAGCTCGGACGAGATCGTGACCTCGCCCGGATTCGGGACGATCGGCGAGCGGCTGTTCACCGGCGGACGTTCGTACGAGATCGTCGGGCACGGCAGCACGCTCTGGTGGGCCGACAGCGATGTCGCCTTCGCGGACCTCGACACCGTCAGGCAGCAGCTGCCCGAGCAGGGCACCAACCGGCTCGTCATCACGGCGGAGCACGACGACCTCGACTCGTTGCGCGCCATCTCGGACGAGGTCCGGACCGTGCTCGCCGACTCGGGCGACACCTACACCGACTTCCCCCTCTACCTCCCCGACGGCACGACGCCGATCGACCAGGACATCGAGCAGATCAGCATGCTGATCGGCCTGCTCGGCATCGCAGCCGGACTCGTGGCCCTCGTGCTGCTGGCCTCGACGACCAACACCCTGATCACCGAACGGACCCGCGAGGTCGCGGTCATGCGCGCCCTCGGCGGTCGCTCCCGGCCGCTGCGGCGGCGGCTCCGCCGGATCGCCACCGGCATCACGGTCATCGCGCTCGTCGTCGGGCTGCCACTCGGCATCGTGATCAGCAACGTGATCGCCCGCATGGTGCTCGAGGAGTTCGTCGGTGTCACACCCGACGTCGCGATCGATTGGCTCGTGCTCGCCGGCAGTGCGGTCGGCATGCTCGTCGGCGCCCGGCTGGTGGCCGCCCGCGCGGCCCGCCGAGTCACCAAGATCCCGCTCGCCGCGGCGCTCCGCGACCGCGAGGGCGCACCGTTCGGCCGCAGCTGGGCCCATCGGGCGATGGCCCGGGTGCCCGCGGGCGGCCTGTTCGGCCGCCTCGCCGGGCGATCGGCGGTCCACAAGCCGGCACGCACGGTCGCAATCGTCGTGCAGATCAGCGCCGCCGTCGGCGCCGCGTTCCTGATCCCGAGCCTCGTCACGTCGGTCAACGAGTTCAACACCGCCACCCACGCCCCCTGGCAGTGGGAGTCGCTCACCGGTGCGCGGGATCCCGGCCTCCCGATCGACGGCTCGATCGAGGACGACCACGACGGCATCGAGACCGGCATCTGGACCGAGGGCGAGATCGAGGAGTGGCAGGTCGACGTCTACGGCCTCGCGGTCGACACCGCGATGTTCGATCCGATGCTCAGCGACGGGTCGTGGATCGAACCCGAGGCGCGGACCGCCGTGCTGAGCAAGGGCTTCGCCAGCCGCAACGACCTCCACGTCGGCGACGACGTCACGCTGACGCTCGCTGGAGGGCCCGTCGAGTACGAGGTCGTCGGCTTGTCGAACGACTTCAGCCGCACGATCTACGTCGACCGCGCCGACCTGTCCGCCGACCTCGGCGCACCGGGGATGGCGAACGTCGTCCTCTCCGACCACGCCGGGCCCGGCGTCACACTGCCGGTCGCCACGTGGTCGTCGACCGCCGACGACATCGCAGCCGAGGACAACGCCGGCCGCGAAGCGGTCGTGGTCATCTTCGGTGCGATCGGTGTGGTCGTGGCCGGCGTGGCCGCGCTGGCCGTCATCTCGTCGATGACGGTCAGCCTGTACGAGCGCCGGCACGAGTTCGCCGCCTTGCAGGCGCTCGGCGCTCGCCGTCGCCGTCTCCGCGGGCTGCTCGTCCGTGAACTGGCACCCGTCGGTGCCCTCGGCCTGGTCGGCGGGTTGGCGATCGGAGCGCTGGGAACCCGCGGGATCATCGGTTCGTTCGAGGCGAGCAACGCCGTCGACATCGGCGTGGTCGACGCCACGGGCGCCATCCCGGCGATCGTCATCGGGACGTTCGCGACCCTCGCGCTCCTCGCGGTCGTCATCGTGCACACCGCCGCCCGGCGACCCGTCGCCGTCACGCTGCGAGGTGCGGCATGAAGCACCTGCCGCCGCCGACCTCCGCGACCGTTCGCATGGGCGACCCGTCGTTCCAGAGCGGCGCCGAGCGCGAAACTGGCCGGGTGAGCCAGTTCCCGCCGCCGCCACCGCCGCCCACGCCGCGGGCGTCGGCGACCGAGGGCTGGGACTGGGACCGAGCTCGCGACGTCGCCGAGAAGTGGTTCCGGCCGCTGGCGCAACGCGAGGGCTGGTTGGCGCTCGCGTTCCTGTTCCTGAGCGCGATCGTCGCCCCGTTCCTGTTCGCCGCGATGGTGGCCCTCGGCGCGATCACGTTCGGGCTGCTGTTCATCGTGGTGGGCTTCTTCCTCATCGTCCCGTTCTTCGCGATGATCGGCGTGTTCGCGAAGATCGAGCGCGAGTTCGCAGCACTCGCCGGCCACCGGATCGAGCCGCGGGCAGTGATCCCGGTCAACGGCATCGGTCCACGCGCGATCCTGACGACGATCACCGATCCCGCACGCTGGCGGCAGGTGGCGTTCGTGGCGGTCAACGTCGTCCTCGGGCCCGTGTTGCTCGCGTTCGGGAGCTTCCCGCTCTCGATCGTGCTGCAGACGGTGTTCGGTGACACGGTCATCGACGGCCCGGGCTTCACGATCGGCACCGGCTTCAGCACCGGTGCGTTCGGCATCTTCGCCCTGGTCCTGGCGGCGTTCGCGGCCGGTGCGATCCCGCGGGTCGCGATCTGGGTCGCCGACCTGAAGGCCCAGATCGACGTGTGGTTCCTCGGTACCGACCGCCTCGCGATCGCCGAGCAACGCGTGACCACACTCTCGACCCAGCGCCAGGACATCCTCGACGCCGTGGCCAGCGAGCGCCGTCGGATCGAGCGGAACCTGCACGACGGGGTGCAGCAGCAGCTCGTCGCGATCGGCCTCGACCTCGGCATGGCCGAGCACCAGATCGACGACGACCCCCAGCGCGCCAAGGAGCTGCTCGGTAGCGCCCGACAGAAGGTGCAGGGCTCGATCGGCGAGCTCCGGCAGCTCGGCCGTGGCCTGCACCCGGCGATCCTCGCCGATCGCGGCATCGATGCAGCGCTATCGGCCGTCGTCAGCTCGGCCCCGATACCGATCTCGGTGCACGTCGACGCCGACCTCGACATGTCGACCGATGTGGCCGAGACGATCTACTTCGTTGCCAACGAGGCGATCGCCAACGTGCTCAAGCACGCCGACGCCCGCGTCGCGTCCGTGCACGTCATGAAGGTCGCCGCCAACGTCCGCGTCACCGTGCACGACGACGGCCGAGGCGGCGCCGACGCGGGACGTGGCACCGGCATCGCCGGCATCCGCGCCCGCGTCAACGCATTCGACGGCACCCTGTCGATCACCTCGCCCGACGGGGGTCCGACCACACTGATCGCGGAGCTACCACGCCATGGACGTTGACCAACAGACACCACTCAGAACCATCGTCGCCGACGACTCGGTGCTCTTGCGTGACGGCGTCGTCCGTCTGCTCACCGACTCGGGCATGGAGGTCGTGGCTGCCGTGGGCGACGCCGATGCCCTCCTCGACGCCGTCACCGAGCACGAACCGGACCTCTGCATCGTCGACGTCCGGATGCCGCCGACGCACACCGACGAGGGACTTCGAGCGGCGATCGAGATCCGGCACCGGTACCCCGAGGTCGCCGTGCTCGTGCTCTCGCAGTACGTCGAGGAGCGGTATGCCGGCGAGCTCCTCGCCGGCGACGTTTCGGGCGTCGGCTACCTCTTGAAGGACCGCGTCATCGACGTCGACGACTTCCTCGTCTCGCTGCGTCGCGTCGCGGCCGGCGGCAGTGCCGTCGATGCCGAGGTCATCAGTCAGATCCTCGGCCGTTCGAAGCGTTCGAACGAGCTCGACCGGCTGACCCCGCGCGAGCGCGAGGTGCTCAACCTGATGGCCGAGGGACTCTCGAACGCCGGCATCGCCGAGCGGCTCGTCGTCTCGGGCGGAGCGGTCGAGAAGCACATCTCCAACGTGTTCATGAAGCTCGGGCTGGATCCCGAGGACGGCAACCGCCGGGTGCTCGCCGTGCTCACGTACCTGCGGGCGTAGTCGATCGGCGCCTCGTGACGCGGCGGTCAGCGGCGTTCGGGCGAGTATCCCGCGTCGCAGAGCGCGGCGACGATGCGGTCCGCGTGCTCGGGCCCCCGCACCTCGAACGTGGCGCGGATGCCGGTCTCGCGCACGTGCAGCTCGAGGCATTCCCGCAGGTGCTGCACCTCGATGAGATCGGCGCCCGCCGCTGCGGCGGCTGCGAGGAACCGAGCGAGTCCCCCTGGGCGGTCGTCGATCCGCGCGAACAGGGCGAGCCGCCGGCCCGCCAGATGCTCGTGGCGCCGGATCAGGCCCGGCACCGCACCGAGATCGACGTTGCCACCCGAGAGCACGACACATGTCGTGCCGACGGTCGGCGGCGTCACCAGCCCCGACATCAACGCCGAGACGCCGACCGCGCCGCCACCCTCGACGGCCAGCTTGGCCCGCTCGAGCAGCATCACCATCGCGTCGGCGATCGCGTCCTCGTCGACGGTCACCACCTCGTCCAACCATCGCTCGACGAGCGGGGCGGTCACCTCGCCGGGCCGCTTCACGGCGATGCCGTCGGCCAGCGTGAGGATCGGTCCGTCGCTCGGCGGGTGACCGGCGTACGGCGCACACACTGCGGCCTGGACGCCGATCACACGGACGTCCGGACGCTGCGACTTCACGGCGACGGCCGTGCCGGCCGCGAGGCCACCGCCACCGAGCGGGACGACGACGCACGCGAGGTCGTCGACGTCCTCGACCAACTCCAAGCCGAGCGTGCCCTGCCCGGCGACCACGACCGGGTCGTCGAACGGGTGACAGAACGCCGAGCCGGTCGCCGCCGCGTGCGCGACCGAGGCCTCGACGGCGTCGAGCAACGTCGCGCCCCGCTCGGTGACCGATGCGCCATAGCCCTCGCAGGCGGCGATCTTCGTGACCGAGGCACCGGTCGGGACGAAGATCTCGGCCCGCACGCCGTGCTGGGACGCCGCGAACGCAAGCGCCTGGGCGTGGTTGCCGGCGCTGCCCGCGGTCACGCCGCGTCCGGCCGCGTCGCCGAGCGATGCCAGCTTGTTCATCGCACCGCGCACCTTGAACGAACCGGTGCGTTGGAGGTTCTCGGCCTTCAGGACCACCGGGCCGTTCCCGGACGAGAGCGTCGCCGAGCCGAGCACCGGCGTCCGTCGGACGACATCGCGCCCCGCCTCGCGAGCCGCCCGGATGCTGTCGAGGTCGACGGGCGCGTCCATGCTGCGAACGTAGCTGGTCACCCGCCGCGGTCGGTCGAGCCGCGACGGCCCGTTCCGGCGATCCGGGGCGGCCCAGGACAGCGCCGTCGTCCGCTGGTCCGGCGCCGAAACGGGGCCGTCTCGGGCCTCTCGAAACTGTGTCGCGGAGTTTGGGAACCCGTTCACGAGCCCTGGTAGCCTCGCTGCCCGATGTCGCTGTTTCTGCGCGATTACCTCACGGTGGTCTGGTTCGGCCTGGCCGCAATTCTGCTCGCCGGCCTCCTGCTGGGCGTGGCGGCTGCCGTGCGCCCGTCGCGCCCCGGCCGCGAGAAGCTGATCGCCTACGAGTCGGGCGTCGACCCGGTCGGGATCGGCTGGTCGCAGAGCCAGATCCGGTACTACGTGTTCGCGCTGCTGTTCGTCATCTTCGACGTCGAGGCGGTGTTCATCTTTCCGTGGGCGACCGCGACCGAGCGCTACGGGTGGTTCGGCCTGATCACCATGCTGATCTTCATCGTGCTGCTGCTCGACGGTCTCGTGTACGCCTGGAAACGAGGGCTCCTCAGATGGGTCTAGTGGATCGCGGGCGAATGCCCGCCCCGCTCACCAAGCTGTTCAACATCGGCCGCTCGTACTCGATGTGGGTGTACCAGTGGGGACTCGCCTGCTGCGCCATCGAGATGGGCGCCGCGTTCGGCTCGCCCCGGTACGACGTGATGCGACTCGGCGTGATCCCGCTGCCGGCGAGCCCGCGGCAGGCCGACCTGGTCGTCGTCTCGGGCACCGTCACGGACAAGATGGCCCCGGCCGTCAAGCGGCTCTACGAGCAGATGCCCGAGCCGAAGTACGTGATCTCGATGGGTTCCTGCGCCAACTGCGGTGGGCCGTACTGGGACTCGTACTCCGTGACCAAGGGCGTCGACCAGATCATCCCCGTCGACGTCTACGTACCGGGCTGCCCGCCGCGCCCCGAGGCGCTGCTCGAGGGCATCGTGCTGCTCCAGCAGCGCATCAAGAACGAGGACATGGGCGCCAAGTGGCGTCACGAGGAGTACACGTCGTTGCAGAAGTCCGCTGCGCTCCGCGAGCCGCAGGAACCGATCGTCGTCGGCGGTGGCCCGATTGAGTGACGCCGGCGCCGACGCCAGCACGGCGACCGACGAGGCCGCCGAGACCCCCGAGCTCCCGGGCGACGGTCTGCGCGAGGGCATCGTCGACGCGCTGCGCGCCGACCTCGGCGAGCACCTGCTCGACACGCACCTCGTGCCGCAGGACGATCTGTGGGTGCGTGTGTCGGCAGAGGCCTGGGCGATCGCCGGCGCAGCTCTCAAGGCACAGGGATTCGAGCACTTCTGCTTCCTCTCGGCGATCGACTGGCTGCCATCGCCGTACGGCAAGGGCGAGGACGACCCCTCCGCCCCGGCCGAGGAGGGCGATGGCGAGCAACCCGAGATGACCAGCGGCTACGCCGGCGGCGAGTCCCGCTTCCAGTTGCTCGCCCGCCTGACCGACATCGAACGCCACGTCAGCATCACGGTGAAGGCCGACGTGCCCGAGTCGATGTCGATGCCGACCTGGATCCCGCAGTTCGCCGGCGCCAACTGGCACGAACGCGAGACGCACGAGATGTTCGGGGTCGGCTTCGACGGACACCCCGACCTGCGCAACATCTACCTGCCCACCGAGTTCGAGGGGTTCCCGCTCCGCAAGGACTTCCCGCTGCTGTCGCGCATGGTCAAGCCGTGGCCCGGCATCGTCGACGTCGAACCCATGCCCGAATCCGACGACGACGGCGGAGACGCATCATGACCATGCTGAACGAACGGCAGCAGCTGAGCTACATCGCGTCGCAGGCGGCCGACGCGCGGCTGAACGTCGAGCTCGAGACCGAGGGCATGACGCTCAACATCGGCCCGCAGCACCCGGCCACGCACGGCACGCTACGCATCGTCGCCCGCCTCGACGGCGAGCAGGTCATCTGGGCCGAGCCGGTGGCCGGCTACATGCACCGGGGCTACGAGAAGCTCACCGAGGTCCGCACGTTCCCGCAGGTCACGACGCTGATCAACCGCATCGACTGGCTCGGCAGCTTCGCCAACGAGGTGCCGTTCATCCTCGCCGCCGAGAAGCTCATGGAGATCGAGGCGCCGCCCCGCGCCCAGTACATCCGCACGATCCTGTTCGAGCTGTCCCGGATCGCGAACGTCGGCCTGTTCCTCGGCGATCTCGGCGTGCAGATGGGCGCCATCACCCCGGTCTTCCTGGCGTTCCGCGACCGCGAGTACGTCCTCAACCTGATCGAGGGCGCCACCGGCGGCCGCTTCCATCCGAACTTCGACCGCATCGGCGGCCTCAAGGACGACCTGCCGAAGGGCTGGATCGACGAGACCAAGCAGGTCATGCGCAAGCTGCGCGAGTTCTGCGACCAGATCGAGGACCTGCTGTTCGGCAACGAGATCTTCCAGAGCCGCACCCGCGGCATCGGGGTCATCCCACCCGACATCGCTACGTCCTACGGGCTCACCGGTGCCAACCTCCGGGCTTCGGGCGTCGACTGGGACCTGCGCCGCGACCAGAACCTGCCGATGGCGTGGGACAAGGCCGACTTCAAGGTCTGGACCCATCCCGACGGCGACTCGTGGGCGCGCTGCTGGGTGCGACTGCAAGAGACTCGCGAGGCGACCAAGATCGTCGACCAGCTCATCGACGACCTGCCGGCCGGACCCGTGATGGCCAAGGTGCCGCGCATCATCAAGGTCCCCGAGGGCGAGGCCTGGGTGTCGACGGAGAACCCGCTCGGCGAGATGGGCTACTACGTGGTGAGCAAGGGTGACCTGGGGCCGTTCCGGGTGAAGATCCGCTCGGCGAGCTTCAACAACATCTCGATCACACCCTGGGTGCTGAAGGGCGTCTACGTCCCCGACATCATCACCATCCTCGCCAGCCTCTACTTCATCCTCGGAGACATCGACCGGTGATCGCCCACCTTGCGGTTGAAGTCCCCTACTGGGGGCAGTCGCTGCTGCGCGTGTTGGGCGGGATCGCCGCGGTGCTGCTGCCCGCGGGCACGATCGTCTACGTCTTCCTGTTCAAGATGATGTCGTTCATGCAGAGCCGGCTCGGACCCATGGAGGCCGGGCCGTACGGCTCGATGCAGCTGCTCGCCGAGGTCGGCAAGTGGCTGCAGAAGGAAGACATCATCCCCGAGAACGCCGACAGCACGATCTACAAGATCGCGCCGATCATCGTGCTGATGTCGACGTTCCTCCTGGTCGTCGTCGTGCCGTTCGGTCCCGACGCCTGGATGACGAACTTCCAGGCCGGCGTGTTCTACGCCCTGGCCGTCGGCTCGGTGTCGGTGATCGGCATCCTCATCGCCGGCTGGTCGAGCGCCAACAAGTACTCGCTGCTCGGTGGGCTGCGTGCTGCCGGTCAGCTGATCGCCTACGAGCTGCCGATGGTGCTCGCGGTCGTCGGCGTGGTCATCCAGGCGGGTTCGATGAACCTGCAGCAGATCGTCGTCGCGCAGAACACGCAGGAGATCTTCGGCTGGAACGGCATCGGCCTGCCGTTCGTGCTGACGCAGGGCGTCGGCTTCCTGATCTTCATGGTCGCCGTCCAGGCCGAGCTCACGCAGGCGCCGTTCGACATGCCGATCGCCGAGTCCGAGCTCGTGTCCGGCTACATGACCGAGTACTCCGGGTTCCGGTTCCTGATGTTCTTCATCGGCGAGTTCGCCACCGCCGGTGTGTTCGCCTTCATCGCCTCGGTGCTCTTCCTCGGCGGCTGGGGTGTGCCGTTCAGCTGGTTCGGGTGGGAGACGCTCGACGACGTCGACAACTGGATGAACGTCGTCGGCCCAGTGATCATGCTGTCGAAGATGGTGTTGCTGACCGGCATCATCATGTGGGTACGGTTCAGCTACCCCCGGTTCCGCGAGGACCAGCTCCAGCGATTCGCCTGGAAGGTCCTGATCCCGATCTCGCTCGCCAACATCGCCGTCACGGCGGTCCTGAAGGTGGCGCTCTGATGTTCATGTCACTCACTTCGTTCACTTCGTGTCAGACACAACCTGAACGGTTCACTTCGTGTCTGACACAACTTGAACGGGGGTGGTGGTGATGCCCCCGAAGCCGAAGGTTCCCGGGCTGATCAAGGGCCTGGGTGTCACGATGGGCACGATGTTCCGCACCGTCAAGGACGGCGCGGCCACCGTGCAGTACCCGCACGCCAAGGAGACGCCGCCGATCCGCGCCCGTGGCGTGATCGCGCTGCACGAGGACAACTGCACGGCCTGCATGCTGTGCTCTCGCTCGTGCCCCGACTGGTGCATCTACATCGAGGCACACAAGCAGCTCGCCCCGCCCCGCCGCGCCGGGGGCAAGCCGCGCCAGGTCAACCACCTCGATCGCTTCGACATCGACTACGCGCTGTGCATGTACTGCGGCATCTGCGTCGAGGTGTGCCCGTTCGACGCGCTGTTCTGGAGCCCCGAGTACGAGTACTCCGAACCGCGCATCGCCGACCTCCTCCACGACAAGTCGAAGCTCGGCGAGTGGATGGAGACCGTGCCCGAGGCGCCCGAGTTGGAAGCGGGGGCGCAGAAGTGATGCTCGACGTGAGAGCGGTCTCCGGCGGTCGAGCGAGCGCGAGCGAGCCGAGCGCTGATGGGGTGTGGGGGCGCAGCCCCCACGGGATGATGGAGACCGTTCCCGAGGCGCCTGGGCTGGAAGCGGGGGCGAAGAGGTGACGAGCCTGCTCGCGCAGTCGGCCGACGTGAACGTCGCGCAGAACGTCGGGTTCGGCATCATTGCCGCGATCATGATCTTCGCCGCGCTGACGGTCGTCTCGACGAAGAACGTCGTGCACGCCGCGCTCTGGCTGGTGGTGGTGCTCGGCGGCGTCGCCGCGCAGTACATCCTGGCCGCCGCCGAGTTCGTCGCCGTCTCGCAGGTGATGGTCTACATCGGCGCCGTCATGGTGCTGTTCCTCTTCGGCATCATGCTGACCCGCGCCCGGCTCGGCGCCGACACCGATCTCAACAACAAGGGCTGGGGCCTCGGCATCCCGGTCGCGGTGCTGATCCTGGGCGTGCTCGCCTACGTCGTCATCGACGCGTTCGAGGACACCGTGCTCGTCGACCCGACCGAGGAGCAGATCGCCGGCACGACGGTCGCCCTCAGCGACGGGTACCTCGGGCCCTACCTGATCCCGCTGATCGCACTCTCCTTCGTCCTGCTCGCCGCCGCCATCGGCGCGATCGTGCTCGCGAGGAAGGACTGATGCTCGCCGTCAACTTCCTGCTGCTGTCGGCGATCCTGTTCTCGATCGGCGTGTTCGGCGTCATCGCCCGCAAGAACGCGGTCATGGTGCTGATGTCGGTCGAGCTGATCCTCAACTCGGTCAACCTCAACCTCGTCGCGTTCGCGCTGATGAACAACAACATCGACGGTCAGGTGTTCGCGTTGTTCGTCGTCGCGGTCGCCGCCGCGGAGGTGGGCGTCGGACTCGGCATGGTGCTGATGGTCTTCCGCAACCGCCGCTCGATCGCCCTCGACGAGCTCTCGGAGATGAGGGGCTGATGACAGCGATCGTCCGCCGCGGTCCGTCGATCGCCTCCGGTACCGAATCGGAGGTGAGTGGCTGATGTTCGCTGCAGAAGCCCTGAAGTCCGGTTGGTTCCTCGAGAACGCGTGGCTGATCCCACTGATCCCGGCGATCGGGTTCGCCGTCATCCTGCTGTTCGGCAAGCGGCTCCCGCAGGGCGGGTCCGAGGTCGGGATCGCGTCGATGGCGGCCTCGTTCGTGCTCGCCGTCGGCGCCTCGTATCAGTGGATCGACCGCGTGCACTCCGCCGGCCACAGCGAAGGCGAGGGCGCACTCGGCGTCGCGCGCGGCTTCGCACGGTCGATCTTCCCGCGCGCCGAGGAGGGCGGGGAGGCCGAGCCGTACGTCGAGCCGGTGATCCGAACCTGGACCTGGTGGCAGAACGACGGCCTCGAGCTCACGCTCGGCCAGCACATCGACGGGCTCGCCGTCATGGCGCTGCTGCTCGTCAGCTTCATCTCGCTGCTCGTGCAGATCTACTCGACCGAGTACGTCAAGGGCGACCGTCGCTACACCCACTTCTTCGCGTCGATCACGCTCTTCTCGGCCGGCATGCTGGTCATGGTCTCGGCCGAGTCGATGGTCCAGTTCATCCTCGGCTGGGAGATCATGGGCCTCTGCTCGTTCCTCCTGATCGGCCACTGGTGGGAGGACCGGGCCAACAGCGAGGCCGCACTCAAGGCGTTCTGGACGGTGCGCGTCGGCGACATGGGTCTGCTCGTCGGCGTCGCGATCATCTACTTCGGCGCCGCCGGTTGGGCCGAGGAGCGGGGCTCGAACGGCTTCTCGATCCAGTCGATCTCGGGGTGGGCGCTCAGCGAGGGCGCCGACTCCCAGGTCCTCTTCTGGGGTGCGATCGCGCTCTTCATCGCCTGCATCGGCAAGTCGGGCCAGTTCCCGCTCCACACCTGGCTCCCCGACGCGATGGCCGGGCCGACGCCCGTGTCGTCGCTGCTGCACTCGTCGACGATGGTGGTGGCCGGCGTCTTCCTCGTCGCCCGGCTCTACCCGGTCTTCTTCGAGGGCCTCGACATCCTCGATACCGGCGTCAACCTGATCGCCGTGATCGGCGCGATCACGATCATCATCGCCGCCGCGCTCGCCTTCGTGCAGGACGACATCAAGAAGGTGCTCGCGTACTCGACGGTGTCGCAGCTCGGCTACATGATGATGGGCCTCGGCGTCGGCGCCTGGACGCCGGCGGTCTTCCACATCTGGACGCACGCCTTCTTCAAGTGCTGCCTGTTCCTCTGCGCCGGCTCGATCAGCCATTCGGCGTCGCACCACAGCTTCGACATGAAGCGCGACATGGGCGGCCTGCGGAAGTACATGCCGATCACGTTCTGGACGTGGATGGTCTCGACCGCTGCGCTGTGCGGGCTCCCGTTCTTCTCCGGCTTCTGGTCGAAGGACGAGATCATCGACAACGCGTTCAACAACGACTACGACGTGTTCTTCATCGTCGGCCTCGTCGGCGCGGTGATGACGGCCGCCTACATGACGCGGGCGACGTACCTCACCTTCTTCGGCGAGCCGCGCGGCGCGGCCGCCGGCGAGCACCACGACCCGCACGACCCGGCCTACGCACACGGTGAAGAACACGCGCTCGACCTGATCGAGGAGCACGAGCACGAGCTCGCCATGGCGGCGGCTGGTTCATCTGCGGCAGCCGCTGGTGACCCAGCTCACGGCGGTGACCACGCCGATGATCACGGCCACGGTGGCGGTCACGGCAACGGTGGCGGTCACGGCGACGACCACGGCCACGGCGACGATCACGGCAACGGCGACGATCATCATGCCGAGCCGCACGAGTCGCCGTGGCGGATCACCGCGCCGCTCGTGATCCTCGGGTTCCTCGCGGTCTTCTCGGGCTACCTCAACGCGCCCGGCGCGCCGTTCGAGACCGAGTACTTCCTCGAGTGGGTCGAGCCCCGCGGCGTCGAGGTCGGTGCCGAGAGCGCAGCGGACGAGGAGGGCATCATCGACGAGGGACTCCTCGAGGAGGCGACCGGCACGTTCGGTCGCTCCGGGCCCGCGGTCGTGCCGTTCCCGGGCGCCGACGAGGGCGGCGACAAGAAGTCGGGCTGCGGCTTCGAACCCGCTTCCGAAGGGGTGTGCTTCGCGCCCAAGGTTCCGCACGCCGAGTTCAAGTGGTCGAAGGCGGCGATCTCGATCGGCCTGGTGCTGTTCGGCATCGCGATCGCGGCGTGGATCAGCCTCGGTGTCTTCGGGGATCGCAAGCACCCGCTGAAGGGCCTCACCGAGCGCAACCGGCTGGCCGGCGCCGGCCACCGCTTCCTCGTCAACAAGTACTACCTCGACGACCTCTACGAGAAGATCATCGTCCGCGGCGTCGCGCACCCGATCGCCAAGGGTGCCTACTGGATCAACCAGAAGGTCATCGACGGCATCGTCGACGGCGCCGGTCGCTCGGGCAAGCGCACCGGTGAGTGGGTCTACCGCAACATCGACCAGCGGGTGGTCGACGGCGCGGTCGACGCCTCGGGGCTCGTCGCGAGCGAGTCGGGACATGCCCTCCAACCCGTGCAGTCCGGCAAGGTCAACCAGTACGGCGCGCTGCTGTTCGGCGCCGCCGCGGTCGGCGCCATCGTCCTCATCATCCTCAACGTCTAAGGCGACGCAAGGCAATCATGGATCCCCTTTTCAACGACAACTGGCTCCTCTCGGTCGGCACGTTCCTGCCGCTCGCGGGCGTGCTGCTGATGATGTTCATCCCCGCCGTCGAGGAGCAGCTGCACAAGCAGATCGCGATCCTCACCTCGGGAGCCACGGTGGCGGTCGGCGTGTGGACGCTGATCGCGTTCGACTACGGGCAGAGCGAGCGGCTCCAGTTCGTCGTCGACGAGGAGTGGATCGGCGTCATCAGCTCGAACTACACGGTCGGCCTCGACGGCATCAGCCTCCCTCTGTACTTCCTGTCGATGGCGGTGACGTTCCTCGTGGCGGTCTACACGTACGAGAACATGCCCGACGCCGGGAACCCGAAATCGTTCCTCATGCTGATGCTCGTGCTGCAGGTCGGCATGGCCGGCACGTTCATCGCCCAGGACCTGATCCTGTTCTTCGTGTTCTTCGAGCTGGTGCTGCTGCCGATGTACTTCATGATCGGCGTGTGGGGCGGGGAGGAGCGCCAGTACGCGTCGCTGAAGTTCTTCCTCTACACGATGTTCGGTTCGGCGCTGATGCTCGTCGCCTTCCTGGCGCTCTTCTTCCAGACCGACGCCGTCAGCTTCGGCTTCGCGCACCTGATCGAGGCCGGGGCCGGCGTCGACCGCGACGTGCAGGTCTGGATCTTCGCGGGCATGTTCGTCGGGTTCGCGGTGAAGGTGCCGATGTTCCCGTTCCACACCTGGCTCCCCGACGCGCACACCCAGGCTCCGACCCAGGGCTCGGTGATCCTGGCGGCGATCCTGCTGAAGCTCGGCACGTACGGGTTCGTGCGGATCGCGCTCCCGATGCTGCCGCAGGGCGCCGAGGCATGGGCGCCGGTGATCGGCATCCTCGCCGTCATCGGCATCATCTACGGCGCGCTCGGCTGCCTCGCCCAGACCGACATGAAGCGCCTGATTGCGTTCTCGTCGGTCGCCCACATGGGCTTCGTGATGCTCGGCATCTCGACCCTGACCGAGTTCGGCATCAACGCCGCGCTGTTCGGCATGGTCGCCCACGGCCTGATCACCGGCATGCTCTTCTTCCTCGCCGGGTCGATCAAGCACCGCTACCACACGCTCGAGATCAAGCGGCTGTCGGGCATGCTGATCCAGATGCCGAAGATGGGCTGGATCCTCGGCTTCTCGGCGATGGCCTCGCTCGGCCTGCCCGGCCTCGCCGGCTTCTGGGGCGAGTTCCCGGCCATCCTGTCGGCGTACCAGCCGATGGAGGGCCTGTCGGTCGAGCTGTACCGCACGCTGATGGTGATCGCCGCGCTCGGCACGGTGCTGGCCGCCGGCTACCTGCTCTGGCTCTACCAGCGCACGGCGTTCGGTGAGCCGAACCCCGAGTTCACCGACCTTGGAAGCGGCAGCGGCCACGGCAACCACGGTGCACCGGCGCTGAGCGCGGCCTCGAACGAGCACCACGACGACGACCACGCCGCCGACATCCACGACGTGACGCCGATCGAGTGGATGTCGTGGACGCCGTTCCTGATCGCGATCGTCGTGTTCGGTGTCTATCCGCAGCTGATGTTCCGGGTGATGGACCCGGCCGTCAGCCGCCTCGTCGACCAGATCGGTGCCGGCATCCCGTGATCACCACGCTGCTCGCCCAGACGGCCGACTGGATCCGGCCCGACGTCGACTGGCACGGCCTCGCGCCCGAGCTGGTCCTCGTCGTCGGCATCAACGTCGTCCTGCTCGTCGACCTCTGGATCGACGAGAGCAAGAAGTGGATGATGGCCACCCTCTCCGGATTCGTGATGCTCGGCGCCTTCATCCCGGTCGTCACGCTGGCGGTGATCGGCGACGACGTCAGATCGATGTTCTTCGACCGCTACGTCGTCGACGAGTACGCCCTGGTCCTGAAGGCGCTGTTCCTCCTGATCGGCTACGTCGTCGTGCTGATGAGCCAGACCGAGCTCGAGGAGGGGGGCTACTACCAGGGCGAGTTCTACGTGCTGCTGCTCGTCAGCATCCTCGGCATGGTGATGATGGCGTCGTCGCGCGACCTGGTGTCGATCTTCGTGGCGCTCGAGCTGCTGTCGATCCCCGCCTACATGATGGCGGCCTGGCGCAAGCGCGACGCCAAGTCCAACGAGGCCGGCGTGAAGTACTACCTGCTCGGCGTGTTCGCCTCGGGTGTGCTGCTGTACGGCATGTCGTACCTGTACGGCACGACCGGATCGACCAAGCTCGACGAGATCGGCGCCGCGTTGATCAGCGACGACCTGCTGCCGATGCAGGTGATCGCCGTCGTGTTCGTCATCGTCGGGTTCGGCTTCAAGGTGTCCGCCGTGCCGTTCCACACGTGGGCACCCGACACCTACGAGGGTGCGCCGCTGCCGGTGACGGCGTTCCTGTCGGTCGCGTCCAAGGCGGCCGGCTTCGTCGGCCTGATCACGATGCTGTTCCTGGCCCTCTACGCCGCCGACGGGGTCTACGAGCCGTTCATCTTCGCCCTCGCCGCGTTGACGATGACGATCGGCAACGTCTTGGCGTTGCGGCAGACCAACATCGTACGCCTGCTGGCGTACTCGTCGGTCAGCCAGGGTGGCTTCATCCTGATGCCGCTGGCCGTCATCGCCTCCGGCGACGCAGCAGAGGCGTCGCTCAAGGCGGTCGTGATCTACCTCCTGATCTACGCCTTCTCGAACCTCGGGGCGTTCGCCGTCGTCATGGCCGTCAGCCGCAAGACCCAGAGCGGTGAGATCAGCTCGTTCGGCGGGCTGATGAGCTATGCACCGGGCCTCGGGATCCTCATGACGATCTTCCTGGCGTCGCTGACCGGCATCCCGCCGCTCGGCATCTGGATCGGCAAGCTGGCCGCCTTCCGGGCGCTGCTCGACGCGGGCGACGGCATCGGCTACACGCTGGCCGTCATCGCCGCGATCAACACGGTCATCGCCGCGGCGTACTACATGAAGGTCGCCCGGGTGATGTGGATGCAGCCGGTGCCCGACGGTGACACCACGCCGATCCGCACGCCGCAGCCGATCGCCGCGGCGCTGACCATCTGCACGGCCGGCACGATCGTGCTCGGCCTCGTGCCCAGCCTGGTGCTGCGCTTCGCCGACCTGCCGGACCTCAGCGGCAACGGCCTGTTGAGCCTCGGCGGCTAGATGTCGCGAGTTGTGTCAGACACAACTCGCGACGCCGTGTCGTTCGACCGGTTCATGGCGGACGCGCTGTACGGGCCCGCCGGGTTCTACACGGCGGGCGGGCGGGCCGGGCGCCGCGGCGACTTCATCACGTCGCCCGAGGTCGGACCGCTGTTCGGCGCCGTCGTCGCCCGGTTCCTCGACGCCGAATGGGATCGGATCGGTCGGCCCGATCCGTTCACCGTGGTTGATGCCGGGGCCGGGCCGGGCACGCTCGCTCGCTCGGTGCTGGCGGCTGTGCCCGCTTGTGCGCCAGCGATGCGATTCGTCGCCGTCGAGGTCGCAGCAGCGCAGCGGGAGCAGCATCCCGACGGTGTCGAATCGGCCGCCGAGTTGCCGGACGGGTCGTTCGACGGGGTGGTCTTCGCGAACGAGCTGCTCGACAACCTGCCGTTCCGGCTCGCGGTCTTCGACGATGGCTGGCGCGAGGCGTACGTGGTCGAGCTGCCCGACGGTCGGCTGGTCGAGCAACTGAGCGCGCCGTTCGAACCGACGCCCGACGTGTTGCCGTCTGCGCCGAGCCTGGGCGCCCGTGCGCCGCTGCAGGACGGTGCCCGGCGGTGGGTCGAAGCCGCACGGTCGCGACTCTCCTCGGGCTCGGTCGTGGCGATCGACTACGCCGTGCCGACCACCGCCGAGCTCGCCGCGCGCCCGTGGCGGGAGTGGCTACGGACGTACCGCGGTCACGAGCGCGGCGGTCACTACCTCGCCGACCCCGGGGCGCAGGACATCACCAGCGAGGTCGCGATCGACCAGCTGCCCGAGCCCGATGCGGTCCGCACCCAGGCGCAGTGGCTGCAGCTCCACGGCATCGACGAGCTCGTCGTCGAGGGCAAGCTCCACTGGGAGCAGCATGCCGCGCAGCCCGATGTCGCTGCGATCCGGATGCGGAGCCGAGTGAGCGAGGCGGAGGCGCTCCTCGACCCGGCCGGACTGGGCAGCTTCAGCGTGCTCGAGTGGCGGGCCTGACGCACCTCATGCGCCGAGCACGGCGTCCAGCGCCCGGTGCGTGGCGGAGGCGTAGCCGCCGCCGAACTTGATGGCATGCACGACCAGCGGGGCGAGCTGGTGTAGCGGCACCCGCTCTTCCCAGCCATCGGCGAGCGGGAACGCATCGGCGTACGCCTCGTAGCACTCGGCTCCGTAGCCGCCGAACAGGCGCATCATCGCCAGGTCGAACTCGCGGTGACCACCGTGGGCGGCCGGATCGATCAACCACGAGTCGCCGCTCGTGTCGATGAGCCGGTTGCCGGCCCACAGGTCGCCGTGCAGCCGGGCGGGTGGTTCGGGCGGTCCACCGAGGTCGGCGAGCCGGTCGATCACGACATCGAGCACATCGAGCGTGTCGGCAGGCAGCGCGTGGCCGTCGGTCGCCAGCCGTGCCAATGGCTCCAGCCGGCGGGTCGCGTAGAACTCGACCCACGTCTCGCACGGGTCGTTGGGCAGGCGACGGCTACCGGTCGTCCGGCGGTCCTCACGACCGAAGCTCGGCGCACCGGCCCGGTGCAGGGCAGCGAGCTGTGTGCCGAGCTCGCGTTCGGTGCCGGCCCGACCACGGTCCTCGTCGACCCACTCGAGGACCAGGTGGGGCGACGCGGCGCCGTCACCGTCGGAGACCGCCAACACCGCCGGCACGCGCACCGCCCCGGCATCGCGAAGCCACGCCAGGCCGGCCGCCTCGGTCGTGAAGAACCCGGGCGGCGGCGCCCGATGCGTCTTCGCGAAGACCCGGCGGCCGTCGGCGAGCTCGAAGCGGAACGACTCCGCGACGTCACCGCCGCCGAGGCGTGATCGTGACGTGACCGTGGCGCCGAGTGCTGTCGCGACGTCGCGTGCGAGAGAGTCCACGCCTCCTTGGTGTAGCCGACAGGCGGGCTCGGTTGCGACCGGCGGCTCGGTCAGGCATGGCCGAGCAAGGGGCTACGCGTAGCCCGCGACGTCGACGACGACATGGGTGGGGGCGAGCGTGTAGACGCAGATCGTGCCGGCGGGGGAGAGCTTGGCGACGAGCTCGTTGGGACGGGTGGTACCGGGCCCGTAGTTGATCGACGACGCGGTGGGCAGGGTGCCGCAGGGGTGAACGGTGGCGAAGCCGGGCGCGGTGCCGCCGGTGACAGTGAGGTTGACGACTGCCGATGTGGCGTCGGCGGGGACCTTGCCGCGGCCGGCGATCCGGACCTCCCACGTCGTGCGGGCGCCGCGGATGCCGGTGTCGCGATACTCGCCGTCGACGGTGGGCTCGTCGCGCGAGTCCGCGAAGCGGGCGGGCGTCAGGGCGGAGAACGCCGGGGACTCGGCCACGAATCCGACGACGTCGACGACGACGTGGACGTCCGTGAGCACGTACACGCAGACGTTCCCTGTGGGGGACAGCTTGGCGACGAGCTCGTTGGGGCGGGTGTCGCCGGGCCCGTAGTTGAGGCTCGAGGCGTTCGGGAGCGTGCTGCACGGATGCACGGTCGCGAACCCGGGTGCCGTGCCACCGGTCACGGTGAGGTTCACGACCACCGCCGCGGCATCTGCGGGGACGTCGCCGCGGCCGGCGATCTGGACCTCCCAGGTGGTGCCGGCCCGACGGATGCCGGTGTCGCGCTCTCGGCCGTCGAAGGTGGGCTCGTCGCGGCTGTCGGCGTAGCGGGCCGGGGTGAGCGCTCGGTACGGCGAGTCGGTGACGTGACCGACGACGTCGAGGATCACGTGCACGTCGCTCAACACGAACACGCAGACCGTGCCCGTTTCTGACAGCTTGGCGATGATCTCGTTGGGGTCGACGCCGCCGGCGAGGTAGTTGACCGACGAGGCGTTCGGGAGGGTGCCGCACGGGTGCACCGTGGCGAAGCCGGGTGCCGTCCCGCCGACGGTGGTGATGTTCAGCACAGCTGCAGCGGCGTCGACGGGGACGTCGCCGCGGCCGGCGATCTGGATCTCCCAGGTCGTACCGCCGCGACGGATGCCGGTGTTGCGGAACTGGCCGTCGAACGTCGGCTCGTTGCGTGAGTCGGCGAACCGGGCCGGCGTCAGCGAGTCGAAGACCGAACGGTCGTCGTCGGCGTCGCAGTCGTCGCCCGTGCCGTCGCCGTCGAGGTCGGCTTGATCTGCGTTCGCTCTCGCGGGGCAGTTGTCGGCGTCGTCGGGCACCCCGTCACCGTCGTCGTCAGGATCGCAGGCGTCGCCGAGCCCGTCGCGGTCGAGGTCGGCCTGGTCCGTGTTGGCCTCCGACGGGCAGTTGTCGATCGGGTCGAGCACGGCGTCGTCGTCCTCGTCGCAGGTGTCGTGGTCCGCGACACCGACGTCGCGCAGGCTGGCGTCGATGCCGCCGGTGTCGACGCCCGCGACGACCTCGACGAGCAGCGCCTGAGCCTCCTCGGTGGCGTCGCACCACCATTCGGTGTGGCGCGGGACGAACTCCCACGTTCCTTCGAACGTCACGGTGTAGTCGTCGGCCGGCGGGAGGTGGCCGATCGTGTACTCGCCGGGGTCGAAGCCGAACCAGCCGGACGGGATCGACCGGCACCAGCCGATCGTCTCGCTGCACGCCGTGACGTTCGCCTCGGTCGAGAACAGCCCCCGACCGGTCGAATCGGTCACGAAGCCGCTGATCGATCCCGCGGGGTCGAGGTCGCTGTCGACGGCGCTCACATCGGAGCTCGCGACGACCGGCGTCGCGTCGAGGAGGGCCGACGTGTTCGGCCAGAACTCGTCGGCCCAGTCGGGGTTGCGGCTCTGGAAGCGCACGAAGTAGCTGCCCGGCTTCATCTCGTCGAGCACGTAGGTGCCGTCGGCGCCGGCCGAGGTCGTGTACGGGCACGTCGAGGCGTCGATACACGCTGCGACCGCTGCGCCGATCGAGGGTGTCCCGCCCTCCAGCACCGTGCCCGAGATCGAGACCGATGGCTCGAGACGGGCGTCGATGCCCGTGACCACGGCGCCAGCGGCGGCGTCGACGGTCGTGGCGGTGTCGAGACCGGGCGCATCGTCCCAGTACTCGGTCGCGAGGACGTCGTTGTCGTCGGAGAACCGGATCACGTAGTCGCCCGGTGTGAGCCCGATGAGTTCGTAGTCGCCATCGGCGTTCGTGAACGCCGTGTCGTTGCCGTCCGGCCCGGTGACGGTCACTCGGATCGACCCGGCCTGTCCAGGTGTGGGAGCGGTGACGGTGCCCGAGATCGACGCGCCCTCGGCGAGTTCGGCGTCGATGTCGGGCGTCGTCGTGGCGTCGACGACCTCGACGAGCGTCGCATCGAGCGGCTCCGACGCGTCGTCGTACCACTCGGTGAAGTAGGTGCCGCCGAAGAACGCGACCCGGTAGTCGCTACCGGGCTCGAGACGCTCGATGACGAACGTGCCGTCGGCTGCGGTGGTCGCACTGCCGAAGCCGTCCCCGCTGGCGTTCACGTTGATGCCCTCGACCGGCGCGCCAGTGGTGTCGGTGACCGTGCCGCCGATCGACCCGTAGTGCCGAAGCACCTGGTCGACGTCCGCCGTCTCGGCGCCGGGGGCGACGGTGACGTCACCGCCGTCGTAGAACTGGGCGACGACCTCGGGGAACTTGGAGAAGTAGAGCGTGCTCTCGCCGGCTGCGGCGTCGGAGATCTCGTACGTGCCGTCCGGTGCGGTCACGGCCGCAGAGCAGGCGGCACCGGTCGTGGGGCAGGCGCGCACCGTCACGTTCTCGATGCCCGTCGAGGTCACGTCGGTGACGGTGCCCGAGATCGATCCGCGTTGGAGGAGCACCGCGTCCGGGAGGCTGAAGCCGGATCCCAGCGCGAGATCGAGCACCGTGGCGTCGGCGCTCGTCGCCGCGTCCAACCAGTACTCCTCGTTGTAGCGACGATCGCCATCGACGTAGTGGACCGTGTAGCTGCCCGCCGACACGAGCACGCCCCACTCGCCGCTCGCGCCCGTGGTGTCCTGTTCACACTGGCCGCCGTCGGTCGGGCAGACCTGCACCCGCACACGTTCGAGGGGTGTGCCAGGAGGACTGACGCCGTTCGTGTTGCCGATCACGTTGCCGCTCACGCTGACGAGCACCTCGAGCGCAGCGTCGATCCCGCTGACCGCTTCGCCGGCGGCGACCGTGACGGGCGTCCGGTCGGCCCAATCCTGGGCATCTTCCCAGAACTCGCCGGCGTACGGTCCGCCCGACGGGGCGAAGTACACCGCGTAGTCGCCGGGCGGAACGGCGATCGTGTACGTCCCGCCGTTCGTGACGGCGTCGAGGCAGAACCCGCCACCCTCCGGGCAGGCCTCCACCGTCGTACCGGTGAGGAGTGTGCCCGACTCGCTCGTCACCGTGCCCGAGATGGTGCCGTCGGCCGCCTCGACCGTCGACGGGGTGGTGACGACCACAATCGCCGTCGTGAGCATGATCAAGGAGAGGCCGAGCGTCCGCATTCGTGCACCGTACGACAGCCCTTCTCGCCGGCCCAGGGTGCTGACACCCCTCTCGTGCAGGGTGTTCGCGCCGATCGCTCGGGCGCCGATCCTCGTTGCAGGCTGGCGGTCGGCGCTCGGCCGGGGCCGGGATCGAGCCACTGGCCGAGACGCAGGCGGTCATCGAGGCGTGGCCTGCCACCGACACCTTGGCGTACCATCGGAACTGGAAAGCACCTGGAAGGGGACCTCGTTAACATGACCGATGCATCGCAGGACACCATTCAGGCACTCGCGACCGAGACCCGTACCTTCCCGCCGTCCGACGCGTTCCGGGCCGGAGCGCTGACCGCAGACTCGGCCCTCTACGACGAGGCACGGGCCGACGACGAGGCCTTCTGGGCCCGCCAGGCCACCGAGCTGATCCGCTGGACGAAGCCGTGGGACGCGGTGCTCGAGTGGCAGCTCCCGTACGCCAAGTGGTTCATCGGCGGGCAGCTCAACGTGAGCGACAACTGCCTCGACCGCCACGTCGACGCCGGCCGCGGTGACAAGGTCGCCATCCACTGGGAGGGCGAACCCGGTGACACGCGCACCATCACCTACGCCGACCTGCTCGATGAGGTGAAGAAGTTCTCCAACGTGCTGAAGGGCCTCGGCGTCCAGAAGGGCGACCGGATCAACATCTACCTGCCGATGATCCCCGAGGCGGCGGTCGCGATGCTCGCATGCGCCCGCATCGGCGCCCCGCACAGCGTCGTGTTCGCCGGCTTCTCGTCGCAGTCGCTCGCCGACCGCATCAACGACGCGGACGCCAAGCTGCTGATCACCGCTGACGGCTTCCACCGGCGGGGCGCGGTCTTCCCGCTGAAGCCCGCGGCCGACGAGGCCGTGGCGGCCACGAGCACGATCGAGCACGTCGTCGTCGTCCAACGCGGCCACAACGACGTCGACATGGTCGACGGCCGCGACGTCTGGTACCACGACCTGATGGCCGACGCATCGGCCGACTGCCCGCCCGAGCCGATGGACGCCGAGGACCTGCTCTTCCTCCTCTACACCAGCGGCACCACCGGCAAGCCCAAGGGCATCATGCACACCACCGGCGGCTACATCACGCAGGCGACCTACACCCACAAGTACGTGTTCGACCTCCACCCCGACACCGACGTCTTCTGGTGCACCGCCGACGTCGGATGGATCACCGGCCACACGTACATCGTCTACGGCCCGCTCTCGAACGGCTGCACGCAGGTCATGTACGAGGGCGTCCCCAACCACCCCGGCAACGACCGATTCTGGGCGATCGTCGAGAAGTACGGCGTGACGAAGTTCTACACCGCGCCGACGGCGATCAGGACGTTCATGAAGTGGGGCGCGGAGGAGCCGGCCAAGCACGACCTCTCGTCGCTCCAGCTGCTGGGCACGGTCGGTGAACCGATCAACCCCGAGGCCTGGATGTGGTACCACGAACACATCGGCGGCGAGCGCTGCCCGGTCGTCGACACCTGGTGGCAGACCGAGACCGGCGGCATCATGATCAGCCCGCTTCCCGGTGTCACCACCACCAAGCCGGGGTCGGCGACGCACCCTCTGCCCGGCATCTCCGCCGAGTTGGTCGACGACGAGGCGAACGTCGTCACCGTCGGTGGTGGGTACCTGACGTTGACGCGGCCGTGGCCCGGCATGCTGCGCGGCATCTGGGGCGATCCCGACCGCTACCAGGAGGCCTACTGGTCTCGCTTCGAGGGCCGCTACTTCGCCGGCGACGGCGCCAAGCTCGACGACGACGGCTATCTGTGGCTGCTCGGCCGGGTCGACGACGTGATGAACGTCTCGGGGCACCGGATCTCCACCACCGAGGTCGAGTCGGCGCTCGTGTCGCATCCGGCGGTCGCCGAGGCCGCCGTCGTCGGCGCCAACGATCCCACCACGGGTCAGGCGGTGTTCGCGTACGTCATCCTCCGCGGCGGTGCCGACGTCTCGGTTGCCGAACTGCGGGACCACGTCGGCACCGAGATCGGCGCCATCGCCAAGCCGAAGGCCATCTTCGTCACGCCGGATCTGCCCAAGACCCGCTCGGGCAAGATCATGCGGCGCCTGCT
>NZ_JASJCS010000041.1 GCF_030065885.1 Ilumatobacter sp. | reverse complement strand
TGGGTCACGACACCGATGGAGGCACGCCACAGGACTGACCGGTCATGGATCGCTTCACCGTCCCGACCCAGTACTGGCATCAGCTCGACGACGGGCGCGTGCAATGCGACGTGTGTCCCCGAGCCTGCAAGCTGCGCGACGGGCAGCGTGGCGTCTGTTTCGTTCGCGCCCGCGAGGGCGACGGCGTCGTGTTGACCACCTACGGACGGTCCAGCGGGTTCTGCGTGGATCCCATCGAGAAGAAGCCGCTGAACCACTACCTTCCCGGATCCGCGGTCTTCTCGTTCGGCACCGCCGGCTGCAACCTCGCCTGCCGCTTCTGCCAGAACTGGGACATCTCGAAGTCGAAGGAGATCGACACGCTCGCCGACGAGGCGTCGCCGGAGGCGATCGCCCGGGCCGCCGAGGAGCACGGCTGTCGCAGCGTCGCGTTCACGTACAACGACCCGACGATCTTCCTCGAGTACGCCAACGACGTCGCCGACGCCTGTCACGAGCTCGGCGTGAAGACCGTTGCCGTCACCGCCGGATACATCTGCCCCGAGCCGCGAGCGGACTTCTACGCCCACATCGACGCCGCCAACATCGACCTCAAGGCTTTCACGCAGGACTTCTACCGGCACACCTGTGCGGCCGACCTCGACGCCGTGCTCGAGACGCTGGAGTACGTCGCCCACGAGACCGACATCTGGATGGAGCTCACGACGCTGTTGATCCCGGGTCTCAACGACAGCGATCGCGAGCTCGACGAGATGACCACCTGGGTCGTCGAGCACCTCGGACCCGACGTGCCGATGCACTTCACGGCGTTCCACCCGGACTTCAAGATGCTCGACCGGCCGCCCACGCCGCCGGCGACGCTACGCCGCGCTCGGCGCATCGCGATGGGCAATGGTGTGCGGTTCGCCTACACCGGCAACGTGCACGACGGTGAAGGCGGCAGCACCACGTGCCCCGACTGTGGCGAGCTGGTCATCGAACGCGACTGGTACCGGCTCGGCGAGTACCGGCTCGACGACACCGGTCACTGCCTCGGCTGCGGATCACAGCTGCCGGGCGTCTTCGACGGCCCGGTCGGCACCTGGGGTGGACGCCGCCTGCCGGTGGTGATGTCGGGGTCGAAGCCGCGACCGGGAGCCCACACGAGATCGACGAGAAAGGTGTCGTCATGACCGCTCCAACCCGCACGCGTCAACCGGCGGTCGCCGGCTCGTTCTACCCGGCTGATGTCGCAGAGCTCGACCGCTCGATCCGAGATGCGTTCCGCGGCGGTGTGCCGCGCCCGCCCGACGCCCGCGTCCCCGAGGCGGTGGTCGTGCCGCATGCCGGGTACGTGTACTCGGGCGCGATCGCAGCGAGCGCGTACGAGCGACTCGTGCCCGCGAGGGCGGTCGTCCGGCGCGTGGTGCTCCTCGGTCCGAGCCACCGCGTGTTCGTGCGCGGGATGGGCGTGTCGAGCGCCGACGAGTTCGAGACACCCCTCGGAACCGTCGCGGTCGACGCCGGGCTGCGCGATCGTGCGCTGCAGCTCCCGGGTGTCGCGATCGACGACGACGCCCACCGTGACGAGCACAGCCTCGAGGTCCAGCTGCCGTTCCTCCAGACCGTGCTCGACGACTTCGCGCTGCTGCCGCTGTCGGTCGGCGACGCCACCATCGACGAGGTCGCGGCAGTCCTCGATGCGCTGTGGGGTGGCCCCGAGACCGTCGTCGTGATCAGCACCGACCTGTCGCACTACCACTCGTATCGCGAAGCGGTCGACATCGACCGCCACACCGCGGCGGCCATCGTCGCTCGCCGGCCCGATGCGATCGCCGATCGTGACGCCTGTGGTGCACGACCCTTGCGCGGCCTGCTGCAGATCGCCGATCGCCGTGGTCTCGCCGTCGAGCAGATCGACCTGCGCAACTCGGGCGACACGGCCGGCGACCACCGCCGGGTGGTCGGGTACGGAGCGTTCGCCGTTGGGTGACGCCGGGCTCGCACCGCAGGTCGTCGACACGTTGTTCGACCTCGCGGTGTCGTCGATCCGCGCCGGCTTGGAGGGCCGACGGCCGACTCGCGACGGCGATGACGACGGGCCGCGGCTCGGGAAGTCGGCGGGTGTGTTCGTCACGCTGCACGTCGCCGGCGAGCTCCACGGCTGCATCGGTTCGCTGACCGCCGAGGACCTCGGCCGGGCCGTGCCGCGCCACGCCTGGTCGGCGGCGTTTCGCGACCCTCGGTTCCCGCCGCTGCGCCCCGATCAGCTCGACGGTCTCGACATCGAGATCTCGGTGCTCTCGCCGCTGGCGCCGCTGGCCGTCGACTCGTGGGAGGCGCTGATCGATGCGCTTCGGCCCGGTGTCGACGGTCTCTCGATCGAGGGAGCGGGTCGACGGGCGGTGTTCCTCCCGGTGGTGTGGAAGCAGCTGCCCGACGCGGTCGACTTCGTCGACCACCTCTACCGCAAAGCCGGACTGCCGACGCGGTCGTGGCCCGCCGACATGCGCACCTGGACGTTCACCGCCACCGAGTACGGCCGAGTCGTCTCGCCACGATCACGGTGACGAGGGCGGCGGAGTCGACCACCGGTCGGCGTGAGTCAGTTCAGGATCTGAACTCGAGACCTTCGAAGTCCCCCGACGTGCGCCACTCGTCGATGTAGCGGAAGTAGCCGACGGGGCCCTCGGGGTAGCCGACGCTGTTGAGCAGTCCGCGCCGGCCGGAGTCCTGGCCCTCGTTGTTGTAGTAGCCGGGCGTGCAGTCGGGCTGGTTGCCGAAGCGCCGGCCACCCGCTTCGAGCATGCCGACCCAGGCCTGTTCGGCTTCGGCGGTGACCTCGACCTCGTGTGCGCCGGTGTCGAGCGCGTGGCGGACGATCGCTGCGATCGTCTTGCCGCGTTCGGTGAGGTTGTGGGGGATGTTCGAGATCAGGTTGGCGCCCTGCGTCGGGCCGACGACGAACAGGTTCGGGAAGCCGTGCACGTGGATGCCGTGCAGGCTCAGCATCCCGTCGGCCCAGTACTCCGACAGCTTCAGGCCGTCGCGGCCGACCGTGTCGTAGCCGGCCCGCCTCGCGTAGTCGGTGCCGACCTCGAACCCGGACGCGTAGATGATGCAGTCGAGCTCGTAGTGGTCCTCGCCGACCCACACCCCGGTCTCGTCGATGCGGGTCACGCCGCGGCCGTCGGTGTCGACGAGTTCCACGGTGGGAGTGTTGTAGGCCGCGAGGTACTCGTCGTGGAAGCAGGGTCGCTTGCACAGCTGCCGGTACCACGGCTTGAGGGCGGCTGCCTTGAGCGGGTCGGCCACCACCTCGTCGACCCGGGCGCGGATCTCGACCATCTTGTCGTCGTCGCTCTCGTGGTAGGCGCGCTGGAAGCCCGAGGGCGTCAGGTCGGGGTTCGGCGAGGCGAACAACCGGTCACGGATCCGCTGGGTGATGTCGGTCCAACCGTCCTTGACCAGGTCCTCGTCGGCGAACCCGCCGGTCTGGAGGATCGTGAAGTTCTCCAGCCACTGCTCCTGCCAACCCGGCTCGAGCGTGGCGAACCACTCGGGGTCGATCGGGTGGTTGTTGCGGACGTCGATCGACGACGGCGTGCGCTGGAAGACGAGCAGCTCCCCGCAGTCGCGGGCGAGGTGCGGCACGCACTGCACGGCCGTGGCGCCGGTGCCGATGACGCCGACGCGCTTGTCGGCGAGGTGGATCATCGGCGCGCCGGTCGGGTCGCCGCCGGTGTAGTCGTAGTCCCAGCGGCTGGTGTGGAAGCTGTGCCCGCCGAACGTCGTGATGCCCTCGATGCCGGGCAGCTTGGGCCGGTGCAGCGGGCCGGTGCCCATCGCGACGTACCGAGCTCGCATCTCGTCGCCGCGGTTGGTGCGGATGATCCAGCGCTTGGTGTCGTCGTCCCAGTCGAGGCCGGTCACCTCGGTCGACAGGCAGGCGTTGTCGTAGAGGTCGAAGTGCTTCGCGATCCGCTGACAGTGCTCGAGGATCTCGGGCGCATGTGCGTACTTCTCGGTCGGCATGTGGCCCGTCTCTTCGAGCAGCGGCATGTAGACCATCGAGGCCGTGTCGCACTGCGCGCCCGGGTACCGGTTCCAGTACCACGTGCCGCCGAAGTCGCCGCCTTTCTCGATGATGCGGACGTCGTCGATGCCGGCCTGCTTGAGCCGGGCGCCCGTGACGAGACCGGCGAAGCCGCCGCCGATGAACGCCACGGTGACCTCGTCGTGGAGCGGCTCCCGCGGTTCGACCGGCACGTACGGGTCGTCGACGTAGTGCTCGAAGACGCCGGTGACCTCGATGTACTGGTCGTTGCCGTCGGGCCGGAGCCGCTTGTCGCGCTCGGCGAGGTACTTCCGGCGGATCGCTTCCTTGTCGCTCGGGTCGGGCTCGGCCGGGGCGGAGGCCATGCTTGGACAGTACAAGTGTTCGCGGTTCCGTCGCACCTCGCGGGATCGTCTCGGCGTGCCACGATGGGCGCCGATGGGGGACTACGACGACGAGACGGACGTCGAGCAGATCGCCGAGGGGCGCTGGGTGACGGAGATGTCGACGGCGTGGCACATCGGCGACACCGCGAACGGCGGCTACGTGCTCGCCCCTGTGCTGCGATCGATCGCCGCAGTCGCCGGCGATCACCCGCACCCGCTCTCGGTGACGACGCACTTCCTGCGACCCGTCCGGGAGGCGGGCCCGGCGACGATCGAGGTCGAGCTGGTCCGGCGGGGGCGGATCGCCACGGTGTGCAGGGCGACGCTGTCGCACGGGGGACAGGAGCGAATGACCGTCCTGGCGACCTACGGCGATCTCGACACCGCCGTCGGGGGTGGCTCGGAGATGTCGCTGCCGCCGCCCGATGCGCCCGGACCGGACGAGTGCTTCGATCGGCGGGCGCTCGGTCAGGGCGTCGAACTGCCGATCCTCGACCGGCTCGACGTCCGCATCCACCCCGATCTCGCTGAGCCCGGCGGGTCGCCCGACGCCGTGATGGCGGGATGGATCAGGTTCGCCGACGGGACCGAACCGTCGCCGCCGGCGCTGACGTTGTTCGCCGACGCCTTCCCGCCGACGCTGTACTCGAAGTTCGGGCGGGTCGGCTGGGTGCCGACGCTCGAGCTGACCGTCCACGTGCGGCGGCGGCCGGCGCCGGGCTGGGTGCAGGCCCGGTTCGAATGCGACGACCTGGCGGGTGGTCGGATGGTCGAGACCGGGGCGCTGTGGGACTCGACGGGTGCGCTGGTCGCGCGGAGCCGCCAACTCGGCGTGTTGCTGACCGACGGCCCCTGACCCGCCCGCCGCCCCCCGGCAACGCGTGAGGTTTGTGCGCACTATGTGCGCAACAACCTCACGCGTTCGCCCGGCCGCCCCCGCCGCAACCGCCGCCCTGCGGGAACGCGTGTGGTTTGTGCGCACTATGTGCGCAACAAGCTCACGCGAACGAGCTGTGGCAGATGACACATGTATCGGCGGTGATCGATACTTGAGTCGGTTGTAATCAAGATTACTGCCTTTACCCTGTGAGGGATGACCGACACCGGTACCGCTCTCCGCCTCCCGATCGCCACCCTGCCCACCACCGTGTTGCCGGGCGCCACCGTCACCCTCACGCTCGACGATCCATCGGTTCGACAGGCGATCGAGGCCGCCGGTGGTGGCCGGTTGGCCTTCCGCGCACCGCGGGTCGGCGACCCCGTCGGGCCCGAGATCGTGGTCGTCGCCCGGGTGCCTTCGACCGGTTCGCTACCGGGCGGGGCGCCGGCTGCCGTCGTGCAGATCGAGTCACGCGGTCGCCTCGTGCAGCTCCACACCAGCGAGCGCGGCGCCGATCATGCTGACGTCGAGCCCCTGGCCGATGTCCGCCCGACGCCGCGAGTCGAGGCCCTGGTCCGCGAGCTGACCGCCACCCTCCAGCTCGTCGCCGAATTGCGCCGCTCGCGCCGACTGCCCGAGCTGCTCAGGTCGGGCCCCGCGCCCGGAGCGCTCGCCGATGGGGTCGCCACCTGGGCCGAGTTCGACGACGAGCAGCGGCTCGAACTGCTCGATGCGGTCGATGTCGGCGCCCGCGTCGATCTCGTGCTCGCCTGGGCGAAGGACCACCTCGCCGAGCTGCAGGTCGCCGAGACGATTCGCAACGACGTCAGCGAAGGCGTCGACCAGCAGCAGCGCGAGTACCTCCTCCGCCAGCAGCTGGCGGCAATCCGCAAGGAGCTCGGTGAGGGTGACGACGACGTCGTCGCCGATTACCGCGAGCGGCTCGGCGAGCTCGATGCGGCAGACGGCGTGAAACAGGCGATCGACAAGGAGCTCGACCGGCTCGAACGCACGAGCGCGCAGTCGCCCGAGCACGGCTGGATCCGCACGTGGCTCGACCGCATCTTCGAGCTGCCCTGGGGGGAACGCAGCGACGACACCCTCGACCTCGACGTCGCCGCCGGCGTGCTCGACGACGACCACTACGGGCTCGACGACGTGAAGGACCGCATCGTCGAGTTCCTCGCCACCCGCAAGCTCCGCCACGAGCGCGGCGTCGAGTCGGCCGGCCGTGGCAACGGCGCGATCATCACGCTCGTCGGCCCCCCGGGCGTCGGCAAGACCAGTCTCGGCGAGTCGGCCGCCCGGGCGATGGGGCGTGAGTTCGTGCGTGTCGCGCTCGGCGGCATCCGGGACGAAGCCGAGATCCGCGGCCACCGCCGCACGTACGTCGGGTCACAGCCCGGCCGGATCGTGCGGGCGCTGACCGAGGCCGGCACGATGAACCCGGTCATCCTGCTCGATGAGGTCGACAAGCTGTCGCCCGGTGGCTGGTCCGGCGACCCGACCGCGGCGCTGCTCGAGGTGCTCGACCCGGCGCAGAACCACACGTTCCGCGACCACTACCTCGAGGTCGACCTCGACCTCAGCGAGGTGGTGTTCATCGCCACCGCCAACGTCGCCGACACGATCCCGGCGCCGCTGCTCGACCGCATGGATCTGGTCCGTCTCGACGGCTACACGGAGGACGAGAAGGTGTTCATCGCGCGGCGGTACCTGCTGCCGCGCCAGATCGAGCGGGCCGGCCTACGGGAGGACGAGGTCGACGTGCCGGACGAGGCGATCGCGGCAATCGTCCGCGGGTACACCCGCGAAGCCGGCGTGCGCGGGCTCGAACGCGAGCTCGGCAAGCTGGTCCGCAAGGTGACGGCCAAGGTCGCCGGCGGCGCCGGCACGCCGCTCGCCATCGAGCCCGACGATCTGACGACGTGGATCGGCCGCCCGAAGGTCGTCGACGACGTGCCCGAACGCACGCAGCTGCCGGGTGTCGCCACCGGACTGGCCGTCACCGGTCACGGCGGTGACGTGCTGTTCATCGAGACGACGGGCTTCCCGACCGCCGACGGCGCCGAGCCCGGCCTGACGCTCACCGGGCAGCTCGGCGACGTGATGAAGGAGTCGGCCCAGATCGCCCTGAACTTCGTGCGCTCGCACGCCGACGAGCTCGGCGTCGACGTCGACCGGTTGCAGCAACGGTTCCACGTGCACGTGCCGGCTGGCGCAGTGCCCAAGGACGGGCCGTCTGCCGGCATCACCATGACCACCGCCCTGGTCAGCCTGTTGACCGATCGGCCCCTCAAGGATTCGGTCGGCATGACCGGCGAGATCACGCTGCAGGGTGCCGTGCTCCCGATCGGTGGCGTCAAGCAGAAGGTGCTCGCTGCCCATCGCGCGGGCCTGCGCGAAGTCGTGCTGCCGAAGCGCAACGGCCCCGACATCGAGGACGTCCCCGAGCGGGTGCGCGACGAGATGACGTTCTACCTCGCCGACCGCTACGACGACGTCCTCGCCGCCGCCTTCTGACGTCGCGAGTTGTGTCAGACACAACTCGCGACGGGGCGAGATGGCGTGTCGGCGACGGTTGCTGTCAGGCGCAGACCTCGCTGCGCGGCGGCATCGTCGGAGCGTGCGTGTTCCAGCGGGGGAGACCGCGCACGAGCTCGCGGGGCCCGGTGACCTCGATGGCGCCAGATCGGCGCGCGGCAGCCCATGACAGCGCGCCGCGATGCCAGTCGCAGAACGGGCCCGATCGCGCCCGCACCCAGGCCCGCTCGTCCCCGCCCGGGTCGTGGTCGCACATGTCGGTCGTCGGACGCTGCACGAGGAGCCACCAGCGGCGGCGTGCGGGCGGCTCCTCAGTGAACTCGAACTCGACGATGGTGCGCGTGGTCGGCAGTTCGCACGCGGCGGCCTGCACATGGCTCCACGCCCACAGGGCGAAGACCGGATCGTGGTGGTCGCTCGTGACGTCGAGCCAACGCTCTCCCCACTCGGCCATCGCTGCGATCGTGGTGGCGAGGTCGTAGCCGGCCTCGGTCAGCAGGTACCTGCGGGCACCCGAGCCCGAGGAGGCACGGACGATGACGCCCCGCCGTTCGAGCGATCGGAGCCGGGAGCTCAGCACCGATCGGGACATCGTCGGGACGCCGTTGGCGATGGCCGTGAACGTCGTGGCGCCGAACAGCAAGTTGCGGACGACGAGTGGCGTCCATCGCTCGGCCAGGATCTCTGCGGTGCGGGCGATCGGGCAGTACTGGCCGTACGTCTCCATGCCACCATGGTGGCTGCCACGACGATCGCAGGGAAGTTCGATCTTCGAACTGGAGACCGAGCGCGATGCACGGGACGATCGGGCCATGGCAGATGCAGCAACTGGACAGGTGGCCGCCACGGCAGCCGAGGTGTACGAGCGGGACTTCGTCCCGGCGCTCTTCGCGCCCTGGGCCGAACCGATCGTCGACGCGGCTCGGGTGTCGCTCGCGCACTGCGTCGTCGATGTCGGCTGCGGGACGGGCGTCGCGGCTCGGGCAGCTCGCCGCCGCGCCGGCGACGACGGAGCGGTCATCGGGGTCGACCCCAACGACGGGATGTTGGCAGTCGCCGCCCGCCTGGCGCCCGACATCGACTGGCGGATGGGCGCCGCCGAGGCGTTGCCGGTCGACGACGCCGTCGCTGATGCCGTGATCGCCCAGTTCTCCTTGATGTTCCTGGCAGATCCCGTTGCTGGCGCAGCGGAGATGGCTCGGGTCCTCCGTTCGGGCGGGCGGCTGGCCGCCGTCACGTGGGCCGATCTCGATCAGAACGCCGGGTACTCGGCGATGCACGCTCTGCTCGACGAGCTGTTCGGCGCAGAGATCGCCGAGGGGGTACGGGTGCCGTTCACGGTCGGCGACGAAGACACCTTGGCCGGGCTGCTCGCGAGCTCGTTCCCGGACGTCAGCGTCGAACGTGAGGTGCGATCGGCGACCTTTCCCTCGATCGAGGCGTGGGTGCACACCGAGCTCCGGGGCTGGACGGCCTCGGAGTCGATCGACGACGAGATGTACGCCCGGTTCCTCGCCGAGGCGGAGGGCAGGTGGAGCAGCTTCACCGATGCGGCCGGGCGGGTCAGCTTCCCGTCGCCGGCCTTGATCGCCACCGCCGAGCGTTGACACGTCGCGAGTTGTGTCTGACACAACTCGCGACGTGTCGGGTGAGCGTTCAGCGACGTTCGTTCCCGCGGCGGTAGTTGCCCGTTGCGCGAGCGAGGACGTGTTGTTGCTGAGCCTCGTCGGCGGCGCGGCCGAGTCGTTCGAGGAGGCGCTCGGCGGCGCGCCCGCGCAGCACGCTCGCCCGGCGCCCATGATGCGTGATCACGACCTCACCGTTCCGGCGAACCGTCCACTCAAAGCCGGCGGGAGCCGCCATCTCGGCCCGTGTCAGCCCTGGCGCTTCTGGATGTTGGCCCACTCGTCGCGGAGGCCGACGGTGCGGTGGAACAGCATCGGCTCGCGGGGGTCGTGGGCGAAGTAGCCGAGCCGCTCGAACTGCACGACCTCGCCGGGCGCCGTGTCGGCCAGCGCGGCCTCGACCCGGCAGTCGGTCAGCAGCTCGCGGGAGTCGGTGTCGACGTCGTCGAGCGGGTCACCGGTCGCCTCGCCGGGCACCTCGGCGGCGAAGAGGCGCTCGTAGAGCGCCACGGTCGCCGGCACCGCATGAGCCGCCGACACCCAGTGCATCGTCGACTTCACCTTGCGGCCGTCGGGCGCCGAGCCACCCTTCGTCTCGGGATCGTAGGTCGCGTGCACGACGGTGACGTTGCCCTCGTCGTCGGTCTCGTAGCCCGAGGCGGTCACGAAGTACGCGCCGCGCAGCCGTACCTCGCGACCCGGCGCCAGCCGGAAGAACTTCTTCGGCGGGTCGACCATGAAGTCGTCGCGGTCGATCCACAACTCGCCGCCGAACGCGACCTCCCGGGTGCCGTCGGCCTCGTTCTCGGGGTTGTTCGCCACCTGGAAGTGCTCGACGACCGCGTTGCCGTCGTCGTCGGTGGGCCAGTTCGTGATGCTCAGCCGGAGGGGGCGCAGCACCGCCATCCGCCGCTGTGCGGTGCGGTTCAGCTCGGTGCGCACGAACGACTCGAACAGCTCGATCTGGTGGCGGCTGTTGGTGCGGGCGACGCCGATGAACCCGCAGAAGTCGCGGATCGCCGACGCCGGGTAGCCGCGCCGGCGCATGCCGCGCAGCGTCGGCATGCGCGGGTCGTCCCACCCGTCGACGATGCCGTCGGCGACGAGCTTTGCGAGCTTGCGCTTCGACGTGACCGTGTGGGTCAGTTCGAGTCGTGCGAACTCGGTCTGGCGCGGCTGGTCGCCGGGGAGCGGCAGCTGCTCGAGGTACCAGTCGTACAGCGGTCGATTGCTGTCGAACTCCAGCGTGCACAGCGAATGCGTCGTGCCCTCGATCGCGTCGCTCTGCCCGTGCGCCCAGTCGTACGTCGGGTAGATCACCCACGCGTCGTGCGTGCGGTGGTGGTGGCCGCGCCGGATCCGGTACATCACCGGGTCGCGCAGCTGCATGTTCTCGTGCTGCATGTCGATCCTCGCACGCAGCACCCGCGATCCGTCGGGGAACTCGCCGGCTCGCATCCGGCGGAACAGATCGAGGCTCTCGGCCGGCGGGCGATCGCGGTACGGCGACTCGACGCCGGGGTTGCCGTAGCCGCCGCGCTGCTCACGGATCGTCTCGGAATCCTGGTCGTCGACGTAGGCCTTGCCCTCGGTGATCAGGTACTCGGCCCAGTCGTAGAGCTGCCCGAAGTAATCACTGGCGTAGACGGGGTCGTCGACCCCGTAGCCGAGCCACGCGAGGTCGGCGAGGATCCCCTCGACATACGAGACCTCCTCGGTCTCGGGGTTGGTGTCGTCGAAGCGCAGCTTGCAGATGCCACCGAACTCCTTCGCCAGCTCGAAGTCGAGCGTGATCGCCTTCGCATGTCCGATGTGGAGGTAGCCGTTGGGCTCGGGAGGGAACCGGGTCTGGACGCGACCGCCGAACGTGCCCTCGTCGAGGTCGCGCTGCACCAGCTCACGCACGAAGTCGGTGCTCGTCGCGCCGTCGCCGGTCGTGGAGGTCGTGGCGGTCGTGGCGGTCGCGTCGCTCGTGTCGCTCGTGTCGCTCGTGGAGGTGGAACGGTCGTCGTCGGGCGTCGCCATGGCGGCACCAGTATGGGCCCTGGCGCCCGCATTCGCGGTGGGGGTTCGGGTCGGCTCACCAGACGCAGCGCCGGGCCCTGGCACTCGGTATCCTCGATTGCCAAGATGCTGGACGATCGCAAGACCGCCATTCTCAGCGCCATCGTGCAGGAGTACATCGCCACGGCGCAGCCCGTCGGGTCGTCGCACATCGCCGGCGCGTCCGGCGTCGGCGTCTCGTCGGCGACCGTTCGCAACGAGATGGCGGTGCTCGAACACGAGGGCTTCCTCGTGCAGCCGCACACGTCGGCCGGCCGCGTGCCGACCGACAAGGGATACCGCTTCTTCGTCGATCATCTCGCCCAGCCCGGCCGTGTCGACGCAGCGACGACCCGCGAGGTCGGGGCGTTCTTCGAAGCCGCGCACGGGCGCCTCGAAGAGATGCTCCACCAGACGTCCGACCTGCTCACCAAGCTGACCAACAACGCGGCGGTCGTGCTCGGGCCGAAGGCCGAGGCCATCGCCATCCGGAGCGTGCAGATCGTGCGGCTGTCGTCGAACGCTGCGACGGTCGTGCTGGTCTTCGGCAACGGCAGCGTCGAGAACGAGGTCATCGAGGTCGACGAGAGCGTGTCCGATGCGGCGCTCGCGGCGGCCGGCGTGCACCTGGCTGCTGCGCTCACCGACGAGACGCTGGCTGCGCTCGCCGACGTCACCGCCACCGGCGAAGCGAGCGTCGACGCGGTCTGCGACTCGGCCGTCGTTGCGCTGCGGCAGGCCTCCGACGACGATCACGTCTACGTCGGCGGCGCGTCCTCGGTGGCCGACTCGTTCGACGCCGTCGAGGTGGTGCGCGAGGTGCTGCACACGCTCGAGCAGCAGTTCGTGGTCGTGTCGCTCGTCCGCGACATCGTCGATCGTGGCATGTCCGTCGCGATCGGCGTCGAGCACGGCGTCGAGCCGCTCTCCGCGTGTTCGGTCGTCGTGGCACCGGTGGTCGTCGACGGCGAACACCTGGGGTCGGTCGGCGTGCTCGGCCCCACCCGCATGAACTACCCGCAGGCCCTGGCGACCGTCGACATCGTGAGCGACCGTCTCGGCCGACGACTCGGAGAGGCCTGAGGTGGCTGCCGACTACTACGAACTGCTCGGCGTCTCACGGACGGCGAGCGCCGACGAGATCAAGAAGGCCTACCGGCGGCGCGCCCGCGACCTGCATCCCGACGCGAACCCCGACGATCCTCAAGCCGCCGAGCAGTTCAAAGAGCTGTCGAAGGCCTATGCGGTGCTGTCCGACGACCAGCAACGCGCCCGCTACGACCAGTTCGGCGAGGCCGGCGTCGGCGGTGCCGGCGGTCCGAACATGGACGACCTCTTCGGCGGCGGTCTCGGCGACATCTTCGACGCGTTCTTCGGCGGCGGTGGCGGCGGTCCGTTCGGTGGCGGCCGGCGGGGGCCCAGTGGCCCACCGCGCGGTCAGGACATGGAGGTGTCGGTGGCGATCACGTTCGAACAGTCCGTGTTCGGCGATCAGATCCCCGTCGAGCTCAAGCTGCCGCAGGCCTGCGACGACTGCGACGGCAGCGGTGCTGGTGAGAACACCAAGCCGGTCACGTGTTCCGAGTGCAACGGGTCGGGTCAGGTCCGACGGGTCCGTCAGAGCGTGCTCGGCCAGATGGTCTCGTCGAGCCCCTGCCCGCGCTGCGGTGGCCTCGGCGAGGTCATCACCACGCCGTGCAAGACGTGCCGGGGCGAGGGCCGGGTGACGACCGACAAGACGTACCACGTCGACGTGCCGGCCGGCGTCGTCGACGGTTCGACGCTGCGGCTGACCCGTCGCGGCGCCGTCGGTCCGCGGGGCGGGTCGCCGGGCGACCTCTACGTGCACCTGCGGGTGCGACCGCACGACCGGTACCGGCGCGAGGACGACGATCTGGTGACCGATGTGCCGATCTCCATCGCCCAGGCCGCGCTCGGCACCAAGATCGCCCTCGCCACCCTCGACGGCGACGAGGACCTCGTCGTGCCGGCCGGCACGCAGCCGGGCCATCAGTTCGTGTTGCGCGGGCGTGGCGTGCCGCGGCTGCACGGCCGAGGGCGCGGCGATCTCCGTGCGGTCGTCGACGTCGAGGTGCCGACCAAGCTGACCTCCGACGAAGCCGATCTGCTGCGGACCTTCGCCGAGGGCCGCGGCGAGGAGGTCGGCGAGGCGGGGAGCAGCTTGTTCTCGAAGATCAAGTCAGCGTTCTCGTGACGCCGGCGGCCGCCGAGGTGCTTCGGCGGGCGGCCGCACACGTGCTCGTCGGCGACGTCGCCACACCGGTCCTCGACGACGCCACATCCCATCACCTGAATCGCGTGCTGCGGCTCCGCGACGGCGAGGTGGTCACCATCACCGATGGTTGCGGCCGGTGGCGCACGTGTGCGATGTCGGGTGGCGTGATCGAGCCCACCGGCGAAGTCGGCTGCGTCGATGCCCGCGCCGAACCGGTGACGATCGCGTTCGCGGTCCCCAAGCACGATCGCCCCGAGTGGATCGTGCAGAAGCTCACCGAGCTCGGCGTCGATCGCATCGTGCTGCTGCATGCCGAACGGTCGATCGTGCGGTGGTCGGGGGAGCGCGCCGCAAGGCACGTCGACCGCCTGGTCCGGGTGGCGGGCGAGGCGCTGCAGCAGTCACGTCAGGTGTGGCTGCCGGTGGTGGAGGGGCCGATCGGCGCGAAGGAATTTCTTTCATCTGCCATCGCGGCTGATCACGGGGGTCGTCCGCTCGGTCGTGCCGATCGCTCCATCGCGATCGGCCCGGAGGGTGGCTGGTCGTCGTCCGAACTCGACCGCGCAGCCGGTCGAGTCGGTCTCGGAGCGTCCGTGCTGCGTGTGGAGACGGCCGCGATAACAGTCGCGGCGCGCGTTCTTGGTCACGTACAGTGAAAATCTCGGTGTTGAAGTGGCCATTTCGTCACGGTGTGATGTCAAACGGAGTACGATGCCGGCAGACCACGAGACGTCTGTGAGGAGCTGAGGTGGACACCGATCAGGAACTGGACGACGCCGGTTACAGCGTGCAGGTGGGCGAGCGACTGCGCGCGATTCGCAAGCAGAAGCGACTGTCGCTGCACGACGTCGAAGCCCAGTCCGAGCAGGAGTTCAAGGCGTCGGTGCTCGGCGCGTACGAGCGCGGCGAGCGAGCGCTCTCGCTGCCCCGCCTCGACCGACTCGCGCAGTTCTACCGGGTGCCGGTCGACCAGCTGCTGCCGCGCAACGAGCGCGACCCCGGCGCCGCCGAGGACGGTGACGGGCCGAAGCCCAAGCTGGCGATCGACATCTTGAAGCTCACCCAGCTGTCGGGCGCACCGTTCGAGATGCTCACCCGGTTCCTGCGCATGATCCAGGTCCAGCGCCAGGACTTCAACGGTCGGGTGCTCACCATCCGGCAGGACGACCGGCGGGCCATTGCCGCGATGCTCGACATCCCCGTCGACCAGGTCGCGTTGCGCCTCGAGGCGCTCGACCTCGTGTTCCGTCCTGCCTGAGCCTGGGAGCGCTCTCGCGTCCCGCTGCCGCCGGATCCTGCTTCACTGAGCGGATGCCGGCCGCCGACGATTCGTCGCCCCCGTTCGGTGTGTACCTGCACATCCCGTTCTGCGCGTCGAAGTGCGACTACTGCGCGTTCGCAACCTGGACGGATCGTCATCACCTGACCGACGCCTACCTCCGCGCGCTCGGGGCCGACATCGACGGTGCGGTCACCGACGGCATGCCGACCGCAACGAGCGTCTTCGTCGGCGGTGGCACGCCCTCGACGATCGACGGTCAGGCGCTCGCAGCACTGATCACCGCGATCCCCGTCACCGAGCGCGCCGAGGTCACCGTCGAGTGCAATCCCGACGATGTCACCGAGGAGCTGCTGGCCGCATATGCCGCCGCTGGCGTCACTCGCGTCAGCATCGGCGTCCAGTCGATGGCGTCACACGTGCTCGGCGCGCTGGGCCGGCGCCATGACCGGCGCAACGTCGAGCGCGCTGTCGCGGCTGTCCGGGCGGTCGGGCTCCCGACGTTCAACCTGGACGTGATCTACGGCGCGGCCGGCGAGTCGATCGACGACTGGCGCAGCACCGTCGAGGCGGTCGTCGCGCTCGAACCGCCCCATGTCTCGGCGTACGGCCTGACCGTCGAGCCGGGCACGCCGCTCGCGGAGCAGCCTGACCGCCACCCCGACGACGACGACCAGGCCGACAAGTACGAGATCGTCGACGAGCTCCTCACCGCAGCCGGGCTCGAGAACTACGAGATCTCCAACTGGGCGGTGCCCGGACACGAGTGCCGGCACAACGTGCTCTACTGGCTGCAGCAGGACTACCGGGGCTTCGGGTGCGCCGCTCACTCGCACCACGACGGACGTCGGTGGTGGAACGTCCGGACGCCCGATCGCTACATCGACCTGGTAGCGGCGGGCGAGCCGACCGAGGCGGCAGGGGAGGAGCTCGACGAGGCGACCCGCCGGTTCGAGCGCCACGAGCTCCTGCTCCGGATGCGACACGGCGTACCGCTCGACGCGCTCGACGGCGACGCGTTCCCGGGACTGGTCGAGCAACAGGGCGATCGATGGGTGCTCACCCGGTCGGGCCGCCTGATGGCCAACGAGATCAGCCTCCACCTCCACTGACGTCGCAAGTTGTGTCAGACACAACTCGCGACGTCAGTCGGTGACGGTGTCGAAGAGCTCGGGGAACACCCTGGCGACCTTGGCGGTGAGGTACTCGCCGTAGGTGCCGTCCCAGGCGTGCACGCTGGCGCCGTCCCAGCGGCGAGCGGCGTCGTCGGCCGGCGGCGATCCGTCGAGCGGGAGTGGCGTCACCGTCGCGTCCCAGGACGGGTCGTAGAAGAACGGGAACGAGAGCCGGCTCCGACCGCTCGTGTTGCGAACCCGGTGCGGCGTCGACCGGTAGCGACCCTCGGTGAGCCGATCGAGCATGTCGCCGATGTTGCACACGATCGCGCCCGGCTCGGCCGGCACCGCGATCCACCGGCCGTCGGGCGTGCGAACCTCGAGACCGCCTGCTTCGTCCTGGGCGAGCAGCGTCAGGAGCCCGTAGTCGGTGTGCTCGCCCACGCCCCACTCGACAGCCGTCGCGTTGTCGGGCAGCGCCGGGTAGTGGAAGATCCGGAACAGCACGGTCGGATCGGCGGTCAGGTGCCGATCGAACCATTCGGCGTGCAGCCCGAGGCCGACGGCGATGCCCCTCGTCAGCGTCGCGGCGAGAGGCATCAGCGCCTCGATCCATGCCATCGTGGCGGGGCCGAGGTCGCCGGGCGGGAACAGGTTCGCGCCGTGGAGGGGGGTGCCAGTCACGACGCGCGGGTGGTCCGGTGGGTGCTCGATCCCGACGTAGAGCCCCTCCTTGCGGTCCGGCCGCCCCGAGGTGATCTCGCCGCGAACGGGGAACCAGCCGCGCCAGGCCGAACCGGCGCGCAGCATGGTGAATCGCTCCTTGTCGACGTCGGGTTGCTCGAAGAACGCCCGGGCGGCGGTGTCGAGTGCCGTCAGCAGACCTGGCTGCACGCCGTGGCCGACGATGCGGAAGAAGCCGAGGTCGCGGCACGCTCGATCGATCTGGGCAGCGACCTCGTCGACGCCGTCGCCGCCCGCCAGCAGGGGCTCGACGTCGATGAGTGCCACCTCATCGAGCGCAGCGGATCCGGGGTGGGAGCCCGACGGCATGGCTGGTAGCGTACGAGCCCGCTACGGGCGTATGGCTCAGTTGGTTAGAGCGCCACCATGACACGGTGGAGGTCCGAGGTTCGATTCCTCGTACGCCCACCACAAAGGCCCTGGTCAGACGACATTCCCGAGTCGCCGCCAGGGCTTTCGTCTTGTCTGGTACGCGTTTGGTACGCGTTCAGTTCGCGTGGCTCTGGAGAGTGTTCGGCCGACTGCCCCGATTCGCTGTCGTCGGCTGATTCGGTGTGGCGTCTGGCATTCACGACGGATCGGAGAGGCGCACGAATAGCCCTCCCTCCTTGAGAATCTCTGCGTACCAGCTATCTGAGACACGCCGGATCAGACGCCGTGCGCCGTTCGGGGCTGTCCGGTTGGCGTTCTCATTCGGACGCTCGGCCCGGCGGTGCAACATCGGGCGCCCCAGGCTGGTACCACGGGAGGCGACTAATGGGTTGTCGTGCTTGGCGCTTCATCCGGTCATCGTCCCGGCCGAGGCGTGGACGTGTCTGAAGGCCCCGAGCGTCGCGAACCGGGCAACCCTTGCCACATCCAGCGATCGAGACGCTGCTCGCATCACTTGGTTCGGCTTCGGCACGTGAGATGCCGTCCTGTACAACGTGAGCCTCCTCGTAGATCTGTTCATAGCGGGCGGGGCTCCTCGTGTACGCGGCGGCGTGGCGGCGTCGGTGGTTGTACCAGCCGGACGAGGGACACGGTCTCGGCCACCGTCAGTCGTACGTCTCCAAGAGGTGCCACTCGATGACTTCGGCATTGTGGGTCACCCCGAGTTCGCTAGAGCAGCAGCGCAAGCACACCAACAAGGGTCGACGCGACTGCGGGGGACTGTCAGATCGTTGGTGTAACTGATCTGGCTGGTCATTGTTGTTGGGGATCGTAGGGCCTCAGAAGAGGCGCCCTTCGAAGGTGATCGCGAACGCGTTGAGTGCCGGCTTCCAGCGGTTCATCCAGCGTTCCTGGCCGGTGCCTTTCGGGTCAAGCGACCGCACGACGAGGTAGAGGCACTTCAGCGCGGCTTGCTCGTTCGGGAAGTGCCCGCGCGCTCGGGTCGCTCGCCTGAATCGGGCGTTCAACGACTCGATGGCGTTCGTCGAATAGATCACTCGCCGGATCTCGGGCGAGTAGTCGAGGAACGGCACGAACTCCGACCACGCGTTCGCCCACAGCGTGCGGATCGCTGGATACTTGTCGCCCCATCGGTCGTGGAACTCATCGAGCCGGGCCTGGGCGTCGGCCTCGTTGACGGCGGTGTAGACCGGTCGAAGGTCCTTGGCCATCTTGTCCCAGTCCGCCCGACTGGCGAGCCGGAACGTGTTGCGGATCAGGTGCAGCACACAGGTCTGCACGACCGCCAGCGGCCAGGTTGCTTCGATCGATTCCGGCAGACCTTTCAGTCCGTCGCACACCACGATGCAGGCGTCGTCGACGCCGCGGTTCTTGATCTCGGTCAGCACCTGCAGCCAGCACTTCGCACCCTCACCGCCGGTGCCGACCCATAGGCCGAGGATGTCGCGTTTGCCATCAACGCTCACGCCGATCGCCGCGTACACGGGCCGGTTCGCGACTTGGCCGTCGCGGATCTTGACGGCGATCGCGTCGATGAAGATGACCGGATACACCCGGTCCAGCGGTCGGTTCTGCCAGTCGGCGAGCTCGTCGAGCACCCGGTCGGTGATCTTCGAGATCGTCTCCCGCGAGATCTCCGTCGAGTAGACCTCGGCGAGGTGGGCTTCGATCTCACCGGTCGTCAGCCCTTTGGCGGTGAGGGAGATCACCATCGAGTCGACGCCGTCGAGCCGGCGCTGGTTCTTGCGGACCGTCTTGGGCTCGAAGCTGCCGTCGCGATCACGGGGCACGTCGATGTCGACCGGGCCGACCTCGGTGATCACCTGCTTCGACCGGGTGCCATTGCGGCTGTTGCCACCGTCGCGGCCCGCTGAGGCGTGTTTCGGATAGCCGAGGTGTTCTTCCATCTCCACTTCGAGGCCGGTCTCGAGGACCTGCTTGGTCAGATCCGACAGCAGGCCGTCGGGACCGACGAGGCTCTTGCCGTCAGCTCGTGCTTGCTCGACGAGCTGCTCGGCCAGCGTCTGATCCGGCCGCTCCTCGCTCGTGTCGTCGGACGGTGTCGCCACCGCCACATCATGGTTCGTCATGGTCGTCTGTCCTTCCCGCCGAGCGAACCGCTCAGCGTTTCAGGCCAGACCAGTTACACCGCGGATCTGACAGTCCCGACCGAGCGTCTCACGAGCGAGCGGAGGAGCTGCTCGGACTCTGGCGGGGCGCCTCAGTGCTGCGGCCTGCACACCGACACCGACTGATCCGTCCTCAGTCGGGCGTCAATCGATCCAGTTCGTAACACAGCAACGACGTCAGGAACGCCGTTCGCCTTAGCTCGCTCCAGTCCGGATCGGGCGCGCCACGAGCCCGTTCGTCGTGTAGGTGGTGAATCCGTTGGCAGCATCGGACGGTCCAGTCGAGAAGGGAAGTCAAGAGTTCAGGCTGGCGGGGAGGGAGGCGGTTCGGTTCCTTGAGCCACGGTTCGAGCGCGGTGACGACCTTCTCCGGTGAGGTGTCGTGTCCAACGAGGTCGGCCGTCATCGCAGTTATCGCCGACCGCAACGAGCCCCCAATTTCGATCATTGTGTTGTCGTCGCGCGACTCCGTCCACAGCTTGTCAAACGCCGAGGAAAGATGGCGCGAGGCCTCAGGGTGGCGAAGCGCCAGCTGGGCGGGATCCTCTAGCGAAGACCGCACCGCAGACTCGACCTGCTCGATGGAGGATCCTCCCGATTGAACCATCCGCCATCTGTAGAAGCGGACGCCATCGCTTGGGATACGGTAGTTGTTCCGGTCACTGTTCCGGGCTCGGCGAACCAGGCTGGCGTCGATTAAGTCCTGGAGGTCGTTGCCAGTGAACTCGACCTGTGTCCGGCCACGATTCCCGTCCCCCAGCCATAGGAGCTGCTGGCCGTCTCCTGCCATGGTCCTCGTGCGCATCCAGATGAACTCCTGCGTGGCCCCGGATACGGCGGCGAGATGCAGTTGCGCCATTCGGTCGAAGAGGTTCAGAGCGGACTCGTCGAGGCGGCCTTGGACGACTTTGAACGGAGTTCCCATGCGTTCATCCTCTCAGAGGGGTGTCGCATTGAGACCTTGCGACAGATGAGCCCGCTCTCGCCACCGGGACTATCGCCGGAGCCCAGGCGTAGGCAGGCGCGTCGTCACACGCGATGGTCGGCCGCGTACCGATAGGGCAGCTCAGCAACCTCTTGGGCGAGCAGTCGGCAGGATCGGCCAATTCGAATGGGAGTGAGCTCGCCGGCGGCCATGAGTTGGTAGATCTTCGAGCGGCTCAGCGCAAGTCGTCGGCTCGCGTCTTCGATGGTGATCAGCACCTCGGTGGGTGGGGTGGAGGTGTCGGCCACAACGTACACGTTCCCTGCTCGGCTGGTCGGTCCGACGGGAGCGCGCCGTCGGTGGGAGGGAACGATCCTCGAGAACCAAGTCTGTTACGCCACGGCAGGTCGAGCCGCAGGCTTGCGAACGCGCGTTCGATCGCGCGATGCTCCGGTCGTGCTGGAGGGCCACGAAATCGAGCCGCTTCGGAGATCGCATGCGATGTCGTCGCTGGCGCCTGGGCAGGTTGCGGAGCTGCTGGTGACATGTGACGAGCTGGTGCGCCGCCACAGTTGGCGTCCCCTCTCTCCTATGTCAAGCAGCCAGGACGGCAGCGTGACGTTGGGCAGTGTTGGCGTCGGCGAGCATGGCTCGGTAGACGACGTCGGAGAGGCGTCGCTTCAGTGACCGGATTGCTTCTTTGCGGGTGGCGCCCTGATCGGCGCGGCGCTCGAGGAACGCCCGCGCGGCGGGGTGTGATCGGGCTTGGGTGAGGGCGATCCGGTGGATCGCAGCGTTGATCTGTCGGTTGCCGGCGCGGCTCAGCCGGTGACGATCCGGGTGTCCGGACCAGACCGGCGTCGGTGCGGTGCCATTGTGGCGAGCGAATGCGTGTCGGGATCGGAAGCGGCCGATCCCGGCGACCTCACCGATCAGTTTCGCTGAGGCCAGTGGGCCGATGCCGTGGATCTGACGTAGGTTCGGAGCGGATGTCTCGGTGCGGGCCTCGAGTTCGACGCGCAGGTCGTTGATGTCGACGGTGAGCTGACGGATGCGCTCGACGAGGTCGCTGGCGATCCGAGCAATCACCGAGTCGAGCGTCGCCAGGCGGCCAGCGGCGATGTCGAGGTGCTTGAACGTGGTCAGTGCGCGCAGGTCCGGATCCCATGCCGGGTCGATCTCATGGAGGTGCCAGCGGAGCCGGTTGATGTGCCGTGTTCGCTCCGCTACCAGGTCTTCTCGGTGATCGACGAGCAGACGGAGCTCGCGTGCTACGTCGTCGAGATGAGCGATCGGCAGGTCCGGTTCACGCAACGCTGCCCGGGCGACCGCGAGCGCATCGATCGGGTCGGACTTGCCGTAGGTGCGCGCCGAATCACGCGAGTGGGCCATCAACTTCGGTGGCACCCGCACGATCCGCTCCCCAGCGGCAAGCATGTCGCGCTCGAGCCGTCGAGAGAGATGACGGCAGTCCTCGACGGCCCAACAACGAACGTCGCCGAACTGGTCAGCCCATCTGATGATCGCCTGACCACACCAACATGACACTGAGTGAGGTGGTGGAAGTAGCCGAGGTGGTCCACCCGGTGAGGTGGGCCATCGCGTGACCCTTGGTGAGACCTGCGAAAGCACTCACTGAGAAGGATGAACACGCGATGACCCACCATGATGATGCCCGCTTCGACGACCTCGTCGCGCAGCTCGGCGACGGCGACAGCAAGGATCTGTTTCGATTGCTGCTCGAACGCGGGATGCAGGATCTGATCGACGCCGAGCTGACCGCCACGATCGGCGCCGAGCTCCACGAACGCACCGATACTCGAACGAACCATCGCAACGGCGCCCGGCAGCGCACTCTGTCGACGCCGGCTGGTGACATCGAGCTGCGGATCCCGAAACTGCGTGTCGGGTCGTTCTTCCCGTCGCTGCTCGAACCGCGCCGGCGGGTCGATCAGGCGTTGTGGGCGGTGATCATGACCGCCTACATCACCGGCACCAGCACACGGAAAGTCGACGATCTCGTGCGGGCGTTGGGCTGCGAGTCAGGCGTGTCGAAGTCGACCGTGTCACGGATCTGCAAGGGCATCGACGACGAAGTTGCCGTGTTCCGAACCCGACCTCTCGATCACATTGCGATGCCCTACGTCTACTTGGACGCGACCTACATCAAGGCCCGCAACAACCACCGCATCGTGTCCCGCGCGGTCGTGGTCGCCACCGCCGTCACCGCCGACGGGAACCGGGAAGTCCTCGGTCTCGACGTCGGCGACTCCGAAGACGAGGTGTTCTGGACCGCATTCTTGCGCACGCTGCGCGACCGCGGCCTCGACGGCGTGCGCCTGGTCATCTCCGACGCCCACGCCGGCTTGAAAGCCGCGGTCGCCCGCGTGTTCGCCGGAGCGTCATGGCAGCGCTGCAAGGTGCATCTTGCTCGCAACGTGTTGGCCACGGTCAACGCCGCGCACAAAGACATGGTCGCCGCGACGGTGCGCACGATCTACGCCCAACCCGACCCGGCCGCGATCCGCACCCATCTCCACGACGTCGTCACCATGCTCGAACCCCGGTTCCCGATTGCCGCCGAGATCCTCGCCTCAGCCGAAGGCGACGTCACCGCGTTCGCCGCGTTCCCACGCGCGCACTGGCGCAAGATCGCCTCGACGAACCCGCTCGTGCGGATCAACAAAGAGCTCAAACGACGCTCGAACGTCGTGGGGATCTTCCCCGACGACGCCTCAGTGGTCCGCCTCGTCGGCGCCGTCCTGTTGGAACAACACGACGAATGGGCCGTCGCCGAACGCCGCTACCTTTCCGAGGAATCCATGGCTCTCATCGACGCCGACCCCGAGGAGGTGACCACCACCGAGAACCCCGAACTCCCGGCCGCCTAACATCGGCCGACGAAGCCAAGGGTCAAAGACCTACTTCCACCACGCCGCTCAGTGTGATGATGCCGGGGTCAGTGTGATGCTGATCGTCGTGCAGCTGGCTCGCTCAACCACGCCATGCCCTTCGGTGGCCAGGCCCCGTCTTGCGGCCAGCAGCACGATGCGGACCGGCCGGCGTGGCTTGATAGGAGCGTGGCATCGCCCCCACTGAGGTGTGCCCGCCGACCGGTCCTGTCACCGTTCAACCACTGAAAGGCAACAGGACCATGATCACGCTCGGCATCGATGCGCACAAGCGCACCCACACCGTCGTCGCCGTCGACCACCTCGGTCGACAACTCGGCACGAGGACCACCAGGGCGACCACCACCGCAGACCACCTGGCGATCATCCGTTGGGCCGATCAGTTCGGCGACGATCGTTGCTGGGCGGTCGAGGACTGCCGTCATCTGTCCCGACGACTCGAGCGCGACATGCTCGCCGCTGGGGAGCGGATCGTGCGGGTGCACCGAAGTTGATGGCGCACTCCCGGGACTCGGCGCGCACCTACGGCAAGTCCGACCCGATCGACGCGCTCGCCGTCGCACGCGCAGCCCTACGTGAACCCGACCTGCCGACCGCCCATCTCGACGAAGAATCCAGAGAACTCCGTCTGCTCGTCGATCACCGAGAAGACCTGGTAGCCGAGCGCACGAGGCACATCAACCGGCTCCGCTGGCACCTGCATGAGATCGACCCGACGTGGGAGCCTGACCTGCGCACGCTCACCACGTTCGAGCACCTCGCCATCGCCGCCGAGCGTCTGGCGGACATCGACACCGTGATCGCTCGCATCGCCGCCGATCTCGTCGAGCGCATCCGCCAGCTCACCGTCGATATCAACAGTCTGCGAATCGAGCTCGAGCAGCGGACGAAGTCGACGGCGCCGTGCCTGCGCCAGGTCCATGGGGTCGGACCGCTCGCAGCGGCCAAGCTCGTCGGCGAAGTCGCCGGCATCGAACGCTTCAAGTCCCAGCACGCGTTCGCCCGCCACAACGGCACCGCTCCGACACCGGTCTGGTCCGGCAATAGCGACCGTCACCGGCTCAGCCGCGCTGGCAACCGACAACTCAACGCCGCGATCCACCGAATCGCGCTGACCCAAGCACGATCACACCCCGACGCGATCGCGTTCCTCCGCCGTCGAACCGAGGTCGGCGCCACCGGCAAGGAAGCCCTCCGGTCGCTGAAACGACGACTCTCAGACGTCGTGTTCCGAGCGATGCTCGCCGACGCTGCCAGCGCTCGAGAACACCCCGCCGCACACGTCGCTTGACATAGGAGAGAGGGGGCACGGCCCGCCGGCAGGACGCGATCGCCCGGATCCTGGAGGATCTCCCTCAGTCGTTCTCCGCTGTGCGCAGCGCTTTGAATCAGCTGCACGAGCTCGTTCGGTGATCCCACAGTCGCTCATGCCGACGCGAGCGGGACGACGACCGAGTCCCGGCGTCAATCGCATCACGCGGGGACGCTCGCCGAAGCGCGAACTTCCGACCCGCCCGAAGCTCCGACCCCCGGTTGATCAGCGGTGAAAGCAAACGAATCGCGATTCGTTTGCCACACAGTTGCACCAAGGTGTGAGCGGGCCTTCGCGGGAACGTTCCCCGACGTAACAGACCGGGCTCGGCGCGGTCGTTGCCGGGTGCGATGTTGTCGATCTGGAAGCTGCGTGTCGGGGCTGAGTCCTACTACCTCGAGCAGGTCGCTCGCGGGTTGGACGACTACTACACCGGCGCCGGTGAGTCGGCGGGGGAGTGGCTCGGCATCGGCACCGCGACGCTCGGGCTGGCCGGCGCAGTGGCTGCGGACGATCTTCACGCCGTCCTGGCTGGACTCGCGCCGGGCACCGGGCTGTCGCCGAATGGGCAGCAGCTGCGCACGTGGAAAGGGCGCGTGCCCGGGTTCGACATGACGTTCTCGGCACCAAAGTCGGTGTCGGTGGTGTATGCGCTGGGGGATCCGATCGTGCGCGCCGCTGTGGTCGACGCCCACCAGACCGCTGTCGCCGACGCGCTTGCGTGGTTGGAGCGCGAGGCGTGCTTCGTGCGTCGCGGGTCGAACAACCGGATGGTCACCGGATCTGGGTCGGGGTGTCGGCGGATGCGAGCTGCAGGGTTCGTGGCGGCCGCATTCCGGCATCGGGTCTCGCGGGCGGGTGACCCGCAGCTGCACTCGCACGTGCTCGTCGCGAACATCGCCCGAGGGCCCGACGGGCGCTGGACGGCGCTGGATGGTCAGGCGCTGTACCGGTCGGCGCGGGCCGCTGGCGCGCTGTACCAGACGGTGCTGCGAGACGAACTGTCACGCCGCCTTGGTGTCGAGTGGCGACCGGCCCGCAACGACATGGCGGACATCGCCGGCGTCCCGGACCGTGTTCTGGAGCTGTTCTCGAAGCGACGCCACGAGATCGAAGACGAGCTCGAACGCCAAGGTGCGAGTGGGCTGGAGGCCGGCAACGCGGCAGCCTTGGCTACCCGGGCGGCGAAGACCGTGGTCGACACGGCGACGCTGGATGAGCGGTGGCAGGATGAGGCTGCCGCGGTCGGCTTCGGCCCCGCTGATATCGACGCCCTCCTCGCTGCAGGCCGCCCCGATCGGGCGGCGGTACTCGATCCGGACCAGGGCGCGTTGGTCGCCTTGCCTGATCCGGGCACTGGGGAGCTGGCCGAGGTGCGCGTGTCGATCGACGTGTTCGCGTCGAGGATCGCCAACCATCTCCTCAACCGGGATGGGGTGGTGACTCGGCATCAGGTGCAGTCCGAAGTCACTGCCCAGCTACGTGGCGGGGGATCGGTGCGGGTGATCGAGCAACTCACCAACGCCGTCCTCGCCCGCCCCGACTTGGTCCCCGCCTCAGCCGGCGCCGGTGAGGCGGGGTTCGAGCAGCAGTACACCACCCGCCGGCTGCTGTCGATCGAACGCGACCTCATCACTTCGCTGACGCCGTATCCGACCTCCCCGATCCGGCTCGACCCCGCTGCGGTTGAGGAGTGGCTCGCCACCCACGCCACCGACCTGGGCGCTGACCAGGCGGATCTCGTGCGCCGCGTCACCACCCAAGGCCTCGCGGTGGAGGTCGTGGTCGGGCGGGCTGGGACCGGGAAGACCTACGCCATGAACGCCGTACGTCGCCTTCTCGCCGACCCGACGCTGGGCGACTTCCGGGTGGTCGGTGCGGCGCCGACGGGTAGGGCGGCTCGCGAGCTGTCCGAGGGCGCCGGTGTCGAGGCGTTCACCATCGAACGCTTCCTCATCCACGCCGCCGGGCAGCTCGACGAGCGCACGGTGGTGATCGTGGACGAGGCCGGGATGGTCGGCACCGTCAAGCTCCACACTCTCCTCGCCACCTGCCGCCGGCGCGGGGCGAAGGTGATCCTGGTCGGCGACCATCACCAGCTCCCCGAGATCACAGCAGGCGGCGGGTTCGCCGAAGCCGTCACCGCCGCCGGTACCCACGTCTGTGAACTGACGATCAACCGCCGCCAGACCGAGACGTGGGAACACGCCGCGCTCGACCAACTACGCCACGGCGACGTCCGCGCCGCCTGGGACGCCTACATGGCCCACGACCGGGTCGTGATCATCGACCACCCCGACGACCTGCACGCCCGCGCGATCGACGACTGGTGGGACACCCACAGCTCCGGCGAACGAGCGCTGCTGCTCGCCGGAACCCGCCAACTCGCCACGACCCTCAACCGCCTCGCCCGCCACCGCGCCCAGACCGACGGCCACCTCACCGACCCTGAGCTTCACGTCGGCGCACTGGTGATCCAGATTGGCGATCGCGTCCTGCTGACCCGTAATGCCCCCGGCCAGCACGACCTCGACACCGGCCGGACATGCCGAGTCGACAACGGAATGCTCGCCACCATCACCGCGATCGGGCCGGACGGCGCCGTCGACATCCGGCTCGACACCCACCGCCGCATCCGCCTCACGGCCGACTACGTCACAGCGGGGCACCTCACCTACGGGTACGCCATGACGGTCCACAAGGCCCAGGGCGTCACGTGCGACCGTGTCCACGTCATCGGCCCGCACGGCATGTACCGCGAGGCCTACTACGTGGCGATGTCCCGCGCCCGCCACGGCGCCACCCTCTACGCCACCACCGCCGAGGCCGCCGTCGAACGAGCCCACACCAACGGCACCATCCCCCTCCCGTCAGAGCGCGACGACCGGCCCGACGAACAGATCCTCGACACCCTGCAGCGCAGCGAAGCCAAGACCCTCACCCTCCGCCAACACCACCGCCTCGACGACATCGCCGACCTCGCCACCACCACACCACTCGCCGACCTCGAAACCCGCCTCCGCCACATCCGCAACATCCTCACCGCCGTCGAGCGCTCCGGCATCAGACGGCCCGACATGCTCGAGCGCGAGCTGCGCACCGCCGAACACGCCCGCACCCACCTCCAGATCGGAGGCCGCGTCCGAGCCCTCGACGGCTGGGACAACGTCGGCATCGTCACCGCCATCTCCGATCACGCCGCCCGAGCCACCATCCGCTTCACCTCACCGACCGGAACTGTCGCCGTGAAGCAGCTCGATTGGAGCGAAATCCTCTCCATCGACAACCCAGAACCCTCCCCACTCACCGACACCGCCGCCGAAACCCTCGCCCAGCTCCACGCCACCCACGCCAACATCGCCGACGCATGGGCCGCCGCGCTCGCAAGTCATGGAATCGGCGTCGACGATGAACACCTCAGTCGCGCCGCGATCCGCCTGCGCGTCGAACGCTCCTTCCGTGAGCTCGCCGGCCACGCCCCGGGCTGGCTGACCACCTGGTACGGCCAGCGTCCCGCCGACCCCGTCGGCGCCCAGGTCTACGACGACGAGGTCCGCCAACTCGCAACCTGGCGTGACCGACACCAACTCCCCGAAACCGTTCCCGGCTACGGCCCCGAACCCGACAGCCCCGAACTCGCCGCCGAATGGCGAAAGCACATGGACCGCGCCCTCGAAACCCGCCTCTGGCTCCACGACTACCGGCCCACGGAGCCGGTCCTGATCCCCGAACTCGACCCAGCCACCATCGGCGATCGGCTCGACGAGCTCGAACAGATCTTCGCCACCGCACCAGCGGACCAGAGCCGCTTCATCGACGAGCTGCTGCACTCGGAACTGGAACCGGCTGCTGTCATCGACGGTCTCCGCAGCGCATACGCCACCCAACAAACCCGCCGCGACTGGATCATCGAGCATTGGCCCCACATCATCGAACACCGCCAACTCACCACCCTCCGCGACGACCACGACCCCCTCGCAAGGCGGCCACAGCCCCTCGACCCCGACGTCGAAGCGCTGCTCGCCGAGGCGGCTGCCCTCAGCTTGGACACGCCCGAATCCCGAACCCTCGCCGAGATCGACGCCGAACTCGACCAATGCGACCCCGATCGCATCCGTCAACGACTCGCCACCGAGATCGAGACTCTCGAACGGGACCTCAACGCTGTCCACGGCGACCGAACCCTCGACCCTGGTCTGCGGCAGGCCCACGCTGACCGGCTCGAACAACGAGTCCGCGAACTCGAGCGCCGGTATGGCGACCTGGCCCTCGACGCCACTCACGCCCGCTGGGGCGCACCCACCGACCCCCACGTCGCGGAGCTCCACGAGGCGCGCCAGCGGCGCATCCACCACCTCACCCACACTGCCATCGACGCACGGGAGACATGGGTCACGGAC